>NC_020054.1:1043697-1375363 GCF_000331105.1 Fibrella aestuarina BUZ 2 | reverse complement strand
GAGCAGCCCAAGGTAGCTTTCTATACGCTGGAAACGGTTGATCGCTTCGCCGATAAAAGGGGCCAGCACCGAGCGCAGGTTGGGGGCTTTCAGGTAAGCACCCTCCTCCAGCGGCTGCTGAATAAAAAGTAACTCGGCTTTCCAGTAATAAAACAGCGCTACTGGCAGGCCCAGCGCTACACAGGCGCCGATGAACGGCCACTTTTTCCGCGCCATAAAAAACAGAGGTACGCCCATCAACACAAACAGGGCCTTGGTCGACAGGAGCCCCAACGCAAACCACAGCCCGGCCCGGAACGACTGATTGTTGGCAAGGGCTTTCCCGGCCAGCAGGGCGAAGATCCACAGCACCACATCTTCCTGCCCACTTGTCACGCAGAAGACAAATGACACGGGCAAGAGGTAATACACCAGGCAACGGAACAGCCGCGCCGGCCGCTTTTCGGGAGACAGGGGCTCGCGGTAGGTTAGCCAGACGGCCAGCAGTTCGAAGAGCGTCATGGCCAGCACAATCCCTTTAGGATCCTGCCAGATCCAGACAAACGGCGACAGCCAATAGCCAAAGAGCGGGCTGTATGGACAGATTACATCGCGATACAACACCTTGCCATACGCGGCCGCCTGGGCGATCGGGTAATAATACCCCCGCACATCTGACTGGGGATGAAAATCCTGTATTACGTAAATAAACAAGAACGGCACCAGGCGCAGGACCAGCCAGAATACTGGTAACCAGGGCACATTGGGTCGCGCTAGCTCGCTTTCGATACGCTGCCGTTGCCAGAGAACAAGAAAAAGAATCGCCGCCAGTAGCAGCGAGGCAACCAATTTAGCGTAGAGTATAAACATAAAAAGCCTGACCCTAGATCGGGTCGCTGGCTATCGAGCAGCCGGAAAAGGTCATCAATTGGTGCAAAAATAGCGGATTCCCGGCAGCAATGCCCCCATCCTATCGTAAGGACCTCCTGATGGTGCACCATGAACATTCTGTACAGCCACCTGTTATCTTTGCGCCCGCTATGATCGCTCACCGCTATGCAGTTGCGATCAATAGGCTTCTATGGAAGATAAAAAAAGCTTAGACAAGGTTTCCGCCGCCGGTTTGCTGGTAGCCTTGGGCATCATCTACGGCGACATCGGTACGTCGCCACTTTATACGCTTCGCGCCATCGTTGGCCCCACCAACGTCATTGATGCCGAAGTTGTACGCGGAGCGCTCTCCTGTATTTTCTGGACGCTCACGCTTCAAACCACCGTCAAGTACGTAATCCTGATTCTGCGAGCCGATAACCGGGGCGAAGGCGGGATTTTTGCACTCTACGCGCTGGTGCGCCGGCATGCCCGCTGGCTCACGTTGCCCGCTATCATCGGAGGCTCGGCACTGCTGGCCGACGGGATTATTACTCCCCCCATCTCCGTCACCTCAGCGGTAGAAGGACTGCGCCAGCTCTACCCCACCATCACAGAAAGCCAGATCGTTACCATTGTGATTGGTATCCTGACAGTACTCTTTCTGATTCAGGCCTTTGGCACGAGCGTGGTTGGTACGGCGTTCGGGCCGGTCATGATGGTGTGGTTCGGTATGCTAGCCGTGCTGGGCATTGGCAGCATCGCCCAGGATCCAAGCATTTTTGTGGCGCTTAACCCTTACTACGCTTACGAACTGCTGGTCGAGTATCCGGGCGGCTTCTGGTTGCTGGGGTCGGTTTTTCTGTGTACAACCGGAGCCGAAGCGCTGTATTCCGACATGGGCCACTGCGGCCGTGCCAACATTCGGGTGAGCTGGGCCTTCGTGAAGGTCTGTCTGCTGCTCAACTATTTCGGGCAGGGTGTCTGGCTCGTTAATCACGCCAACGAGAACCTCAACGAGCGGATTCCGTTTTTCCAGCTGATGCCCGAGTGGTTCCTCACCGTCGGGATTGTCATTGCTACGTCGGCGACGGTTATCGCCTCGCAAGCGCTCATCAGTGGCTCGTTTACGCTCATCAGCGAAGCCATCCGGCTCAATTTCTGGCCCAAGGTTCGGTTGCGTTACCCGTCGGTACAGAAAGGACAGCTCTACGTACCCAGCATCAATTTGCTGCTTTGGCTAGGCTGCGTGGGCATTGTGCTGTATTTCCGCGAGTCGAGCAACATGGAAGCCGCCTACGGGCTAGCCATCACGCTGACGATGCTGATGACAACGATGCTGATGGCCTATTACCTCTACAGCAAAAAATACCAGGCCTGGGGTGTGGTGCTGTTCCTGTCGGTCTATCTGGCGATTGAGGGCTCCTTTCTGGTAGCTAACCTCATCAAATTCCCGCATGGTGGGTACGTGTCACTGCTGATCGGGGCCACCATCGCGGGCGTGATGTATATCTGGTTGCAGGCATTCCAGATCAAGCTGCGCCTGACGGAATACGTGCGAATCGACCACTACCTGCAATCGCTGAAAGAGCTTAGTCGCGACATCAGCATTCCAAAGTACGCCACGCATATCGTGTTCATGAGCAACGCCGCGCGACAGTCGGAGATCGAGTCAAAGATTATCTATTCGATTTTCCAGAAACGCCCCAAACGCGCCGACATCTACTGGTTTGTGCACGTCGACACCACCGACGACCCTTATACGATGGAGTACAAAGTGAATACCATCGCGCCCGATGACGCCTACAAAATCACGTTTAAGCTCGGTTTCCGGGTCGAGCAACGCATCAACCTGTTCCTGCGCAAGGTGATTGAAGACATGGTGCGCAACAAGGAGGTGGATATCACGAGCCGGTACGAATCGCTTAACCGCCAGAACGTGATTGGCGACTTCCGGTTTGTGGTGCTCGAAAAATTCCTGTCGTTCGAGAACGACCTGCCTACGTTTGAGCGCCTGATCATGAATGCCTACTTCTCGATCAAAGGATTCACGACGCCGGAAGACCGCTGGTTTGGTCTCGACAGCAGTTCGGTGAAAGTCGAAAAAGTCCCGCTCGTGATCCGGCCCGTCGAGAATGTTACTTTGAAACGAATTCCATCTTGAACTAATGCGTGAACGAGAGCCAGCGTAGACGCGCGATATCGACGCTGCCGAACGTACCCGGAATGAACGTACCTGTGCCCAAACATCACGCGTTCACGCTGTCTGTCATTCACTCCTTTACTTATGAAGCTTCTTATCACCGGCGGGGCCGGATTTGTTGGGTCGTCGCTCGCCATTGCGCTGAAGAAAAACTACCCCGATTACACCATCTACTGCCTTGATAACCTCAAGCGGCGCGGCTCTGAACTCAACATTTCACGGCTGAAACAGGCGGGTGTCGAGTTTGTGCACGGCGACATTCGGAGCAAAGAAGATTTTGACGCCCTGCCCGCCGTCGATACGGTCATCGAAGCCTCAGCCGAGCCATCGGTATTGGCCGGCCTGGATGGCACGCCCGACTACCTCATCAACACCAACCTGTTCGGCACGGTCAATTGCCTCAACTACGCGCTGAAGCACAAAGCTGCGTTTATCTTCCTCTCAACCAGCCGGATTTATCCCATCAAGACGCTGGAAACACTGAATTTCAAGGAAGGCGAAACCCGGTTTGAGCTAATTGACGAGCAGCCCGTACCGGGTGTATCGACCAAAGGTATTGCTGAGAATTTTCCGCTCGATGGCGCTCGGTCGCTCTATGGCACCACCAAACTGGCGTCGGAGTTGATCATTCAGGAATACAATGAGTTTTATGGTCTGAAAACGGTCATCAACCGCTGCGGCGTTATCACCGGCCCCTGGCAGATGGGCAAAATCGATCAGGGCGTGATGGTGCTGTGGATCGCCAAGCATTATTTTGAACAGCAACTGGCTTATATCGGCTATGGCGGAACGGGCAAGCAAACCCGCGATATGCTGCACGTGGATGATCTCTACCGCCTGATCGACTGGCAATTGCACAACCTGGATACCGTCAATGGCGAGATTCTGAACGCAGGTGGCGGCGTCGAATGCAGCGCCTCGTTGCAGGAACTGACCAAGATTTGTCAGGACGTAACGGGCAAAACCATTCCCATCCGGCAGGTTACCGAAAACCGGGCGGCCGACATTCGCCTGTACATTACCGACAACACTAAGGTAACGGCCCTCACCGGCTGGAAACCCGAGAAAACAATGCAGGATATTGTCTCTGACATCCACGTTTGGCTCGACGAAAACCGGGCCGCGCTGGAGCCGATTTTGAAATAATCCGCAGCATTCCAACCGCCCAGCAACAGGCTGGTTAGGCACGTTCAGAACTGCCTGACCAGCCTGTTTTTTTAGGCTGAACCTACCCAGCCGCGCTTCCCCATTTGCCCCTAATTTCGTATCTTAGGGTAACCTTCCTGACCACTAAACCTCACGTATATGAAAACTATTTCGCTGCTCGTGTACGAAGAAGCCGTGCTGGCCTCCGTCTCGGGCGTGATCGATCTGTTGATGGCCACCAATCAGTTTGTGCAGCAATTGGGGCGGCCCGCCCCGTTCCGGCTGGAGTTGGTCAGTGAGAAAGGGAACTCGATTCAGTTGGCCGTACCGGCTCAATTCCTCTGTTCGCGCACACTCGATGAAGCTACCGACAGTGACCTTATTATCGTTCCCGCTTTTTACATTGAGCCAGAAGCGGCTATCGCGCATAACAAAGCCCTCATCGACTGGCTAGCCGATCGATATGCGGCCGGTACCGAAATCGCCAGCATGTGCGTGGGCAGTTTCTTCTTAGCCGAAGCCGGTTTGTTGACGGGTAAGACTTGCGCCTCCCACTGGAAGTCGGTCGATGAGATGCGGCAGCGCTATCCCGACGTGCACGTGCTGACCGATACGGTCATGACCGACCATGATCGGATTTACACCAGCGGGGGTGCGCTGTTGTCGTGGAATCTGGTCCTCTATCTGATCGAAAAATTCTGTGGCCGCGATATCTGCATCGGTATCAGCCGCCTCTTCAACATCGATCTCGATCGGGTGAGTCAGTCGTATTTCGCGGTGTTTCAGGGGCAACGGCAGCACGAAGACGAGGGGATCTTGCGGGCTCAGACCTACATCGAAACCAATTTTCATCTCCCGTTGACGGTAGAGCAAATTGCCGAACAGGCTAACATGAGTAAGCGCAATTTCATCCGTCGATTCAAACAAGCGACGCAAAATACGCCGCAGGAATACCTTCAGCGCGTGAAGGTCGAATCGGCCAAAAAAGCGCTGGAGAAAGACACAAACGACATCGCCACGGTTATGTACGACGTAGGTTATAACGATGCCAAAACGTTCAGAAAAGTATTTCGGCAAGTAACAGGGCTTACCCCTCAGGCTTATCGTCGTAAATACAACCGAACCGGGCTAGCGGTAGCCTGATGTCTTTTCACCGACTTGTGCAGGTTCAACGGCCTGTGCCATGCTGCTTACCAATGACTATCTACTGCCACGTACACTTAGCCGATTCAGATAAAGAATCGCTGCTCAACGCCTTATCGCCTACCGATCAGTGCTTTTTCGCTCAAGATCTCTCCCCGGCTAAACAGCAGGTACGTTCTGGAGAAGCCGAGGTTATTTTTGGGAACGTACCCATAGACTGGGTGGCCAACAACGCCAACCTCCGTTGGCTTCAGTTGAATTCGGCGGGGCTCAACCCCTATAATCGCTTCGACTGGACGCAACGGCCCCAGGTCGTTGTGACGAATCTGCACGGCTTCTTCGGGCAGTCGTGCGCTGAAACAGCCTTAGCGGGTATTTTGGCTCTGTACCGAGGTATCGCGCCCTTAGTCGACTACCAGCGCGACCACGAATGGGTGGGCAGTAAACTCCGTCCGTCGCTGCATGTCTTGTCGGGGAAACAAGCGTTAGTGCTGGGTGCCGGGGCTATCGGTCAGACGACGGGTCGGTTGCTGGAAGCGTTTGGCTGTGAGGTGACGTATGTGCGACGCAGTGAAGCGCCTACGTTTGCTGATCTGGATTCGCTGTTGCCCGAAGCTGATTTGGTGGTGGGTACGTTGCCCGAAACAGCCGAAACCATTAATATGCTCGATGCCAGGCGGCTTAGCCTGATGAAACGGGGCAGCGTGATGGTCAACGTTGGCCGTGGGTCGCTACTAGACGAACCGGCTTTAATCGACTTGCTCACGAGTGGTCATTTGGCCGGTGCCGTACTCGACGTAACCGCCGTGGAACCCCTGCCCGCTGATCACTTACTCTGGGAGTTGCCGAACGTTATCTTGACCCAGCATACGAGCGGTGGGTACGCCGACGAAAAACGCGATATGGTGCGCGTATTTATCAAGAATCTACACGCTTATCAGGCCGGGTTACCATTGGCCAACGTGGTTGATTTCAGCCGGGGATATTGAGCGGGTTAAGCCATGTAGAGCCAATACAAAAAGGCCAGTCTGACGTCAGACTGGCCTTTTCTATTACGTTACGCTAGCAGTTTATACCGTCTGGCGTTTTTTGCTTTTAGTGAACTGCTCGCGCGACTCGGTGATCGTTTCGAGTTCCTCCTGTGAACCGACGATGGCACTTTGGTAACGACGTACCCCCGTACCGGCCGGGATTAGGTGACCTACGATCACGTTCTCTTTAAGGCCTTCGAGGTTGTCTTGCTTGCCACGGATCGAGGCTTCGCTCAACACTTTCGTCGTTTCCTGGAACGAAGCCGCCGAGATAAAGCTGTCGGTACCCAGCGATGCCTGCGTAATACCTTGCAGGATCGGTTGTGATACGGCGGCCATGGCATCCCGCACCGTTGCGATCTTCATGTCGCGACGTTTCAGGCTTGAGTTCTCGTCACGCAAGCGACGGGCCGAAATGATCTGACCGGGTTTCAGGTTCTCTGAGTCGCCTGCATCCGTTACCACTTTGGCATCCATCATCTTGTCGTTTTCCTGACGGAACAACCACTTGTCGACAACCTGATTTTCGAGGAAGTTGGTATCGCCTGAATCCGTGATCTCAACTTTCTGCATCATCTGCCGAACAATCGACTCGATGTGCTTATCGTTGATTTTCACACCTTGCAGACGGTATACTTCCTGAATCTCGTTCACAAGGTACTCCTGCACAGCCGTTGGCCCTTTGATCGCCAGAATATCGCTTGGTGTAATGGCACCATCCGACAGCGGCGCACCAGCCCGTACGAAGTCATTTTCCTGTACAAGGATAAACTTCGACAGGGGTACCAGGTATTTCTTCCGCGTGCCGTCTTTCGACTCAATGAAGATCTCGCGGTTACCACGCTTGATAGCGCCGTAGGATACGATACCATCGATTTCCGATACGACCGCCGGGTTCGACGGGTTACGGGCTTCGAACAGTTCCGTTACACGCGGCAGACCACCCGTGATATCGCGGGTCTTACCCACGTTACGCGGAATCTTCGCCAGCGGCTGACCAGCAATGATCGGCTGACCCGTTTTCACCACCAGGCGTGAGCCTACGGGCAGGTTATAGCCTTTCTCTGTCGTGTCGTCCAGCAGCGTCGTTGTGCCATTCACCACAATAGCCGGGTTCTTCGCTTTGTCACGAGTCTCGATGATAACCATCTCCTGGAAACCCGTCTGTTCGTCAAACTCTTCGCGGTAGGTAATACCTTCCTCGATGGCGTCGAACGAAATCGTACCAGTCAATTCTGACAGGATGACGGCGTTGTATGGATCCCAGGCGCAAAGCTCGTCGCCTTTCTTCACCATGTCGCCCTCTTTCACCCGCAGGAACGCGCCGTACGGTACGTTGTTGCTGATAAACACAAGGTTCGGATCCGTTGGCGAAACAATTTTGATCTCACCTGAACGACCCATCACGACCGTTTGGGCGTTGCCTTCGTTGTCCTGCGATTCAACTGTACGCATTTCTTCGAATTGAACCATCCCGTCGAATTTCGCTTTGAGGGCGGCATCAACGGCAATGTTCGACGCCGTACCACCCACGTGGAAGGTACGGAGCGTCAGCTGTGTACCCGGCTCACCGATCGACTGTGAGGCAATTACGCCCACCGCTTCACCGATGTCGACCATCCGACCTGTTGCCAGGTTACGGCCGTAGCACTTGGCACATACACCGACCTTCGCTTCGCACGTCAGCACCGACCGGATTTCAACCATTTCGATGCTCGTTTCGTCGATTTCAGCGGCAATTTCTTCCGTGATCAACTCACCAGCGCCGACTAGCAGCAACGGATCACCTGCTTCGTTTTTCTTCAGCGGGTCATAGATATCGTGCACCGAGGTACGTCCCAGAATCCGCTCTGACAGCGGTTCTACGATGTCTTCGTTGTCTTTCAGCGCCTGAATCTGAATGCCACGCAACGTACCGCAGTCGTTTTCGCTTACGATGACGTCCTGGGCTACGTCGTGCAGACGACGCGTCAGGTAACCGGCATCAGCCGTTTTCAGGGCGGTATCGGCCAGACCTTTCCGGGCACCGTGCGTCGAGATGAAATACTCCAATACGTCGAGGCCTTCTTTGAAGTTCGACAGAATCGGGTTTTCGATAATCTCGCCTACTGACCCTTGCAGGTTTTTCTGTGGCTTGGCCATCAGACCCCGCATACCACCCAACTGACGAATCTGCTCACGCGAACCACGGGCCCCCGAGTGCATCATCATGTAGATAGAATTGAAGCCCTGCTGATCGGCTTCCAGTTGCTTCATCAGCGTCTCGGTCACGCGTGAGTTTACGCGCGTCCAGATGTCGATGACCTGGTTGTACCGTTCGTTTTCGGTGATGAGACCCATCAGGTAGTTGTCCCATACGCCCTGCACGGCTTGCTTGGCCTCGTCGACGAGTTCCTGCTTAGCGTCCGGAATCTTCACGTCGCTCAGACCGATCGACAGACCGCCCCGGAAGGCCATCTGGAAACCGAGTTCTTTGATATCATCGAGGAAGGCAGCCGTTTTGGCCACACCCGCGATTTTGAAGATCAAGGCAATGATCTGCTGGAGTTTCTTCTTCGTCAACAGTTCGTTGATGAAGCCTACTTCTTCAGGTACGTGCTGGTTGAAAAGCACCCGACCGGCTACGGTCTCGATTACTTTCGACTCCAACTCGCCAAGCTCGTTGCGGACGTTCACCCGGCACTTGATGTTGGCGTGCTTCGACAGTTTGCCTTCGTTTACCGCGATGACGACCTCTTCGGGGCCATAGAAGGTCATGCCTTCACCACCCACAGGGTACTCTTCGGTCGACTTGCGGCCTTTTGTCACATAGTACAGGCCCAACACCATGTCCTGCGAGGGTACCGTAATCGGCGCGCCGTTGGCAGGGTTCAGGATGTTGTGTGAAGCCAGCATCAGTAGCGACGCTTCCAGTACGGCCTCCTGACCCAGCGGCACGTGAACGGCCATCTGGTCACCGTCAAAGTCAGCGTTGAAAGCCGTCGTTACCAGCGGGTGCAGCTGAATAGCTTTACCTTCGATCAGCTTCGGCTGGAACGCCTGAATACCCAGACGGTGCAGGGTCGGAGCCCGGTTCAGCAGTACAGGGTGCCCTTTCAGTACGTTTTCCAGAATGTCCCAGATAACAGGGTCTTTCCGGTCAACGATTTTCTTGGCCGATTTCACCGTTTTCACGATGCCCCGCTCGATCAGCTTGCGGATAATGAACGGTTTGAACAGCTCGGCAGCCATGTCTTTCGGCAGGCCACACTCGTGCATTTTCAATTCCGGACCGACCACAATCACCGAACGACCCGAGTAGTCAACACGCTTACCGAGCAGGTTCTGCCGGAAACGACCTTGCTTACCCTTCAGCATGTCAGACAGCGACTTCAGCGCACGGTTCCCTTCCGAACGAACGGCGTTTACCTTACGTGAGTTGTCGAACAGCGAATCGACGGCCTCCTGAAGCATCCGCTTCTCGTTCCGCAGGATCACCTCAGGCGCTTTGATCTCGATCAGGCGCTTCAGACGGTTATTCCGGATGATTACCCGACGATACAGATCGTTCAGATCGGACGTAGCAAAACGGCCACCATCGAGGGGAACGAGCGGGCGCAGTTCGGGCGGAATAACCGGCACCATGCGGATGATCATCCACTCAGGGCGGTTTTCAACCCGGCCATTAGCCTCCCGGAACGCCTCAACGACTTTCAGCCGCTTCAACGCTTCTGCCTTCCGCTGTTGCGACGTATCCGTAGCAGCCGCGTGGCGAAGGTTGTATGACAGCGAATCCAGTTCCAGGCGCGACAGCAGCATTTCCAGCGCGTCGGCACCCATCTTGGCGATAAACTTATTCGGGTCTTTATCGTCGAGATGTTGGTTGGTGGCCGGCAGCTTATCGATGATATCGAGGTACTCGTCTTCCGTCAGGAAATCGAGTTCATTGATGCCATCAGCGGCTTTGATACCAGCCTGTACAACCACGTACCGCTCGTAATAAATGATCTGATCGAGCTTCTTGGTCGAAAGCCCGAGCAGGTAACCAATTTTGTTGGGAAGGCTACGGAAATACCAGATGTGCGCCACAGGCACCACCAGTTCGATGTGGCCCATACGCTCCCGGCGTACTTTTTTCTCCGTTACTTCCACACCGCAGCGATCGCAGATAATGCCTTTGTAGCGAATCCGCTTGTACTTACCGCAGTGGCACTCCCAGTCTTTCACCGGCCCGAAGATCCGCTCGCAGAACAACCCGCCCATTTCGGGCTTGTAGGTCCGGTAGTTGATCGTTTCGGGCTGAGTGACTTCGCCGTATGAACTCTCCAGAATGGACTCGGGCGACGCCAGGCTGATCGTTACGCTGGAGAAGTCGCTGTTGAGCTTCTTGTTCTTTTTGAAAGACATTGGTTGGAGATTTAACTGTTTCTGTTGTCAGTCCTCAGTCCACTGTCTTCTGTTACGCTCCATAAGAAGCAAGACAACAGAAGGCAGTGGACTGAGGACGTTTCAACTATTTACTCTAAAGTGATTTCCAGTGCCAGACCGCGCAGCTCGTGAACGAGTACGTTGAATGATTCCGGGATGTTTGGTTTCGGCAGGTTTTCGCCTTTCACGATGGCTTCGTACGCCTTAGCCCGGCCGACTACGTCATCGGATTTAACGGTCAGGATTTCCTGCAGGATGTTCGACGCCCCGAAGGCCTCCAACGCCCACACTTCCATCTCGCCAAAACGCTGACCACCAAACTGTGCCTTACCACCCAGCGGCTGCTGCGTAATGAGTGAGTAGGGCCCAATTGAACGGGCGTGCATCTTATCATCAACCAGGTGACCCAGTTTCAGCATGTAGATGATACCCACCGTTACTTTCTGATCGAAGCGCTCACCCGTCAGACCGTTGTACAGGTACGTCCGGCCAAACTCAGGCAATCCAGCTTCGGTTAGCTCATCAGCAACCTGCTGTTCGGTAGCTCCGTCGAAAATCGGTGTGGCGTACTTGCGGTTCAGTTTCTGACCCGCCCAAGCCAATACCGTTTCGTAGATCTGTCCGAGGTTCATCCGGGAAGGTACACCCAGAGGGTTCAGTACGATGTCGACCGGCGTGCCGTCTTCGAGGAACGGCATGTCTTCGTCCCGTACGATCCGAGCAACAACCCCTTTGTTACCGTGGCGACCAGCCATTTTATCACCCACCTTCAGCTTCCGCTTCTTGGCGATGTAAACTTTAGCCAGCTTCACGATACCTGCCGGCAGTTCGTCACCTACTTCGAGGGTAAACCGTTCGCGTTTGAAGCGACCTGTGATCTCATTGCGGCGCGTGTTGTAGTTTTTCACCAGACGCACCAGCAACTCATTCGTCTCGGCGTCGTCAGTCCAGTTTTCCAGTACCAGATCGCCCAGCAGGTTTACCTCTTCAGGTACCGCGTAACCGCTTTCGTCGCGGTACGGGTTCTTGTCAGGGAACAGGTTGTCGGTGATGTTCTTCCGGCTGAACTTCGTGCCCTTGCTGATGATTTCATCGCCGAAGCGGTGTTTCACACCAGCACTGGTTTTGCCGTCAAGTAATTCAACCAACTTGTCGATCCCCCGCGAACGGAAAGACGTCAAGTCACGGCTGTACTTTTTCATCAGCACTTTCAGTTCTTCCTTGTGCTTACCCCGATCTTCTTTCGAGGGCCGCGAGAACAGTTTGGTGTCGATAACAACCCCTTTCAGCGACGGTGGCGCCTTTTTCGAGGCATCTTTCACGTCACCGGCTTTATCACCGAAGATGGCGCGGAGCAGTTTCTCTTCCGGAGTCGGATCGCTCTCCCCTTTCGGCGTAATCTTACCGATCAGGATATCGCCTTCTTTCACCTCCGTACCCACGCGCACGATACCGTTCTCGTCGAGGTTCCGGACCGTTTCTTCCGATACGTTCGGAATCTCTGAGGTCAGTTCTTCTTCGCCGCGCTTGGTATCACGTACCTCCAGTTCAAACTCTTCGATGTGGATCGACGTGAAGATGTCTTCGCGCACAACACGCTCCGATATCACGATGGCATCCTCGAAGTTGTAACCCTGCCAGGGCATGAAGGCAACCTTCATGTTACGGCCCAGCGCCAGTTCGCCTGTTTGCGTGGCGTACCCTTCGCAAAGCACCTCCCCTTTCTTCACCTTCTGGCCTTTCAGTACGATCGGCTTCAGGTTGATGCAGGTATCCTGGTTGGTCCGGCGGAATTTGATGAGGTTGTACGTTTTCACGTCTTCATCAAACGTCACCAGGCTCGTGTCTTTATCCAGGTTGTACCGGACAACGATCTTGGTCGAATCAACAAAGTCGATCACGCCATCCGTTTCGGCCACAACCAGGGCACGCGAGTCAACGGCAACGCGACCTTCCAGACCCGTTCCTACGATGGGGGCTTCGGGACGCAGCAGGGGCACCGCCTGACGTTGCATGTTCGATCCCATCAGGGCGCGGTTGGCGTCATCGTGTTCCAGGAACGGAATCATCGACGCAGCCACCGACACGATCTGGTTCGGGGCAATATCCATGAACGATACGCTCGTTGGCTCCGACATTGGGAAGTCGCCTTCAAAACGAGCCTTCAACCGATCCACTTTAAAGTTGCCTTTATTATCGACAGCCGAGCTTGCCTGCGCGATGTAGTGCGAATCTTCCTCTTCAGCCGTGAGATACATTACCGGCTTATCGGGCACCTTACCGTTCTCAACGATCCGGTAGGGCGTTTCGATAAAGCCCATGCTGTTCACTTTAGCATAGACGCAAAGCGACGAAATCAGACCGATGTTCGGTCCTTCCGGCGTTTCAATCGTACACAGGCGACCGTAGTGCGTATAGTGTACGTCACGTACCTCAAAACCGGCCCGCTCGCGCGACAGACCACCCGGCCCGAGCGCCGACATACGACGCTTGTGCGTCACCTCGGCCAGCGGGTTGGTTTGGTCCATGAACTGCGACAGCTGGTTGGTGCCGAAGAACGAGTTGATCACCGACGACAGCGTCCGGGCATTGATCAGATCAACCGGCTTGAAGTCTTCGTTATCCCGCACGTTCATCCGCTCTTTGATGGTCCGGGCCATACGGGCCAGACCTACGCCGAACTGCGCATACAACTGCTCGCCAACGGTACGTACCCGGCGGTTGCTCAAGTGGTCAATATCATCGACAACCGCTTTGGCGTTGATCAGGCCAATCAGGTATTTCACGATCGAGACAATGTCTTCGGTCGTCAATACTTTCGTGTCGATCGCTACGTCCAAGCCCAGCTTCTTGTTGATCCGATACCGGCCAACGTCACCCAGGTCATACCGCTTGTCTGAGAAGAACAGGCTTTGGATCACCTCCCGAGCCGACTGTTCGTCGGGCGCTTCGGTGTTCCGCAGTTGCCGATAGATCTGCTCAACGGCTTCTTTCTCCGAGTTCGAGCTATCCTTCTGCAGCGTATTATAAATGATGTTGTAATCGGCCACGTTCATATCTTCCTTGTGCAGGATGATCGATTTCTGGCCCGATTCAACAATCGTATCAATGTCATCAGCACCGATCACCGAGTCGCGCTCCATGAGCACTTCGTTCCGGCTGATCGATACAACCTCACCGGTATCTTCATCAACGAAGTCTTCGGTCCAGGTACGTAGCACCCGCGCCGCCAACCGACGACCAATGGCCTTCTTCAGCGTGTTGGGGGTAGCGTTGATCTCTTCTGACAGGCCAAACAGATCCAGAATATCTTTATCTGAACCGAAGCCAATCGCACGCAACAACGTCGTTACCGGGAATTTCTTCTTCCGGTCGATGTACGCATACATCACGTTGTTTACGTCGGTCGAGAATTCAATCCAGGATCCTTTGAAGGGGATGATCCGGGCTGAATACAGTTTGGTGCCGTTGGTGTGCTTGCTCATCGAGAAGAACACACCCGGCGAGCGGTGCAACTGCGAAACAATGACCCGCTCAGCTCCGTTTATTACAAACGACGCCTTTTCGGTCATGTACGGGATGTTGCCCAAAAACACGTCCTGCTCGATGGTTTCGAAGTCTTCGTTGTCGGGGTCACTGTTCGACAGCCGTAGTTTCGCCTTCAGCGGAACGGAATAGGTCAGCCCCCGATCGATACACTCATCCACAGAGTATTTCGGCGGGTCAACTGAATAATCGATAAATTCCAGCGTGAAATTTTCGCGCGAATCCGAGATTGGGAAGTTTTCCTGGAATACCTTGTACAGCCCTTCCTGCGAACGGCTATCTGAAGGCGTGTCCAACTGAAAGAAGTCACGGAATGATTTCAGCTGAATATCCAGAAAGTCGGGATAATCAACTACAGGCTGAATCGTCGCAAAGTTCTTGCGTGTGTTGGTGTTTTTAGCGTTTGTAGCCAAGGCTCTTCTGCGTTTAGTTGAGCGACTGATTCTGTACTAAAAAACCCCCTTTCAATACGAAATCTGGTAACGTATATAAAAGGGCGTAAAAAAGCAACACCGCCCGCCAAAAATTAGTTTTAACGGGGCGACGTATGTAGATAAAAAGTCTCCAAGCAGAAAAAGACCTGACAGTTTGCCAGGCCTTTTCTGCTTGGAGTATGGTAGATCGGCTGTATGCTTACTTAACTTCTACTTCAGCACCAGCTTCTTCCAATTGCTTACGGAGCGCTTCGGCTTCGTCTTTAGCAACACCTTCTTTAACCGGCTTCGGCGCGCTGTCAACCAGTTCTTTCGCCTCTTTCAGACCCAGACCCGTCAGGTCTTTCACCAGCTTCACAACGGCCAGTTTACCGGCGCCGGGAGCTTTCAGGATCACGTCGAAAGAGGTTTTTTCTGCAGCAGCAGGAGCGGCATCACCAGCACCAGCGCCACCACCGGCTACCATAACGGGAGCAGCGGCTGCGGGCTCAATGCCATACTCATCTTTCAGGATAGCAGCCAGCTCGTTTACTTCTTTAACCGTCAGGTTAACAAGCTGCTCAGCGAATGCTTTCAAATCTGCCATTTTCGTATTGGAAAATTAAGTTGTTACAAGATTGATTGAAAAAATGAAACGTCGGGCTTATTGTTCGTCGCGCTCCGACAGCGTCTTCAGGATACCAGCCAGTTTGCCGCCACCGCTCGAAAGGGCCGAAACCACATTCTTCGCAGGTGATTGCAAGAGGCCAATGATGTCGCCGATAAGTTCGGTACGGCTCTTCAGGTTGATGAGTGTATCGAGTTGATCAGCCCCTACGAACACGCTGTAGTCAACCGAAGCACCCTTCAGTTTCAGCTTGTCGTTGGTCTTGCGGAACTCCTTGATCAGCTTAGCGGCTGCTTTACCGTTCTCCGGGTGAAACATCACGCCTGAGAACCCTTTCAGCACTTCGCCGTCAAAAGGAGTATAATCTGTGCTAGTTACCGTTTCGAGCGCCTTTTTGATCAAGGTGTTCTTTACCACCACGTATTCGATACCATTCTCGAAACACTTCCGACGCAGGTCGTTGGTTTCGGCTACTGACATGCCAGAGGCATCAGTAATGTAGAAATACGGGATTGACTGGAACTTCTGACTCAGCTCGTCGATGATCGCGCCTTTTTCTTCTCTTGTCATTGTTTACAGCCCGGCAACGGTAGTTTTGTCAATGCTAACACTCGGACTCATGGTGCTCGACAGATAGATCGTCTGCACATAAGTACCTTTTGATGAAGAGGGCTTCAGGCGCAACAGCGTGGCGATGATCTCCTGAGCATTCTCAGCGATCTTCTCCGGCGTGAATGACACCTTGCCAATGCTCGTGTGGATGATACCAGTTTTGTCGACTTTAAAATCGATTTTACCAGCTTTCACTTCCGTCACAGCTTTCCCTACTTCCAGCGTAACCGTACCCGACTTGGGGTTCGGCATCAGACCACGAGGACCCAGTACGCGACCCAGACGACCTACTTTGGCCATAACCGTCGGCATCGTGATAATCACGTCAACGTCGGTCCAGCCTTGTTCGATTTTCTGGATGTAATCGTCTAAGCCTACATAATCTGCTCCGGCTTCTTTGGCTTCTGCTTCCTTGTCGGGTGTGCAGAGAACCAGAACCCGTACCGTTTTGCCTGTGCCGTGTGGCAGCGTTGCTACCCCCCGAACCATTTGGTCCGCTTTACGCGGATCAACACCCAGGCGAACGTCGATGTCTACAGAAGCGTCGAATTTGGTGTACGAAATTTCTTTCAGGATTTCAGCCGCTTTCTCAAGCGAGTAAACCTGCGTAGCATCGTACTTCGACTGCGCTTCTTTTTGTTTCTTTGTCAACTTTGCCATAATTCGTTAAGATGCCTAAGGCAAGTTTGCTACGCCTCCCAAGGGGCCGTTCCCGTTACCGTGATACCCATGCTACGAGCCGTACCCGCAACCTGTTTCATGGCCGACTCGACCGTAAAGCAGTTCAAATCGGGCATTTTAGTCTCGGCAATGGTACGTACCTGATCCCAGTTCACCGAACCAACTTTGTTCCGGTTAGGCTGTGCCGATCCACCTTTCAGTTTAGCGGCCTCAAGCAACATAATCGGCGCGGGCGGGGTCTTGATGACGAAGTCAAACGACTTGTCTTTGTAGTACGTAATGAGTACCGGCAAAACCATACCCATCTTGTCCTGCGTCCGACCGTTGAACTGCTTGCAGAATTCCATGATATTCAAACCCTTGGAACCCAGCGCAGGACCGATTGGAGGAGACGGGTTGGCTTGGCCACCCTTTACCTGCAACTTAACGTAGCCAGCTACTTCTTTTGCCATTGTTAGTACTTAGTTAATCAGTCGTATCAGGTACGTCGGCCTCGAGTAGTGTCATAGCCTAATCGGGGAGTCGGCGCCTGCCTGCGGACTGTTGTGGTGTCTTATCGCCTCGAATGGAAGCCTCGGCGGCAAAACGTGAGAACCAACGACTGTTAGCTCTCTTTATCAACTTGTGCGTAACTCAATTCAACAGGGGTGCTCCGACCGAAGATCTTCACGACAACGTTCAGTTTCTTCCGATCATCGAACACCTCTTCAACGGTGCCAATGAAGCCGCTGAACGGCCCATCAACTACCTTCACCGACTCACCTTTCAGGTAAGCGACTGTCGGCGTTGCTGCTTCCTGGGTCTCTTCTTCGACTTTGCCCAGAATGCGCTTCACTTCGGCTTCACGCAGCGGAACCGGAATCTTCGAATTCCCCGACCCCGTGTTACCCAGAAAGCCGATCACACCCGGCATATTGGTGATCAGGTCGAGCGCGCGGGCATTGCCCAAATCAGCCGAAATCAGGATATAACCGGGAAAGAACGACTTCTCGCGAATCCGCTTTTTGCCATTCCGCATTTCGTAGACCTTCTCTGAAGGAATCAATACCTGCGGAATCACTTCCGACAAATTTTGCCGGTGGATTTCGTTGTCGAGATACGACTTAACCTTTTTCTCCTGCCCGGATACCGCCCGAATGACGTACCAGTTGATGCCAGTGCCCATGCTAAATGGTGGTAATTAAAATGACTGGTAGAAGAGGTTGAGTACGTTTTCAAAAACGTAATCGACCAGTCCGACCATAAGCGCAAAAATCAGCGAAGCTACCAGTACCAGCGTCGAACTGCCCTGTAATTCGCTGAATTTCGGCCAAGTCACATTGTGTTGAACTTCTTCCCAAGACAACTTGAGGAAGGATGTCACCTTGTCCATTGTATGTAAGGATTGGCACGGGTGGAGAGATTCGAACTCCCATCAACGGTTTTGGAGACCGCTATTCTACCCTTGAACTACACCCGTGTATTGTATGCCCCGCCGAAACGGACTGCAAAGATCGGAAATTCTTATCAAAAAACAAGTGCACTCCCTTGCGGAAATGCACTTGTTTATGAATCAATCGATTAGTCGAGGATTTCGGTTACCTGACCAGCACCTACGGTACGGCCACCTTCACGAATAGCGAAGCGAAGACCTTTCTCCATGGCGATTTTGTTGATCAGGGTAACTTCGATGGTGATGTTATCACCAGGCATTACCATCTCAACGCCAGCAGGCAGTACGATTTCGCCCGTTACGTCCGTGGTACGGAAGTAGAACTGCGGACGGTACTTGTTGAAGAACGGCGTGTGACGGCCACCTTCTTCTTTCGACAGTACGTACACCTCAGCCTTGAATTTGGCATGGGGCGTTACTGAACCAGGCTTGCAAATAACCATACCACGACGGATATCGGTTTTTTCAATACCACGGAGCAGCAGACCTACGTTGTCACCGGCTTCGCCACGGTCCAGAATTTTCCGGAACATTTCTACACCCGTTACAACTGATTTCAGGTTTTCGGCACCCATCCCGAGGATTTCAACCGGCTCACCTGAGTTGATCACACCACGCTCGATACGACCCGTAGCAACCGTACCACGACCCGTGATCGAGAATACGTCTTCCACCGGCATCAGGAACGGCAGATCGGTCTGACGCGGAGGCAGGGGAATGAATGAGTCTACCGAGTCCATCAGTTCTTCGATAGTTTTCACCCACTTCGCGTCGCCATTCAGGCCACCCAGTGCAGAACCCTGGATAACAGGAATGTTGTCGCCGTCGAAGTTATAGAAGCTCAACAGCTCGCGGATTTCCATCTCAACGAGTTCGAGCAGCTCGGGATCGTCGACCATATCCACCTTGTTCATGAATACAACAAGCTGGGGTACACCTACTTGACGGGCGAGCAGGATGTGCTCACGAGTCTGGGGCATGGGACCGTCGGTTGCAGCTACTACCAGGATGGCACCGTCCATCTGAGCGGCACCCGTTACCATGTTCTTCACATAGTCAGCGTGGCCCGGGCAGTCAACGTGTGCATAGTGGCGGTTAGCCGTTGCATATTCTACGTGTGAGGTGTTGATTGTGATACCACGCTCTTTTTCCTCAGGGGCATTATCAATCGACGAGAAGTCCCGCATTGCAGCCAGGCCTTTTTCGGCGAGTACTTTCGTAATGGCTGCCGTCAGCGTCGTCTTGCCGTGGTCAACGTGACCAATCGTACCGATGTTGACGTGCGGTTTCGAGCGGTCAAAATTCTCCTTTGCCATGTCTAAAAACGCTTAGATTAACTATTGTTAGTGTTAGTTGATTTGCCCTTACGCAAAAGGTGCCCCCAAAGAAGCACCCTTCTAAAGCTACCCCAACAGAGCAATATTTGGCAGCTTAGAGCCTTCTATCGGATTTGAACCGACGACCTCTTCCTTACCAAGGAAGTGCTCTACCACTGAGCTAAGAAGGCAAACTTTGGTTAATGTCACTGAGCGGGAGACGAGGTTCGAACTCGCGACCTATAGCTTGGAAGGCTATCGCTCTACCAACTGAGCTACTCCCGCAAAAATTAGTTTGTAGTTTGGGCGTTTCTTATTTACAGTTGAAAAGCCGAAACTAACTGCAAACTAAACACGCTCAAACTACAAACTCGTTGGTGGGGAGTGGAGGATTCGAACCTCCGAAGGCGTACGCCAGCAGATTTACAGTCTGATCCATTTGGCCACTCTGGAAACTCCCCAAGTCAATCAATAAAGAACGATTCCTAGCCGTTTCCCGGTTTGGAGTTGCAAAAGTACGACGATTTTGTCCGTTGTCAACAGGTCGCGCAAAAATTCTTTGACACTTCTGCAAAACGAAGCCGCAACGTACCTGTTGCGGCTTCGTTTTGGTAGGCCTATGGCTTACCGGTTCTTAGATCGTGATTCCGAAGCTAAGAGGCCGTAAGGCAGGGCCACGGTTGTCCTGGAACGTATTGGTCAGGTGGTATTTGACGAAGAAATTCAGGCCAGCGACACCAATATTTCCTTGCAAACCATACTGCAGATTATTCAGGAAATAGCTGTTATGGTCGCGAATTACGTCGTTGTTTTCCAGCTTGATTTTGGTGTAGCTATCGAGCCGATAGCCGATAAAACCACCAAATCCGATACTGAAGGCGCGCTTGCGGCTACTATTATAAATAGCGAACTGAGGCACCACCGGAATTTCCAGATTGCAGACGGTGAGCTTGCTCTTTTCCAGTTGCACGGGGTACGTCTGGAAAGCTACGCCGTTGGCTTCGCGTTCAAGTCTCACGTTCTGCTGAAACATAAAGTTGTTCCAGGCGAATTGTAACCCATACCGTACGCTGATGCGAACGTGTTCATTCCGGACAATGGACGGATTTTGGGTGAGGCTTATGGCAAAATAGCGCGATCCCAACGGGCTCAATTCAAATGAACCGCCATTGTACAGGGCGTCGGTGGGGCCGTTGAGCCAGGTATTCAAACCAATGTGAAAGTCGGTGTTTACTTTCCAGTTTGAGCGTGACGAATAGGTTCGTGTGGTTCGCGTCCGTGAACTTCGCTCCCGCTGATAGTCGTCCGATGACTCATTGCTCCTACTATCATCGTTTTTGACGCTGATCGTTACGTTTCCGCCTGACTTCTCCACCACGATCAGCGTGTCGCGCAGGTAGCGTTTACCGTTTTGTTCATTAATGGCGTACACCTGTCCCTCGGGCACGGAGTCGAGTTTGCTGACCATTTCTCGTACGATCTGGTTTAGGTCATACTGCGTGATCTTCTTTAATTGCTCTTTGGTGGGCGCGTAGATCGCCACGCGTGAAGACGTACCAAACCGAATAATAAGCGAGTCGGCGGGGAGCGCCAGCGCCGTCTGTCCGAAGGCGATGAGGCAGCATAGTGTGAATAAAGTTCTCATGGTTCCAAGCTATTTTCGTTACGAAGGCTTTCGCGCACGCCGTTCATTAATCGACCTAACCCAGTTTTGGGTTCGGCCGCCTGCCGGGTGGGGGTAGCGCGGGCAAATACCTCTCCACGCTTAATCTGTTTTACTTTATCAAAAAACTGGGTCAGGTTAGGGGCATTGTGAGCGGCGTCTGGTTTTGTCGGCTCCAAAGCCGCCAGTTTAGTTGGTTCTGGCTCAGCGATCGTCAACACAACAGTGCGACCCGAAGACGACTTTTCCGACTCAGTTACGGTCGATGGGCCTTTTTCTGCTTTTGCAATACTTGGTGCTTCTACGCTTACAATCGCAGGTACGTTGTCTGGCGTCTTAGTTTGGGAGACGACTTGTTCAACTGGCGCAGTCTCCCGGCTATTGATCTCTTTCTTCGTTACGTAGGCATCCGCTTTCCCAAAGCGCGGTTTTCGTTGGGGGCGATTAACCGTTTCTGATGAAGCGTTATCAGCTGCCGTGGCTAATTCCGCACCAGTTTGTGGCAACTCGTTTTTTGGCATTGATAGCCGGGGCGACGCAGTGTCTAGTTGATGAGCCACATCGTGGCCCGTTGCGGTTGGCTTATCTATGCTGCCGGTACGAGGCCAGCTCAGCCAGAGTCCCCCTAGTAAGAGGCTAGCGGCAGCCCCATACCACCAACCTGCCAGCCGGCGTTTAGGCTGGGCTACTGGCATAGGGGTCGTATTCATCCGACTCTGCAAACGCCCAAACACATCGGCACCGGGTGTTACGTCGGCGTCGCGGAGTTTCCGGGCGAACAGGTCGTCAACTGGCTGCTTTTCCATAGTGGTTAGCTGGCTTATAGTCTATCTCCAGGCGGCGGATCTTGTCTTGTAACAAAGCACGGGCTCTGGATAATTGTGATTTTGAGGTGCCCTCGCTAATGCCCGTCAGTTCGGCAATTTCGGCGTGGCTGTACCCTTCAATAGCATATAGGTTAAACACGGTGCGGTATCCATCGGGCAATTGAGAAACCAGTCGAATCAGCGCCTCCGCATCCAGGTTTGCATCGGCCAGTTCGTAGTCTGGCTCACCGCCCAGATCGTCCAGCGGAACCTCCTGTCGCCAGGCTTTATTTTTGCGGAGGTACATCAGCGACTCGGTCACCATCACCCGACGTACCCAGCCTTCAAAACTACCTTCATTTCTGAACTGGTCAATCCGGTCAAACACACGCATGAAACCTTCAATCAGTACATCCTCGGCATCGTCGCGATTGGCAACGTACCGGAGACAAACAGCCATCATCCGGCCGGCATACTTCTCGTAAGCAATCTTCTGGGCGCGGGCTTCCCTCTGTTGCAACGCAACTACCAGCTCACGTTCCGAGAAGTAGTATGGTATAGAGGTGGCCATGCTGTCCCTGTTTGTAGCGAAGATGCATTTGGTTTGGGCTCAGGTTGCATGAAGGCCAATAAAAAATCCCAACCGTCTCAGATTGGGATTCAAAGCCTCGGTGAGCTAAATCCGCTCACCTTGTTTTCACAGGGCAGGATCGTATCGGATACCAGCTACGTAATGCAACCACACAACCCGTGACAGTCGGAAGTTAATGGGCGCAATAATGATTACCCCCAGGGAGACAACCAACGCATACACCCAGCCGGGCGGGTTATCGAGCAGGTAGAACAGAGTAAACCCGAGGATCAGCGCCAGACCACCCGAAAACGCATAACTGACGTACATAGCGCCAATAAAATACCCCGGCTCGACCTCGAAGCGTAGCCCGCAATGCGGACAGAACTCGTTCATTTCACCAAAACCCAGCGGCGCGTACAGCGGTGTTTTGAAGATCTTACCCTGTCGACACCTAGGACATAGCCCGGCGGACACGGCTTGCAATTTCGAGACGTTGGCCATGCTCTTTTTTACTGGTGCGATACCAGAGATAGCTAACAACGGCCACAATCAGGTAGGGCGCTGCCAGCAAATACAAAATTCCGACATTCAGATCAGACGCGACAACGCTCCGACCATTGCTTACTGTGCTTTCAACCACACTCCGACACATGGCACACTGCGCCATCAGATCGGTTTGCCCGAGTAAGATCAGGACAAGTACAAACGCCCAACTCCACGTTTTCATCGTTCCAGGCTGTTTTAATGGGTGTAATAAGGGCGAATCATCAGGTAAACGATTACGCCGGTTGTACTTACGTAAAACCAGATGGGCAAGGCCCAACGGGTCATCTGCTTATGAAGAACAAATTGCTTTGTCCAGGCGAAATACACGGCCCGCAACACAAACCACAGAACCACCACCGACAGAACGATGTGTGAGATCAGCAGAACGTAATAGACGGGACGTACCCACCCCTGACCGCCAAACGGCGTCGACTCATTCGACATGTGGTAGAGCACATAACTCACCAGGAAAACCGCTCCTAGCGAGAAAGCCATCGTCATAGTGGCCCGGTGCGCAGGTACGTTCTTCTGCCGGATAAAGTAGTAGCCTACTACTAACAACACGGATGTGATGGAATTAATTACGCCATTAATGTGAGGCAGGTACGTTGTCCATTCCCCAAGATCCACTTTCTGGCGAATCCCTAACAGCACGGCCACTACAATCGGAACCGCTACTGAAATGACATTGATCAGCCGATTGGCGTTCTTCTCTTTGGTAAGCAGCGTGGAGGTTTCCATAGGTTACGCTTCCTTCTTATATATGTCGAGCAAGACACGAATCTCGGCAATCAGCCGCTCGATGTCTTCTTTGTTGGTGCCATCGTAGAAGCCTCTGATAACACCCTGTTTATCCACTAAAACCAACTTTTCGCTGTGGATAAAAGTTTCGTCTGGCTTGCCGTAGGTGACCCCATGATCCACAACGGGCAGGAAGTACCCTCGTTGTGCCAAATTATAGATCACCCCCTTATCGCCCGTCAGAAAATACCATTTACCCGGAATGGCGCCGTAGCGCTTGGCATACGCTTTTAACTCGGTAGGCTGGTCATTGACCGGATCGACCGAATAGGACAGAAAGACGATGTCTGGATTGTCTTTGAACAACTCCTGCACCCGCGTCAAATTCGACTGAATTTTGGGGCAGATGGTGCCGCAGCGTGTGAAGAAGAAATCGGCAATGTGAATCTTGTTCTTTGCTAACGCTTCTGTGGCAGGCTTCCCGTCCTGATCAATCAACTTGAACGGAGGAATTGTCCGAAACAGGGTATCTTCTCGCTTATTGCCGTCAGCATCCACAACGGTTTGCATAACTGGCACGCCCCGAGTTGAGTCGATGACCGGAATAAAGCGAGGTAACGTGTAATGGTTTTGCGTACACGCTCTAAGCAATATATACGCAAAAGCCGGGGCCATCAACGTTACGAGGAGGGTCCCGGCTTTCTGGTACTTAGTCATTCTGTTTTATCGAAGTTCGAAAATCGAACCGCCTTCATACATCAGCGCCAACAGCAACCAGCAGATAAAGATGATCGGAAGCAGAATCGCCCATATAAGGCTTTTCACTTCGTGTTTGAGGTGCATAAACTCACCCACAATGTAGAACGCTTTCACGATCGTCATGCCCACGAAGATAGCAACCCGAAGGTGGTTGGCTGGCAACGTGAAGGCAATCAGAAATTCAAAGCCAGTGATGATCGACAGGATAATGAACGTCCGCCAGATGGCTTTGGTATTGGCAGGTGGTGGCGCAACGTCAGTACCACCGTGGTTATCCGAGTAAGGTGTATTTGCCATGTTTGCAAAAAGAATAGTGGTTTCAACAATCGTTTAAACCAGGTAGAAGAAGGTAAATACGAACACCCAAACCAGGTCAACAAAGTGCCAGTACAGACCAACTTTCTCAACCATCTCATAGTGTCCACGACGTGCATACATGCCTGTCGCCGTCCGGTAGAAGATAAGGATGTTCAGCACCACTCCCGAGAACACGTGTGTACCGTGAAAACCCGTAATAAAGAAAAACAGGTCAGCAAAAGCTGGCGGGCCGTACTGGTTTTCGGCCAAGTTTGCACCAAAAATCGTGCGCGACACCCACTCACCCCCGATCAGTTCTCGGAAGGTTGAGCCTTGCTCGGTACCATGGATAAAGTGTGACCATTCCCAGGCTTGGCTACTCAGGAAGGCAAAGCCACCCAGAATTGTCCAGAGCATGTACTTCTCCACATCAGCCTGATCGCGGCGGTGTCCAGCTTCAACGGCTAGTACCATCGTTACCGACGAGAAGATGAGGATAAAGGTCATGATACCCACAAATATCAGGGGCGCATTCATTCCATGCAGGAATGGAAGCGCGTTGAATACTTGATCGGGAACCGGCCAGTACATGTTCGAGAAATGGAACGGCACCCCATGGATCGCCGGGTCGTATGCTGGGTAGCTGTAACGAATAAGTCCGTAGGTTACAAGCAGTGCCGAGAACGTGAAGGTATCTGAGATGAGGAAGAACCACATCATCAACTTACCATAGCTGGCGTTCATGGGTTCTACCCCACCCATCCAGGCTTTCTTATCAAATAGTACCGACTCGTCGGTTGTTGTCGCTGTAGCCGCCATGCGTACCGAAGCAGATTAATGGAAATAGAGTAAAAAGAAATACAAGTAAAGCCAAAGGGCATCCAGAAAATGCCAGTACGTTGTTGCAATCTGAATCTGATCCAGTGCTTTCGCGTGTATCCTGAACCGATACGCCGCTACTAGTGCGAACACCAATACAACCAGCCCTGAGATCAGGTGGAAGCCGTGCATACCTGTAAACACATAAATGAACGAGCCTGCCGGGTTACCCACAAAATAAACGTTGTTGCGCACCAGCTCGACCCACCCCTGGAACTGCATGTACAGGAAGACCATTCCGAGCGCAAAAGTAATAGATATCGCTATCCTGAGTGCGTTGAAATTGTCTTTTTTGGCAGCAAAGTAGGCCCAATGCATCGTTAAACTACTCACAAGTAGCACAACCGTGCTATAACCAAACACGGCTGGTACCGTAAACTCAAGCCAGTTGCCTTCGGCCCGCCGTACCAGATATGCGCTGGTAAAGGAGGCAAAAAGCATGACTATACTCACAATGAACAGCCACAATATAAACTTGCGCGGGTTCACCGAGAGCGTCTCTTCAGGCTCTTCCTCGAGCCATTTAATATCTTCAGTTTCTTCCTGCATTTTAAAGACGGTCTAACACAAACGCGATTTGCACTATAGGTAAATACGCAAATGCCGCAAACATGAGCCGTTTGGCAGCCCCTATCGATGGGTTTGCTACCAGCATGCCGTTCAGGATGGTGAGCCCAACGGCTGAACCTAGAGCAATCCAGGCAGAAGCCGTACCCACGAAGCCCCAGTCATGGGCATACCAACCGAGCGGCATCAACCACACGGTAAACGCCAAAATAACCGACGCCGTCATGGCGGTGGCGGGTCGTTTCAACGGTAACAATTTGAAGCCAGCCTTCTCGTAATCCTCGTCGAGCACCCAGGCTACGGCCCAGAAGTGAGTGAATTGCCAGATGAATTGGACTGCGAACAGCCACCAGGCTTCTGACGACAACGTACCTGCAGCAGCAGCCCATCCAATCAAGGGTGGCAAGCCCCCCGGCACAGCACCCACATACACAGCAATCGATCCAACGCGTTTTAAAGGCGTATAGACAAAGCCGTATAACAGAAACGAGACGAACGAGATACCAGCCGTCAGTGGGTTAAACCAGAGCGTCTGCATAAAGAGACCCGCAAACAGCAGCACAGCGACAAACACTAGCGCTCTTTGCTTGCTGATACGTCCAGACGGCAGTGGTCTTCCACCGGTACGTTTCATCAGGCGATCAAACTCAACTTCCAGCACCTGATTGACCGCATTGGCGGCCCCCGTAATTAGCAGACCACTCAACGTAAACAGCAAAATTGCTCCCACATCGTATGGTCGTGGCGCAGCCATCATGTAGCCAAGCGCCGCAGAGAACCCAACTAACAACGACAGCCGTAGCTTCGTGAGCGCCAGATAATCTTTCCAGGTGGCCGCTTTTGATCGAAGACGTGGGGAGTTAAGCGTGGGTTGATCTGTTTGATTCATAACGTGCTGTTGCTACACCTGCTCATACCGAACTTCCGAACGGGCTGTATTGATTAGCAACGTCTCCTTTTTTACAAACAGAATTACCAGGAACTGAATTCCAAGCGCTACAACGGCCAACGTTAAGTGTACTGGTTGCGCCCAAGCCGGTATTGCCCAGTATGCCATAACAATGCCAGTTGCTATTTCCACCCCAATCAGCGCTACCATGGAAAGGGCCAATTGCCTCACCGTATTAGCTGGAGATTGGCTCTTAACCAGTGGCCAGATCCATAGTAGCTGCGTTGCAAGAACTACTAATGAAAAGCTGCGGTGGATATAGAAACGAATACCTAGCTCATCGATCCAACGAAAGCGTTGCTGAGCCCCAAATTGATCGGCCACCTCGTCAACTACCTCACGTACCTGCGTTCCCAACAAAATTTGCGTTAACAGCAGAATCGAGCTAATCAGTAGCCAGCGTTGTCCGGTTTTCGACACGTTCGTCTGCTCGTTTACCAGCAAAGCGGCCCGGCTACGCGCCATGACATACATCAGTACACCGACGATGACAATAGCCAGCAACATATGCAAGGTAATCAGCCAGGTAGCCAGTACACTCGAAACGACCTTAGCGCCCAACCAACCTTGAAAGCCTACCAGTATAAAGGCCAAAAAACTATAGCCTACGATGGCGCGATCTTTACGCCAGTAGGCTACAGTAGAGGCTATAAACGTCAGGAAGATAAACACGCCAATCAGCGCGCCTAGTAGCCGGTTCAAATACTCTGTCCACGTTTTTACGACGTTAAACTCTGTATTCGCGTAACCTCGGTGACTATAAATCTCCTGATAGTTAACTGGCAACTCATTAACGTTGGTCGGAGGTACCCATTGACCGAAGCACTTAGGCCAGTCGGGACATCCCATCCCGGAGCCGGTACTCCTGACGATGCCACCCACCAGAATCAGTAGGTAGACTGCAATAACCGTCAGGAGTGCCAGCCGCCGAAACGAACGCTCATTAATGAGGTTGTTTAAACTGGTCATTGAAGTTTTGGGCTTCAATCGCTTTCTCCAGTGAAATCAATTCATTCTCATGTGGAAGATTTGATTCAGGGGTTTGCGAGTACGGTACGTTCTGCGGAATGAAGTCATCATTCGCACCCGGCTTGCTGTAATCATACGGCCAACGGTACACCGCAGGGATTTCGCCCGGCCAGTTACCATGTCCCGGAACGACCGGCGTTGTCCACTCCAGCGTGTTCGATTTCCACGGGTTCTGAGAAGCCCGACGGCCTTTAAACAAGCTATAGACGAAGTTAAACAAGAACAGGAACTGCGCGGAGAACGTCAGGATAGCTGCGATGCTGATGAAGGCATTCATATCCTGGAAAATGTTCTTCGTGAAATCGTAGCTTGTGAAAGCGTAGTAACGACGGGGGAAGCCGGCAATACCGATATAGTGCATTGGGAAGAACACACAGTAGATACCGATAAACGTCATCCAGAAGTGAACGTACCCAAGCTTGTCGTTCATCATCCGGCCAAACATTTTGGGGAACCAGTGGTACACACCTGCCAGCAGACCAAAAGCCGATGAAGCGCCCATTACCAAGTGGAAGTGAGCAACAACGAAATAGGTATCGTGCAGTTGAATATCCAGGGCAGAGTTACCAAGAATCAATCCCGTTACCCCACCTGATATAAAGAACGATACCAGACCGATTGAGAACAACATGGCCGGTGTGAACCGAATGTTACCCCGCCACAGTGTTGTAATATAGTTAAACGCTTTCACCGCCGACGGAACGGCAATGATCAACGTCAGGAACATGAACACCGACCCAAGGAAGGGGTTCATACCTGTTACAAACATGTGGTGAGCCCAAACAATGAACGCTAGGAAAGCAATACCCATCATTGAGGCAATCATGGCACGATAGCCAAAGATCGGCTTGCGCGAGTTCGTCGCGATGATCTCTGAGGTAATACCCAAAGCAGGCAACATCACGATGTACACCTCAGGGTGACCCAAGAACCAGAACAAGTGCTGGAACAGAATGGGGCTACCACCAACGTTAGGAAGCGCCTCCCCACCAATATAGATGTCAGACAAATAGAAGCTCGTACCGAAGCTCCGGTCGAAGATCAGCAACAGAGCGGCTGACAAAAGAACGGGGAACGAGATCAGACCAAGCACAGCCGTCAGGAAGAAAGCCCAGATTGTCAATGGCAGTTTGCTGAACGACATACCGCGCGTACGCAGGTTGATCACCGTTGTGATATAGTTAATACCACCCAGCAACTGCGACACAATGAACAGCGCCATACTCGTAAGCCAGAGCGTCATACCCATCTTTGACCCATCATGAGCTTGGGGCAAGGCACTCAAAGGCGGATAAACAACCCAACCGCCCGCTGCGGGACCAGTTTCTAAGAAGAGCGAAACAAACATTACCAGACTGGCCATAAAGAAGAACCAGTAAGAGAGCATGTTCAGGAAGCCCGATGCCATATCACGGGCACCCACCTGCAATGGGATCAAGAAGTTTGAGAACGTGCCGCTCAAGCCAGCTGTCAATACAAAGAATACCATAATGGTACCATGCATTGTAACTAGTGCCAGATAGAAGTCAGCACTTAGCTTACCTGACTCATCAACCCATCCACCAATGAGGGGACGCAGGAATTCCATCTTCATCGCTGGGAAGCCCAGTTGAAGACGAAATATGACGGAGAAGCTAATGCCGATGATTGCCCAAAGAATACCTGTGATCAGGTATTGCTTAGCAATCGTTTTGTGGTCTTCGGCGAAAACGTACTTTCTCCAAAAGTTCAGTTCGTGGTCGTGGTGATCGTGCTCAGCCACTTGAACCGCAGTCGTAGAAAGTGCTCCTGTAGTTGCCATAGGTAGTAGCTTTTGTTGTTTTTGAAGAAATTAACGTAATGCCGCACTTCCCGTACCGCCAACACCAGCCGTTGAAGCTGTAGCTGTGCTATCCGTTTGCGCAGGCAGGTATTTTGCCGCTTTTGCTTTCAAATTCGCCGGAATACGCGATGCATACTCTGGGTACGTTGTCAGCAGTGGTTTCTGTTCAGCACACCACTTTTTCCATGAAGCCTCATCTTCCACGATCAGGTTCATCTTCATTGAGAAGTGGCCACGGCCACATACCTCGGTGCAGGCAATTTCATATTTGAAATTCTGATTGCCCGTCTCGTTACGCATCTGCTCAGTAGTCTTCTCAGGCTTGAACCAGAAACGAGTCGGCATGCCGGGCACGGCGTCCATCTTCACACGCATGTGAGGAATGAAGACACTGTGCAACACGTCACGAGCGCGAATTTTGATCAGTACAGGCTTGCCAACAGGAATGTGCAAGTCGGTACCCGTGAAATCATCAAATGCAGCTTCGTCTGAGTAATCAATACCAACTTCATTATTGTTATCGATTAGCTTATAATTGAAAGCGCCCAGTTTATTATTGTCTACGCCGGGGTAGCGGGCAATCCAGTTGAATTGCTTACCAACTAGCTCAACTTCCTGGGCTCCTTCGGGCGCTTCAGACATAATGTCGCGCCAAGCTTGCCAGCCTGTAAATACCATCACGGCCATTACGACGGCAGGTACTACTGTCCAGATTAGCTCAAGCTTGTGGTTTTCGGGATAATAGGTTGCCCGCTTGCCGTTTTTGTACTGGTACTTCCAGGCAAAAACAAAAAGCAGAATGTTAGTAACCAGAGCCGCCAACGTTACGATGGCCATAGACAACCAGAAGAGCGAATCCGTCCGGCGACCATGCTCCGAAGCCGCTTCTGGCAGAAAGTATTGCGTCGAATGGATAAACGACCACGTTGCAGCAGTAATACCGCCGATCAGGAACACGATGAACATGATCCCGTTGATCTTGTTGCTGGTGCCGCCGTAGTCTTCTACCTCTTCGCCGCCATTAACGCCTTTAAGCACGCTGGTCAATCGGCCAAACACCATGAAGGCGAGGGCCAGAAACACGAGCGACAATAGTGCTACGATGTAAATCATAAGAATAAGATTTAGATAAAGTCTAAATGTCGTGGTGCAAGGCTTCTTCTAGTAGTGGATGATTCTTGGCAATCAAATTAGCCTTTGCCAGTTGGGTAGACACTGACCAGATAAAAGCACAAGCGAAAATGAGGATCATGCCAAATTCAACTGGCCCGAATCCACCGTGTTCGCCAACCGTTCCTGGCATGATGTTGTTGTAAAAATCAAAGTAGTGACCAACAAGTACACCCCAGCAAGCAACCTTCAAAATGAGCGTTGTACGCTTTGCATCCCGTGTCATTAGAACAAGGAACGGAAATACAAAGTTTAGGAACAGGTTAACAAAGAAAGGAGCTAAGTAGATCTCATTATAGCCGCTAAAGCGCTCCCGATAATAGATCGTTTCTTCTGGCAGGTTGGCATAGTAAATCAACATGAACTGCGCAAACCAAACGTACGTCCAGAAGATGCTAAAAGCGAACACAAATTTGCCCAAATCTTGCAGATGACTGTTGTTCACGGCTTTCAAGTAGCCCTGCTCTTTCAGCATCACCACGGTCAGCGTCATGGTTGCCAAACCAGCTACGTGCCAGCTTGCCAGTGTGTACCAGCCAAACATCGTGCTGAACCAGTGGGTATCAATCGACATGATGAGATCCCAAGCGGCCGTCGATGAAGTTACAGCAAAAACAACCAGGAAGGCGGTGCCATACTTCATGCTTTTGTAGTAGTACTCGGTGCCACCATACAGGTCTTCCTGCAATGACAGGTTACGCAGGATACGCCACAGCATATACCAGGCAACGAAATAGAAAACGACGCGAATCAGGAAGAAGGGCGTGTTCAGAAAGCCATGCTTACCAGCAATAACCGGGTCGTAGTCATGGCTTGCCTTGTCATAAAGTCCTTCATGAGTCCAATGAAAAATGTCGTGGCCAGCAATGAAGAAAACACCCAGCAAAATCGCGCCGGTCACCGGCAAGAAAGCTGGCATGGCCTCGGGCACACGCTTGATTACTGACGACCAGCCGGCTTGCGCCAAGTAATTGTAAGAAATGAAGAATACGCCAGCGACTGAGATACCGGTGAAGTAAACCGCGTTTACCCACAAGTTAGCCCAAATACGGGTAATCCATTTGTAGTGACCGTGTGCGCCTTCGTGGCCCTCACTCAGGCCATGTCCCTGTACTGCCTCGTGGGCATGCTCACCAACTCCAGACGCAAGCAGGAATGCACCAAGCGCGACAAGTGCCACGCCAACGGCTCCACCAATAATTAGCCGCCGCTTCGACTCAGCCGTAAATTCATACTGCTCGTCTAAAGAAGGTATTGCGTGTACTGATGCCATTATTGACTGATTAAAAGATGATGCACAATCCTGCTTTGGTCAGGTCTGTGCGTTGTTTAGCGGTTTAACCTTGCTGAAGTTTGTGAACGTACATAACGATCTTCCAGCGTTCTTCTGGCGTCATCTGCGAACCGTGCGGCCACATCCGACCTTTGCCGTGCGTGATGACGTGGAAAATATGCCCATCATTCATCGTCTTGTAGGCGTCTGCTGAGTAGTTCGGTACACCAGCATACATTTTGCCTACCAGACCATCGCCTTTACCACCTTCGCCGTGGCAGTGTACGCAGTAACGTCCGTACAAAACTTTGCCTTCTTCCAGCGTGGCTTCCGTGGCCGGGATAGGATTAGACAGGGTACGTTCAGCAATGCCGATACTGTCTTTGGGAATGTTGTACACCATCAAGTCGGTGACAGCGCTATCGCCTTTACCAAACGTGGTGTGGTAGTTCCGTCGAGAAACAGTGCCTCGGGCCGGGTCACGCATATTCAATCCATACGGATTGATGCGGTTTGAATCGATCTGTTTGTAAGCTTCGTAGCCAACGGGATCGTACATCTGCGGCGCATACTGAACCCCGGTCGAATTGTGGTCATCGCCACAAGCGGTCATCAGTAGAGCAACGGCAAATCCGATGGTTGGCAGAGCTATATGCTTAAATTTCATATTCGGCGAATTAGAACTGCTTGACGTTGACTTCAGCAGCACCCGACTGCTTCAAAATCGATTCGATGTCTGCTTCCGACAGCTTGTTCTTCTCCATGTCGATTGCCATGGCAAACTTGTTGTCGGTTGTCCGCAGATCGAACATCAGCGGCTTCACAGTTGGCCCCATACCATTTGAGATGATGAAAGTGGCTACCATGCCCAGGGCTGTAAACAGCACCGTCAACTCGAACGTAATAGGAATATAAACGGGGAAAGAAAATGAATCCTTACCGCCTACGACCATCGGCCAGTCGAACTTCTCCGTGTAGGACATCAGCGCCAAAGCACAGAGGCAACCCGTAAGACCGAACATGAAAGCGACAATACCCAGACGGGAGCGCGGATGACCCAATGCCACGTCAAGCCCGTGGATCGGGAATGGCGTGTATACTTCGTGAATCCGAACGCCTGCTTCCCGAACTTCTTTGACAGCCTTCATGACCACATCGTCGTCATCAAAGATGCCTACCAAAAAGCGACTATTAACTGGCGATGCCATATACAATTGGAATGAGGTGGTTAATCAGCGTTTTTATTGAACGTAGGGCTAGTGACACGCTCACCTTTCGCTACGCCTGATACCGACTTCGGTAGTTTTTCAGACGAAGATTTGATGATCGCTTTTACTTCAGCCATGTTGACTACAGGCAGGAATTTGGCGAACAACAGGAAGAGCGTGAAGAAGAGGCCAAACGAGAAAATGTAATCGCTGATGTCGAACAAAGTCGGGTGAAACATAGCCCAGCTTGAAGGCAGATAATCGCGGTGCAGTGACGTAACGATAATCACAAAGCGCTCGAACCACATACCAATGTTCACAATAACTGACAGCACGAATGTCCAAACCACACTACGACGAATAGTAGCGCTCCAGAAAAGCTGCGGTGAGATTACGTTACACGTCATCATCGCCCAGTAAGCCCACCAATAAGGACCGGTTGCCCGGTTGATGAACGCATAGGCTTCAAATTCAACGCCCGAATACCAGGCAATGAAAAACTCGGTCAGGTACGCTACCCCCACAATCGAGCCCGTCAGCGTGATGATTTTGTTCATCGACTCAATGTGCTCTGTTGTAATGTAGTCTTCCAGTTTGAAAACCACCCGGGTGATCAGCATCAGGTTCTGCACCATGGCAAAACCAGAGAAGATTGCACCCGCTACGAAGTAAGGCGGGAAGATCGTAGTGTGCCAGCCGGGAATTACCGACGTAGCAAAGTCCATACTTACGATCGTGTGTACCGATAGTACAAGGGGAGTCGAGATACCGGCCAGGATAAGGCTCATGTATTCGTAACGAGCCCATGTTTTGGCCGAACCGTTCCAGCCCAGCGAGAAAGCGCCATACACATAACGGCTTACTTTGCTACGGGCACGGTCACGAATTGTGGCCAGATCAGGCACCAGACCCATGTACCAGAATACCAGCGACACGGTGAAATAGGTACTGATGGCAAATACGTCCCAAACAAGGGGTGATTTGAAGTTCACCCACAGTGAGCCGAACGTGTTGGGTAGAGGCAGTGCCCAGTAGCCTAACCAGGGGCGGCCCATGTGCATGAAGATGAACGAAGCGGCACAAAGTACGGCGAAGATCGTCATGGCCTCAGCAGCCCGGTTGATTGACGTCCGCCACTTCTGCCGGAACAGCAACAGAATGGCCGAGATCAACGTACCTGCGTGACCAATACCTACCCACCATACGAAGTTGGTGATATCCCACGCCCAACCTACTGTTTTATTGAGCCCCCATACGCCCAGGCCTTCCCACCAGGTGTAGAACACACAGGCAGTGCCGTAGACCAATACGATGGCCGAAATTGTGAAGGCAATTGTCCACTCACGGGTGGGTTTGCCTTCAACCTGCTTGCAAACGTCTTCCGTAACGTCTGCATAGGTTTTACCACCTGAAACAAGTGGCGTGCGTACGGCTGAAGTAATATGCATTGCTTTCTAATTTGCTAAAGGGTACGTTATCTACGCCTGAGAATGCTGAGTCGACTCCTGCTTCGGTCCTTCGTCTTTGTTACGGATCTTGGTCAGATACGCAATTTGGGGGCGGACGTTGATTTCTTCCAGAACGTGGAAGGCGCGTTCGTTCAATTCAGTAGCCAATACCTTCGAGATAGTGCTTTCGGGGTTATTCATGTCACCGAAAATAATCGCATCTGTTGGGCAGGCCTGCGCGCAGGCCGACTGGATTTCGTCGGGCAGCGGACGACGACGTTCTTTCTTCGCCGTGAGCTTACCTTCCTGAATCCGTTGTACGCAGAATGAGCATTTCTCGATCACACCGCGGGCACGAACCGTTACGTCTGGGTTGATGACCATCTTGCCCAGATCGTTGTTGAATTGGTAATCGAATTTGTCTTCGTCGTGGTATTTAAACCAGTTGAAGCGACGCACTTTATAAGGGCAGTTGTTGGCGCAGTAGCGGGTACCAATGCAACGGTTGTAAACCATTTGGTTTAACCCTTCCGTGCTGTGCGTGGTAGCCAATACCGGGCATACCGTTTCGCAAGGTGCGTTGCTGCAATGCTGGCAAAGCATCGGCTGGAAGGTCACTTCGGGGTTAGCCGACGCTTTTTCCAGAGCGGTATAATCGCCTTCTTCGGCATCGCTGCTGTAGTACCGGTCGATCCGCATCCAGTGCATTTCACGACGGGCCAACACTTCTTCGCGGCCTACCGTAGGCGTGTTGTTTTCTGAGATGCAACCTACTACGCAAGCGCCGCAGCCGATACATGAGTTCAGGTCGATGACCATACCCCATGAGTGGTTTGGCTTGCCGTAACCGTGCCAGAGTGTAATATCAGTCGGTGTAACAGGGCCCTCTGAGGTTTCTACTTTCGGGAAGTAGCGACCTTCTTTGGGATCCTTTTTGTACCGAGCCAGGATGCCTTCCTGCAACACTGCCCGACGGCCCATTACCGTTTCGTGCGTTTGCGTCTGGGCAATTTCGTGACGACCGCCAGCCTTGCTTACTGTAGCCGTATAGGCGGCCATTGAAACAGTGCCACCCACGATCGAGGCAAGCTGATACGCATTCTGACCAACGCCATCCGCACATTTACCAGCTTTCGAGCGACCATAACCGATGGCAACAGCTACCGTGTTATCAGCCTGACCCGGTTGGATCAGCGCGGGCAGCTCGATTGACTTACCAGCAACGTCGATTTTCAGCAGTTCGTCTTGCTCAACCCCCATGTCAGTGGCTGTCTTTTGCGAGATCGCTGCGTAGTTGTCCCAGCAGGCTTTCGATACGGGATCGGGAAACTCCTGAATCCATGGGTTGTTGGCCTGTGAACCAGTACCCATACCGACTTTTTCGTAAATAACAACCTCCATGCCTGTAGTAGGCTTGTATCGTTGTGCAATACCGGCTGCTGCAGCCGCTGTGTTACCAGCGAAACTAACAGCCGAGGGGGCTACAGCCGTTGCCGTTTCGAAAACGCCATCATGCAGTACTTTAATCCAGTATTCATCAAAGCTGGCATAGCCTGTTGCTTTGGGGAACATGTTAGTACGCCAGTAGCTACGTACATATTCCTGAAAATCGTTGTTACGACCTGCCCACGTCAGCAGGCTTGACTGCATCTGACGTGTTTTGAAGATATGCGTGATGGCAGGCTGCGTCAGGCTATAGAAGCCAGCCTTGGGCTCGGCATCGTTCCAGCACTCCAGGAAATGAGGAGCTGGCGTGATGTACCTCGTGAGTGAACCTGTTTCGTCGGCACGATCACCGAAGTAGATCGACAGCGCAGCCTTGGGCAACGCTTCAGCAATCTCGGCACCACGCGGATGATCATAAACCGGGTTGGCCATGTGGAACATCACAGCTTTAACCTGACCGCCTTTCAACTCGTTGATGAAGGCGTTCATTTGCTGATCATTCCCCTGACGGTAGTTAACCGGCGTATTCAGATTGATCGTCGAGGCGTAGCTACCCAGCAGGCTGTTCAACGCATTGACGACGATCTGTACGTTCGGATCGTTTGACCCGGCAACGACAACTGCCTGACCACGTGATGCAACCAGATCAGCAGCAGCTTTATCAAGGTACTGAACCTCAACGGCCGGTGCACTGATGGCCTGACCACCCAACTTGGCAGCGACTTTGTTATACAAACTGGCAACAACCAAGCCCTCTTGCGACGGCTTATACGTACCCCGATAGTCGGCGTTTGACCCAGTCATCGACAGTATAGTCTCAAACTGGTAGTGGCGCGACATTTCTTTATTACCACCACCAACGGCGCCGATCTTACGCGTTTTGGCATAAGGCATGGCGTGATCAAGCGGAGCAATCCACGTACCCAGGAAGTCGGCACCGATGCTGACGATCGTGCGGGCCTTGCTGAAATCGTATGATGGAATAACGGCTTTACCGAACGAAGCCTGATTGGCCTGAATGATGCCCGACGCCGAGTTGGCATCATACATGATATGACGGGCCGTTGGATACTTGGCTACGAAATCAGCGATAACTGCTTTTGTAGACGGGCTTACAATCGACGACGTAACCAGACGAATAGCTCCACCCTGTGCCGCGATCGTGGTCAGTTGGCTGATGATTTCTTTATCAGCTACATCCCAGGTAATATCCTGCTCACCCCGCTTCGGACCACGCAGTTTCTCGTTATCATATAACGACAAAAGCGAGGCCTGAACCCGCGCAGTTGTACCGCCTTTCGACAGGCTCGACAACGGGTTGCCTTCAATTTTAATGGGGCGACCTTCCCGAGTTTCGACTAAAATGCTGGCGTAATCGCCACCGTCTGTATAAGTCGACGCATAGTAATCAGAGATGCTGGGGAACGTGCCTTCCGGCTTATTTAAATAAGGAATGGCTTTGCGCACCGGAGCTTCGCAGGCAGCGAGCGAAACCGCCGCCATGCCGAAACCCAGTGTTTTCAAAAAATCACGGCGGGGGGCGTTGGTGCCATCCAGCAGATTCTGGAGATCATTCCCAGTTGGCTCCGCAAATTCCGATTGCGCGTTTTTTACAAACGTAGCATCGTTGCGTAGCTCCTCAACACCCTTCCAATACCGTTTGGTTACTTGTTCCATATATTGATTCAAGCAGCGAGCCGATGTTTGGCTGATACTTCGTAGAGATTGAGAGAATTAATAGTGACACTTTGAACACTCCAGACCGCCAATATTGGCAACCTTCAGAGGTTCGCGTGACTCTTTGCTGTGTAGGGCAACGAGCTTGTCGTAGTAAGCGTTGTCTTTGGTGTTTACTTCCGTCTTGCGGTGGCAGTCAATACACCAGCCCATGGTGAGCGATGAGCGCTGCTCAACCACTTCCATTTTTTCAATTTCACCATGGCAGCTCTGGCACTGTACGTTGCCTACGTTTACGTGCTGAGCATGGTTGAAGTAAGCCAGATCAGGCAGGTTGTGCACCCGAATCCATTCGATAGGCTTATTCTGCTCGATAGCCGTGTAAATCTTCTGAATCTCCGGCGACTCTTTCTTGATCACACCGTGGCAGTTCATACAGATGTTGGCCGAGGGGATCGTTGCCGACTTGCCTTTGTTCACACCCGTATGGCAGTAGTTACAGTCGATTTTGTACTGACCAGCGTGCAGTTTGTGTGAGTAAGCAATAGGTTGCTTAGGGGCGTAACCCTGTTGGATACCTACTGAGTACAAGCCATCAAGCGACATCTTCGTAGCGACCAGAATAAACAGCCAGATCGCTACCGAACGAACGGTTGAGTTGTTAACCGCGCCAAGCAGACCGGCCCGAAGACGCTGTACGAAGGGTTGTGCCCGCGTGCCAACCTCACCTTCCGTTTGCGGGTTAACCGCTTTCGACAGGATGGTCACAATCACGAACAGTACGCCCAATACCAGCAGCATAACGACCAGTAGCGCAATCAGGACGAACGTGAACAATTCAGACGGACCTGACGACGTTGATGAGGAAGCAGCGGCAGTAGAGGCTTTGGTACCACCAGCTTGGTTATCGCCAGCGGTAGCCTGAGCAGCGCCACCTGCGTTTTCCGAATCAATGTAATCCAGGATGCCTTTGATGTCACCGTCCGTCAGATTCGGAAATGACGACATCTGCGTCTTGTTGTACTGATTGAAGATCTTCACTGCGTATGCATCACCAGAAGCGATGACAGCCGACGAGTTCCGAATCCATTTTTGTAGCCAGGCATCGCCGGGGGTACGTTGGCGAACACCTTTCAAACCGGGGCCAACCAGCGCCACCTCATTGGTGTTGTGACACTGCTGACAATTGTTGGTGAAGAGTTCTTTACCCTTCGCCACATCGCCACCACCTGCGGCGGCAGCGGGAGCTGGAGTGGCCGGGCCACCCCCACCTTGTGCAGCTGAGGAGTCTTGTCCGTACGTAAGGCCACCACTCAACAGCAAGGTCGTTGACAGAGCCACCACTCCGTAAAGCTTCGTTAAACGGCTCATAACGAATGATTTATAAATAATTTTAGAGAGCATACTCACCACTGATTTCCATTGGCGCACAAAAGTACGGCAGGAACGTTAATTACGAAAGGGGCTTTTGAGCTATTTTAAGTACTAAATCGCTTGTCTGGAAAGGTTCTAAATCATTCCCACAATCACACGCTCAACTCTCTGGGCAACGGTCCAAGTTTTCGCCAGAGCGAAAAAAAAAGCCGTCAGAAAATAGTGATCTGACGGCTTTCCAAGGGAGGTTCCGAGCGGATTCGAACCGCTGTAGCAGCTTTTGCAGAGCTGAGCCTAGCCTCTCGGCCACGGAACCCTGTGCGTTTGGACTGCAAATATAATCTTTTCTTGCTACGGGCGCACCTGCCAAGCCACAACTTTAAAAATTTACGCTTCTACTCTAACTGATCATTGATCCAGTCGGTCATAAGCTGCAAGACGTCCTGCTGCTCAGGTTCGTTGTGCAGTTCATGATAAAGCCCTGACCATGATTTCATTGTTACGTTACGAGCCCCTTTAATGGCAAAATCAACCGACCCGCTATGGGCTGCCAATCGGTCATCGGTTCCATGCATGACTAGAGTAGGTACGTTGATTTGGTCAGCATGGCTTATGGCATACTCCTGCGCTTCGAAAGCGCCAAAAAACCAACCCGGCGTTATTTTGTCGTGCACCAGCGTATCCGCTTTGTAGGCCGCAATAACAACCGGGTCACGCGAAACCGACGTCGGATCAAGTTTTGACGGTACCTGAATCGATGGGTAGATATACCGCATCGTTTTGGCGAGCCAGATTTCCATTTTGGGTGGCTCGTAGGGCATTCGCAACCAGGCAGCCTGCACAATAGCCCCCCGAATAACCGGCTGACGGCGAATCAGGAAATTGGCCAGGATATTTCCGCCCATCGAATGGCCAAAGAGAAATACGGGCAAAGCAGGGTGGCGTTCTTTTGTAAACCCCATGAATGCGTCAACGCTATCAAGCAGTACCTCGTAGTTAGCTACGTGTCCCCGCTTACCGGGCGTTTTCCCGTGGCCAGGCAGATCATAGCTCGTTACGGCGAAACCCTGCTTATTCAGAAATTCGGCGACATGCCTATACCGTCCTGAGTGTTCGCCGAACCCATGAATGAGACCGATAACCGCTTTGGCTCCTTCCAGCGGCCAATCAGTAGCAGACAGATGCGCTGACCCAAAGGGGATGGTCAGTTCAAGGGCAGACATATAGGCAAGACGAGTCTAGGCGTGAGCCGTCCAAAGTACGCAAAAAGAAAACGCCCCAACGTCATCAAGACGCTGGGGCGTTATACTCAAGGCAACGAACGGTTAGTTCTTGCTTTCCATCTGCTCTTTCAACGCAGCCAGGGCGTCGAGGTCGCCAAGGGTGGCGCCACGCTCCGGTTGTGAAGAACCCGACTGCGTAGACTTGGCCGCTTTGGGTTTCGCTTCCTTAATCGGCTCGTTTTTCTCCTGCCAGGTACGTGTGTGCGACAGCATAATGCGCTTATCTTCTTTCGAAAACTCCGTCACTTTGAAGTCAAGCGATTCACCTACTTCGGCTACTGAACCATCTTCTTTGGCCAGGTTCCGCAGGGTGCAGAAACCTTCGATGCCATAGGGAAGTTCGAGCGTCGCCATCTTGTCGTTTTTCGACAGGATGGTGCAACGATGAACTGAACCAACGGTGAACGTATCTTCAAACGTGTCCCACGGGTTCTCTTCGAGTTGCTTGTGACCCAGGGCCAGACGGCGGTTGTCGACGTCAAGTTCAAGGACAACCACGTCGAGGTTTTCACCAGCTTTGATGAAGTCTGACGGATGCTTGATCTTCTTCGTCCACGACAGATCCGATACGTGTACCAGCCCATCGATGCCCTCTTCCAGTTCGAGGAAGAGACCAAAGTTGGTCAGGTTGCGTACGATACCCGTGTGGCGCGTGCCAACGGCGTACTTGCTCGTGAGGTCGGGGCGCGTCCAGGGATCGGCAGTCAGTTGCTTGATGCCGAGTGACATCTTGCGGTCCTGACGGTCGAGGGTCAGCACAACGGCTTCTACCTCGTCACCAACTTTCAGGAACTCCTGCGGGTTGCGCAGGTGCTGCGACCACGACATTTCTGATACGTGGATCAGGCCTTCTACGCCCGGCATGATTTCGAGGAACGCACCGTAGTCGGCTACGTTGACAATCTTGCCTTTCACTTTCGAACCAACCTGGATGTCTTCGGTCAGAGCATCCCAAGGGTGAGCCTGGAGTTGCTTCATACCGAGTGAAATCCGCTTCTTGTCTTCGTCGAAATCGAGTACAACCACGTTGACACGCTGATCGAGCGTAAGCACTTCCGACGGGTGGCTGATACGGCCCCACGAGATGTCGGTGATGTGCAGCAGACCATCGACACCACCCAGATCGATGAAGACACCGAAGTTGGTCATGTTCTTGATCACGCCTTCCAGTACCTGACCTTTCTCGAGGTTGTTGAGGATCTGAGCGCGTTGTGCTTCCAGATCTTTCTCGATGAGGACTTTGTGCGAAACAACTACGTTATCGTTGGTGTAGTTGATTTTCACCACTTTCACTTCCATCTTCTTGCCTACATAGATGTCGAAGTCACGAATGGGCTTCACATCAATTTGCGAACCGGGCAAGAAAGCTTCAATGCTATAAATATCGACAATCAGACCGCCCTTGGTCCGACGTTTCACGAACCCGTCGATAACGAGGTCTTCGTCGAGGGCTTTCTGGATATTTTTCCAGGCGGTAATTACTTTGGCTTTCTTACGTGACAGAATCAGCTGACCGTTGGGGTCTTCCTGGTTCTCGATGTACACGTCGATTTGATCGCCAACTTTCAGGTCAGGCAGATCCCGGAATTCGGATGAGGGCACGAGGCCGTCCGACTTAAAGCCGATGTTTAGCAGAATTTCGCGGTCTGTAATCCCTACAACCGTTCCTACTACAACATCTTTCTCGTTTACTTCGGTGAGTGTACCATCGTACATCTCCTCCATACGTTCCCGCTCAGCGGCGGAATAGCCACTACCGAACCCTTTGTTGTCTGCCCGATCCCAATCAAATTCGGGCAAGTTTGCAGACTGCTGCGATTTGCTCATAAACTAGTTTAACTCGACCCATCCAGTACATCAGTTCGCCGGGTCGAAACGAACTGACTTTTGTGTTGAACATACGCTGCATCAGGTAACCACATGGTTAACCGATACACTCCTCTCTGAAAAAGGAGTGCAAAGATAGCAATTGCAGTTGGGATTTAGTTCACGTACCTGACACTCAAGCGATATAAGTTCAACGCAGTCCGCCGCTATAGGTAAGGGCCGCCGGTCAACGAGTTGAGGACCTGCCACTCAGGGCTTTCCTAACTCATTGACCGGCGGCCCTTACTTATAGCGGCGGACTGCGTTGCTCGTCAATCCACGTACCTAGTCGTAGATGCGTTCCCGCTTAGTGGTCAGAAAAGGCATCCAGCTATCGTCGATCACACCGGAGAAATCGCGGAGGAAGACGATGAAGGACGGCTTGAAGGGCTTGTGACGCATTTTCAGGTTTGCCTCCTCCGGGGTGAAATCACCTTTGCGCGAGTTGCAACGTTTGCAGGCCGTCAGCAGGTTATCCCAGTTGGTTTTGCCACCCCGCGACTTCGGAATGACGTGGTCGAGGGTCAAGTCCTCGGTTGTACCACAGTATTGGCACTGATGACCATCCCGCCGGAAAATGTTTTGGCGAGTCAGCATGACGCCCTTATACGGTAGGTGAACATACCGATGCAGTCGGATGACGGTGGGCATCGGGAACTCCTTGTCAACGGTGCGGAGAAACAAGGCCTCTGACTCGGCCACTAATTCGGCTTTGCTCAGGTAAACCAACAGAAACGCTTTGGGTACAGAGCAAATGCTAAGTGCACTATAATCTGAATTTAAGACTAAGACTTTCCTGCCCATACAATCGGTTGTAAATCCTCTGTTTGCAAGCAATTTACGTAATAATTCACGATGTACGGTGGAGTTATTCCGATTTGTGGGGGCCCAATAAGTGCTATTTTAGCGAATAGCCCAAAGGCCGGTCAATCGTCGTAATTCCCTCGTTGCAGGTTACGGGCTGTGTCTCGCTCTTTGATGCTTTCGCGTTTATCATACAGCTTCTTACCCTTGGCAAGGGCAATATCCAGCTTGGCAAATCCGCGCGGGTTGGTATAAAGCCGAACCGGCACGATCGTCAGCCCCTGGTCTTTGAGGTTCTCGGTCAGCTTCCGAAGCTCGCGTTTGGTCATCAGCAGCTTGCGGTCGCGGAGGGGTTCATGGTTGTTATAAGTGCCTTCGGTATAGGTCGAGATACTCATTTGCCGGATGTAGAGTTCATCCCCTAGAAAGAGGCAATAGGCGTCCTGCAAATTCACCTTTCCCTGACGAATCGATTTGATTTCGGTGCCGGTCAGTACCAGCCCGGCGGTGTATGTTTCCAGAAACGCGTATTCAAACGAAGCTCGCCGATTCCGGATATCGACCTGCTTCACAATTGTTGTACTAGCCATCTATGTTCGTAGAAAATAGGGTTTACTCGCTGGCAATCAGACGCGTCAATAAGCGATGTCTGTGTCCAGCACACGACCAGACGTCGCGCAATTAACCGCGGGCGAAACCGTCGTAACAAGGAAAACCCCAGCCGAGTGACTGGGGTTCGGAAAATTACTTATTTGCCTAACAAAATAGAATAAAAGGAGAGACGCCCGGCTGGCCAACGTTTCATAACTGAGCAGAACCCAGTTACGGTATTGAAGCCACAGCCTCAGGACCCAATACGGCATCGACCAGCCAGAGCGATATTGTCCGCTAGCAGATGTATAACTGCTTGCAGGAGGCACTTAGGGAATAGACAAAAACAGTGCCTGATCAGCCCGCAAGGCAGCTTTTATTTTATAGTTTATTCGATAAATACAAAATAAAGTATAATCTTACCCTCAGAGCAGCGTAGCAGGGCCGTCAATACGCGCTTATCAAAGCCTGTGCCAAAAAAAGCAGCCAACCCAGATTGGATTGGCTGCTTGAGCGAAATGCGATACTATCTATTTTTTGGTAGCGGTCTGTTTGGCTGCATACTCTTTGTTTAGGCCGTCGATGACGCGCTTCGTGGCATCACTACCGCCATCGGCAAACAGGATATTGCCGCCTTTCTGGTAGCCCAGTACCATCTCATATTTGTTCTGGGCGTTTACTTTTTTCAGGTAGTCGAAGATCTGGTTGTACAGCTCATCGTCTTTCTTCGCTTTTTCAACGGCCAGCCCCTGGGCGGCGCGTTCGCGGTAGGCCATCAGGTCCTGCTCTTCTTTCTGCAACTGAGCCTGAGCGGCGCGGCCCTGCTCCATCGTCATGGTTTGTGCACGCTGCTGGAAAAACGCCAGTTTATTCTGCAGGTTACGCCCCCGGTTCTGAATATCGTTTTCCAGCTGGAACTGCTTGCTTTCGAGCACTTTGCGCGTGTCCTTGAAATAATCGTAGTTAGTTGCTAGCGAGTCGATGTTGACATACACGATTTTGCGACCTTCTACTACTTTCGGAGCCGCCTTGGTGTCTTCGGCAGGTTGCTGTGATTTGAAGTGCAGGTAGTACAATACAGCTACGGCGATGGCGAGCACGGCGTTGATCGCCAGGGAAACATTTTTCACGTGGTAACGGATGATTATGAATTGATTTTCACAAAGGTAAATCTTTAAACTCGTAAGTGGCTTACGGCTTTATGGCTTTACGTACCCAGTAGCCCGCCATGCCGCCGAAGCCAGCCACAAGGCCACCCAGCACGGGTGTCAGCAGGAGCAGAAAAACAGGGTTTGGCGGCAATTTGAGCACTTCGCTCATCCGGCCCGTCAGGATACCGCCCGATTGCAGGTGTTGGAGTAAGGCATATACCAGCCACACAATACCGACGCCGATAAAGCTGTACAGAAAGGCCCGTCCACTACTCAACGGGCGGCCAAAGCAAAACGCAAACGCGACCAGTGCGACGCTCCACCACGGTAATATCAGTTGGGCAACCAGGCTCAGAAGCGCAATCAGCAAGATAGGAATCATACGTATTTTTTGAGAATTGATGATGACGGGCTGAGGTCGAGGAGCAACCCAAGCCCGTCAGTTCATTTTATTTCATTGTCCAGCGGACTGCCTGTTTGGCGTCGGCAGGCGACTGAAGAAACTGAAGGGCGGTCAGTTGCCCTTTACGCCAGGGTTCGAGCATATTGAGGTAATAATGACTCCCCGGATTGCCCGATTGTCCACCCGGCAAGGCGGCGTATCCTTTCGGGTTTGGCCCCAGCGCTACCACCAGGCGCCACGACGGGCCGGTTCGGGTGGTGGTGGCGTTGACCACGGTGCTCCCGCCTCCTACCTGCACGTTCATGGCACTCAAGGCATCGAGGCGGGCCAGGTGAGCAATGCGTGTGGACTTGGTCGCCGCCCACTGCCAGGCATTCCCCTGCGGCCCATGCCGACGCGTAAGGGTATCAACCGTTGCCCGGAAACTCAGCGTAACGATATCAGCCAGGGTTTCGCGGGCGGGGGTGCGCACATCATCGACCCAGCGGGCGGTAGGTGTTTCGGTAACCAGTTGCAGTGTCCGGTCGGCGGAGGGTTTGCGCAGGGGTAAGCTATCCGATTCGGGCAGGTCGTCGGCCCAGAGCGCATCCATAAACCGTTTTTCCCATTCGGTGAAGATTGTCGGCCCAACCTCACTCGTAGCGTTATTGTAGCGCCACGCCTGAACAGTCGCCAGCGCCTGTTTTTCGGCGGCCGTTAGCCCATTAGCACGTACCTGAGGCAGCAGTTTCGGTAGCATACTGGCAGCCCGCAGGTTGTAATTGTCATACTGCAACTGCCCAATGCTGTCGACCGTCGCCTGCTGCATAGCCGTCAGCCGCTGATTAATGCGCATGCCACGTTCGGGGGGCGCAAACTGCCAGTTGAGGTAGTATGGGTAAGTTGGGTCGGTCGAAAACTGATTGGCCGAACTCACGAACCCCCGCGCCGGATTTTTCACGTGTGGATTATGCTCAGCCGGGATAAATGCCCGCCAGTCGTCGTTAGGATCGGTGCCATCAAGCAAAAATTTACCCTGCCCTTTCTTCTTTAGCGGAAAGCGACCGTTGGGTGCAATGGCGATGTCTTTGTTAACGTCGGCGAAGACAAAGTTTTGCGCTGGTGCGCCGTAGTAGGTCAGCGCATCGCGGTAATCCGCGTGGTTTTTGGCCCGGTTGAGCAGGTAAAAGCAAAGCAACTCGTTGGAGGCATCATGCGCCACCCACCGCACGGCATAGCCTACCGGGAAGTTTTTGGCAAACGACTTCATCCCCGGCGTGTACATCACCGGCCCGTGGTGCGTATATAAGACGGTATCGATCACGTCGGGCTTACCCTTCACTTTGATGGTCTCGATCCGGCGCGTCACCTTCTTCCACTGTCCGCCGTGCCAGTATTCCTGCCGGCTGTCGTCTTTGAATTTAATCTTGTAAAAATCAAGCACATCGGAGCCCACGTTGGTTTCGCCCCAGGCAATATGCTGGTTGAACCCACCGATTACCCCCGGCGACCCCGGCATCGACGCGCCCATCACGTTGAGCGTAGGCGTATGCAGCTGGATCAGGTACCAGATCGACGGCAGGTTCAGCGATAAGTGCGGGTCGTTGGCCAGAATGGGGTAGCCCGTAGCCGATTTCTGCGCGGCAATCGCCCAGTTGTTGGAGCCGATCGCCGGGTCGTGGCGGGGCCAGCCACCGTCGGGCCAATTAGTCACATACCCCTGATTGGATGGCTTGGGGTTCAGCGGCGATTTGAGGTAGTAGACCGGCAGAAAATCCCACTTCGTGCCGGCCGGAATGATCGGGTCTTCATGGCTGGGATAATTCGGAAATAGATCGTTGGTAACCTCCGGCCCGTACTTCGCCAGAATATTGGTCATGGCCACGTCGTCGGCGCCGAGGGCCAATACGCCCGACATGTATTTCAGAAAATAAGCGCACTTGATGGGCTGCCAGGGTTCGGGCGCGTAACCCAGCAATTTGTATTCAAGCGGGTAGTGGGCCGGCTTGAGCTGCGCGATATAGGCATTGATACCGGCCGTATACGCCTCCACGCAGGCTTTAGTGCGGGGGTCGTTCATCATGAAGTCGACCGATTGTTCGGCAGCATAGCCCATGCCGAGGCGACGGTTGTACCGATCGAGTTCCAAGGCCCGCTCGCCCACAATCTCCGATACCCGACCGGCAGCGGCGTGGGTCTGAAACTCCATCTGCCAGAGCCGGTCGCGGGCAGTCAGGTAGCCCTGCGCAAAATAGGCGTCGTGGTCATTTTGCGCGAAAACGTGCGGAATATGCAGGCTGTCGAACACCACTTCGACGGGCTGTTGGGTGCCTTCGATATCGATCTCCTGTGCCTGAAGCTGATCGGGCTTTTCGGCATTTTGCCAGAAACCGGTAAAGGGACTTAGAAGCGGACCAAAGGCGGGCACTTGTCCCCAGCTTCGGTTAAGGGCGTACACCAGCGCGATGGTAACAACGGTGGTGAACAGGGCTAAAACGTATCGCATGAACCTGTAAAACAATTACGGGCTCAAATTGCACATTCTTACGATATATTCCTCGCGACCGTTACGCCGTCTGTACACGACCCGTTGGGTTAGGCTGCCGGTTTTTCTGCCCGTTGGCCACGCGGTACAACGACGCCAGAAACAACCCGCTAACCCGACTGTGCCAGTGCTGAAACCGCTTTTGCAGGCCTCTGTCGTACTCCGGAACGTACCCAACCAGACCCGCCAGATCAAACGTATCGGCAGCCAGCCCAGCTCCCGCACGCTGCCCGTCGAGGGCGTTGCAGGCCTGTTCGTAGTGATTGGGTTGCGGCATCATCAGCACCGGCTTGCCCAGAAACATCGCCTCACAAACCGATTCGAAACCCGCCGTGGTTGCCACCGCCGAGCACCGGGCCATGTCGGCCAGAAATCGCTGCCCATCGAGCTTACATTCGGTAAGCGTCTCATCGACAACCTCTTCTACTTGACCTACCCCGGCATGATAGTAGCGCAGCGCCTGATTGGGCTGTTGCTGATGGGCGGCCCGCACCACTGACCGCAGGCCCGGTTGCGTGGTATAGGCAAGCATAAACGGCTCCTGCGTTGGCTTGAGCGCGGCCAGTTCCTGCCGAAGCAGTGGCGGCACCACCCGCAGTCGGCGGTTGGGTACGTCGGCTTGCTGATCGAATGAGAGCCCGAGTACTTCCGACGAGCCAATGGCGTTGAGCCGAACCAGCCCCAGGAACGACCATTTGTCGAGCCGCTTTTTCGGCGGAAACGGAAAGTCGGGGTGCAGCGCCATAAACTGATGCGCCACACTAATAACCGGAACCGACGGGCGGTAAAATGCGTAGGTGAGGCCGCAGAGCAACTCAAAGAAATTCACGACTACGTCGGGCTGGTGCGTCTCGATGGCCTCGTGCAACTGCTGCATACTCTGCCGGAACGTACCCAGCTTACTGAGCACCCGCTTGACCGTAGGGCCAAGCAACAACTGATTGGTGTGGGGGCAGTAAACCAATTCAGGTGTAGTGACGGGTTTGAACGGAGCCGGGAACTGTTCGGCAAAAAACGCCGGAATGGGTCGGTCGGCGGCCAGCCCAACCTGTGCTTCCACTACTTCGTGGCCTGCCGCCTGCACCATCTGAGCGAGTGAAATGGCCTGCGTGAGATGGCCCCGCCCTTCTCCCTGAATGATGAATAAGAACCGCATACGTTACCCGGCTTACTGACTGCTAAGAAGTTCGCTAATGATGTGCTGCTCGATGGGTTCGTGGGCCGAGACAACCACCTCGGGCTGTTCGGTTTCGACTTCCTCGTCGGGTGTGGCCATGTCGGCCGAATAGTAGAGCAGGTGCCAGTCGCCGTCATGATCTTCGACCAGCGCACTCAGCGACTCGACCCAGTCGCCCGAGTTCATGTAGGTCAGGCCGTTGATGTCGCGGATGGCGGGCTGATGGATATGCCCGCAGATGATGCCATCAGCGTGGCGGGCGCGGGCCAGTTCGGTGAGTTTCTCTTCAAAATCGGAGATATAATTCACCGCCTGCTTGATGCGCAGTTTCACGGTCTGCGACAGTGAATAATAGGGCAACCCGCGCCAGGCCCGGTATTGATTGTAGAATTTGTTCACCCACAGCAACAGCGTGTAGCCCAGATCGCCGAGGTAAGCCAGCCACTTCATGTGCGACGTTATGGAGTCGAACACGTCGCCATGCGTCACGTAGAAGGTACGTTTACCCGATTTGTGCAGGTAATCGCGCTGAATGCTGAAATTCTTGCCGACCTGCAACGGCAGTACCTGATCAAGAAAATCGTCGTGGTTACCCCGCAGGTAGATCACCTTCGTATTGTACTGAACGATTTGCTTCAAAACCACCTTAAAAAAGGCGGTATGCTTTTTCTTCCAGAGGCCATGCTGTCGGAGTTGCCAGCCGTCGATGATGTCGCCGTTCAGGATCAGCTTCTGACACGAATGGTGTTTCAGGAAGTCGGCAGTCTCTTTGGCCTTCGACCCCGCCGTGCCGAGGTGAAGATCTGACAGCACAATCGTCTTAAACAGTGTGGCCTGTTTCATGACCCAAAGGTGCTGTCTACATATGAAGTAGATTTTATCGCTTGATTATCAAAATAAGAAGAATGTACAATTGACAATGAACGATGTACAATGAATTTGCTCCAACCACCCCTTGTTGAGACAAACTCATTGTACATCGTTCATTGTCAATTGTACATTGATTGTCTATGGAAAACCCAGTATTGATTTTTGGGGCGGGTAGCCTTGGCCTGACGGCCCTCGATATTTTTCAGCGAAACGACGTAGTCGTCTACGGCCTGCTCGACGACAACAAAGCCCTGCATGGGCAGGAGTTTGGCGACGTGACCGTGCTTGGCGATACCGACGACGATGGTTTCCTGAAATTGATCGGGGCTAACTCAGCCAAGAGTTGCGAGGCCTGCATTGCTATTGGCGACGGGCGCGTCCGCAAACAACTGGTGAAGCTCCTCAACGACCGGCGCAAGGTGCAGCCCGTCAACGCCATCCACGATACGGCCGTGATTTCGTCGCTGGCCAGCCTGGGGCACGGTAACCTTATTGCCGCCCGCGCCGTCATAAACCCAATGGCGACAGTCGGGCAGCATTGCCTCGTGTTGGCCGGGGCGATCATCGACAGCCGGGCTCAACTCGGTGATTTCGTGCAGCTTGGACCAGGCGCCGTGGTCAACAGCGGCGTTACCATCGAAGAGGGTGCTTACGTCGGTACGGGGGCTGTGTTGGTGGCGGGCATCACCGTTGGCAAAAATGCCCGCATTGGTGCGGGTTCGGTTGTGGTTGAGAACGTACCTGCCGGCGCCACCGTCTTCGGCAATCCCGCAAAAGGGCTGTAAGTCATTAGGAACTATGGCTGCTGAACAATGAACTTGGGGCCGTAAATGGGCACGCTTACTAGGCCCATCTTCTTTGTTCAGCATTCTGTTTCTGCATGCGCTTCGCCTACCCCACTCTACTGCTCGCCACGCTGCTGGTTGCCTGCCAGCGCGAACGCGGCAACGTACCCAGCTTCAGCGACCTGTCGCGTCAATACCTCGACGCCTATTACGCCAGCAATCCCGAAGCAGCCGTCTATCTCGGTAACCATGCGTACGACGGCCAATTGCCCATCCCCACCAAAAGCTGGTGGCAGCAGCAACGTACCCAGCTCGCTCATTTCGACTCGGCGCTTGCCCAACTCGATACGGCTCAGTTGAGCGTCGACGAGCAGATCGACTACCGGCTCATCCGGGCCAATATTCTCGGCGAACTGAACGACATCGACAGCCTGCGTGCATCCGAAGATCCGTATTCGTACAATGTCGATTTCAGCACCTACGTGGAGCGGTCGTTCGGAATACCAGCCGGGCGGATGCAGTCGCTCATCAACAAGGCCCGGCTCATGCCCGATTACGTAGCGGCCGTGAAAGAGAACCTCAGCGCCAACCCGTCACCGGAGCACGTTCAGGTTAGTATCGATGTCTTTAACGGCACGGCCGATTACCTGCTGGGCGACGTTCGTACGGCGTTCAGCAAAGTGGGCAACGCCGGCCAACAAACCGAACTCCAGTCCGCCACCAAACTCGCCGCCGACGCGCTACACGGCTTGGCCGATCACCTAAAGCGCCATATCCTACCAACCGCCAAAGGCTCCTTTGCCATCGGAACAGGCAATTTCCGGCGGATGCTGCTATACAATGAGCAGCTTAACGCCAATCCCGACAGTATTTTGCGAGTAGGGCTGGCCCAGTTGAAACGCGAGCAGATCGAGTTTACCAACGCCGCCCGCATCATTGACCCCAACCGCCCGGCCATTGAGGTATTCCGTAGCATTCAGCGGGATCACCCCACGGCCGACAAACTCGTCAGCAGCACACAGGCGCACTGCGAGGCCATCCGGCAGTTCCTGCTCGACAAACAGCTGATCTCCATTCCGTCGGAGGTGCGAGCCACCGTAACCAAAACGCCCGAATTTATGGTCGGGGCCACCGCCGCTATGAACACACCGGGGCCGTTCGAGAAAGAGGCGACGCAGGCCTATTACTACGTTACGCTGCCCAAAGCCAGTTGGCCAGCCCGGCAGCAGGAAGAATGGCTCACGCAGTATAACCGCTACGTGGCGGAGGTTATCTCCATCCACGAAGCCTACCCCGGCCATTACGTACAGTTTCTGCACCTGAACGCGTCCAAGGTCAGCGAAGTTAGAAAGGTGTTTAGCAGCTATGCCTTTGTGGAAGGCTGGGCGCATTACACCGAGCAAATGATGCTCGAAGAAGGCTATCCCGGCGGCGATGTGTGGCGCGATCCCAAAACAGCCGCCAGGTACAAGATGGCTCAGCTGTCGGAGTCGCTGCTGCGGTATTGCCGACTGGTTTGCGCCATTAATCTGCACACCCACGGCTGGACCGTCGACCAGGCTACGCGCTTCATTCAGGCCAATTGTTACTACGAAGAAAAACCCGCCCGAGAAGAGGCCATCCGTGGTACTTACGACCCTGGCTACCTCTCCTATTCGCTCGGCAAGCTGCAACTGCTGGCCCTGCGCGATCGCTACCAGCAAAAGATGGGTAAAAAGGCCAGCCTGCGCGGTTTTCATAATGCCGTACTGGCGCAGGGCATGCTGCCGGTGAGCGAGTTGGCGCGCGTGTTGCTCCGCTAACATAAGCTGGTTGCCAACGGGTTAGATACGATAGCCAACGTACCTGTCGTTTTATTCCCGTGCCCCGGAGATAGGCACTTTACGGGCCTTTTCTCCTTCCTATTTCGTCTTAGAATTGTGTATATTTGTCTGAATTACGATCTCTTAACAAAACCTATTATGAACAGACGCGACGCCCTTTTGCGGGTGGCCACGATGGTCGGAGCAACCATGACGCTGCCCGGCTTAGGTTCATCCGCACTGGCCGATACGCTTGAAGCTTCGGCCGCTCAACGTGTGGCTACGGGCAAACCCGTTCTTTTCACTGCCGATCAGGACGCGCTGGTAGCCGAACTGGCTGATGTGATTATTCCCACCACCAAAACACCCGGCGCCAAAGCCGCGAAGGTCAACGAGATTATCGACGTGGTGCTGAAAGACTGTTACAAACAGCCTGACCAGCAACGCTTTATCGACGGCCTGACGCAGGTGCAGAAGATGAGTCAGGATGCCTACGGGAAGTCGTACACGCAACTCGACAACACGCAGAAGATCGACATCATGAAGAAACTGGAGGCCGAAGCCAAGCAGCAACGTGCCGAAATGGCCCGCAAAGTGGAAGGCCAGCAGGATGTGCAGATTCCGCAGGCGAAGCGCAACGCAACACCGTTCTTCGTCATGCTTAAAGACCTGACGCTCATGGGCTATTTTACCTCTGAGATTGGTGCCACGCAGGCCCTTGAGTATGTGGCTATCCCCGGCCGCTACGACGGATGTGTTCCCCTGAAACCCGGCCAAAAAGCCTGGGCGATCTAAACAAGTTTATCGTTTCGCGTTTGAGGTTTGTCGTTGTCCGGCAACGTACCGCTGCCACACGGCCAAAACTGAAAACTGCCAACTGAAAACTGAAAAACTTACTCTACAATGAATCTCAACATTGACGCCCAGAAAGACATGACCTACGATGCAATCGTGGTCGGATCGGGCATATCAGGTGGCTGGGCCGCAAAAGAACTTACCCAGAAAGGGTTGAAAGTGCTGATGCTGGAACGGGGCCGCGACATTAAACACGTTGAAGGCTACGTAACAGCCACCAACAACCCCTGGGATTTCCCCCACCGTGGGCGCATCACCACGCAGGCAGCCGAAGAGTATTGGGCCAACATGCGGACGGGCTACACCGCCAACGAAGAATGGCGCCATCACTTCGAAAACGATTCGCTGAACCCTTACATCGAGAAACGCCCGATGGACTGGATCCGCGGGTATCACGTGGGTGGCCGGTCGTTGATGTGGGGTCGGCAGAGCTACCGCTGGAATGAGGAAGACTTTATGGCTAACGCCAAAGAAGGCGTTGGCGTTGACTGGCCCATCCGGTACAAAGACCTGGCACCCTGGTATAGCTACGTCGAAGGATTTGCCGGCATCAGCGGCAACAAAGACGGCCTGAGCGTACTGCCCGATGGCAACTTCCTGGCCCCCATGGAACTCAACTGCGTGGAGAAGGAGGTGAAAGCACGGGTCGAGAAAGCTTTCGGCAAACGACGCATTACCATCGGCCGCGTGGCGCACCTCACCGATCCCAAAGCGCTACACACGGATCTGGGCCGGGCTGCCTGCCAATACCGGAACCAGTGTATGCGCGGTTGCCCGTTTGGTGCTTATTTCAGCACGCAAGCCGCCACGCTGCCCGCCGCCATGAAAACCGGTCGGCTCACGCTTCGCCCCGACTCGATCGTGGCGGAAGTGCTTTACGACGAGAAGAAAGGCCGGGCCACGGGCGTTCGGGTGATCGACCAGAACACCAAAGAGGTTCGTGAGTACTTTGCCAAGATCATCTTCCTCAATGCGTCAGCCTTCGGGTCAACGTCGATCCTGATGAACTCGAAATCGAACCGGTTCCCCAACGGGATGGGCAACGAGTCGGATCAGTTGGGTCGCAACATCATGGACCACCACCTTGCGGTAGGTGCGTCGGGTGATTTTGACGGCATGGAAGACAAGTATTACTACGGCCGTCGGGCCAACGGTGTCTATGTACCGCGCTACCGGAACTGGGACGGCGATAAGCGTGACTACCTGCGTGGCTTTGGCTATCAGGGTGGCGCTAGCCGTGGCGGCTGGAACCGGGGTAACGGCATGGAAGGCTTCGGTGCTGACTTCAAAGAAAGCCTCACTACCCCTGGTCCGTGGACAATGGGCCTCGGTGGTTTCGGCGAAGTGTTGCCCAACCCCGACAACCGTTTTACCCTCTCGCCCGACCAAAAAGACCGTTGGGGACTGCCGCTGCTCGTATTTGATGCCGCTTACGGCGAGAACGAGAAGAAAATGCGGAAGGACATGATGAACGATGCCGTCGAAATGCTCGAAGCAGCCGGTCTGAAAAACGTCCGTGGCTACAACGACGAATCGAAGCACCTCGGGATTGGTATCCACGAAATGGGCACGGCGCGCATGGGCCGCGACCCCAAAACGTCGGTCCTGAACGCCAACAACCAGGTACACTCGGTGAAGAACGTGTTTGTTACTGATGGTGCTGCTATGACGTCGGCCTCGTGCGTGAATCCCTCGCTTACGTATATGGCCCTCACGGCCCGCGCGGCTGATTTCGCCGTAAAAGAACTGAAGCGGCAGAATCTCTAAGTCCTGCCTGCTTAAGCAAAACGCCCCGGTTGTCATCTGATAGCCGGGGCGTTTTGGTTTTACCAAAAGCTATCTACATGAAAAAGCCCTCGACATACGTCGTGGGCTTCAGCGTCAACCAGGGGCAATCGATACGGCAACTAAGCCGCGACGCCAACCTGTTGCTCGTCTTCCAAATAGTCTAGCACGCCCTTGAGCGTCACCAGCTTCGGGTAATCTTCGTCGGGAATGCGAATGCCAAATGTCTGCTCCAGATGCATGATCAGATCGACCGTGTCCAGGCTGTCGAGGCCAAGGTCGCGGGTGAAGTGTACGGTATCGGTCAGCTCGGATTCCCGGATGCCAAAATTTTTGAGAATATCAACAACTTGTTCTTTCATAACGTGTCTTGTCTTCGAGCCGAATTGTTGTGTTTTGAGGATGGTGTTTACGTCTTCAACTCCCAATCAACTGATTTTGTTGCATCTGCGAATTAACAAAAAGATAAATTTTATGATTTTTTAGGGAAAGGATACACCACTTCGAGGTACGAGTTACAACACAGGCTAAGCACGGTCTGGGCAATGCACCGGTTCGTTAACTCGTACCCCACAATAATCAGAGCGATTCGCCCAGCAACCGCTTGAGTTCTAGCTGATTCAGCAATAATTGGTATTGAAACGCCAATTGAGCCAGTTGAGCCTCCTCGATGCCAGTTTCGGCGCTTTCGAGCTCCACCGTCGTGATGACGCCATTACGCAAACGGGTTTGAGCCAGTTCGAGCGCCTTGCGAGCTTGTAGCACCTGCGTATTCAGGTTTTGGAGCCGCGTCTGATTGGCGGCAATATCAGCGTTGAGTTGGGTCAGTTGCTGGCGTAGCTGCGCGTTGGCATTTTCCACGGCATAGCGGTTAGCGTTCAGGTTCAGCTTGGCCACCTGATTTTGCAGCCGGTAGCGCCGCCCCGCGTAGATCGGCATTGAAAACGCCACTCCCGCCGCCACATTGAACTTGGGCGTGTTTACGTCAGGTACGTAGCCGTTACGGAAACCGGTTGCCCCCTGCAAGACCAAATTGGGCCGCCCCGACAACTCGTCGATCCGGATCTCCGTTTCGGCTAGTTTCACCCGGTCCTGCGCCGCCAATACGTCTTTGTTACTGGCTAACGCCGTCTGAAGCTGCCCGTCCAAGGCAAACGGCTGAATGGGCTCGCCAAACTGTTGCGACGCCGCGCTCACGGCCGGGTCGGCATTACCCGTCAGGTACGTTAGCAGCGCCCGCTGCCGATCCAGCTGATTTTGCAGGTCGATCTTGCGGTTCTGCGCCGTCTTCAGACGTACCTGCTGCGTGATGACGTCGTACTGCAAGGCATCGCCGTTGCGCAGCCGGGCCGACAGCACGTTTACGTTATCGCCCGCCGTGCGGATAACCGAGTCCTGCACCACGATACTCCGTTGCAGGAAACCAATGCCGTAATAGGCCGCCGCCACCTGATAGGTAAGATTATGGCGCGTCAGTTCCTGTTGCCGCTGCTGAATGCGCAGGTTATCGCCAGCCCGCTGCACGGCGGCGTTGGTTCGCCCAAAATCATACAGCGACTGCGAGATGGCGACGTTGGCGTTTACGTTGTGGTTTGGCTGAAACTGCAACGTCACATCACGACCGTTGACGGGTAACGTCGCTTTCGGGACGGGGTCGATGTACTGATACGATCCGTTCAGTCCAATCTGCGGGCGCAGGGCCGTGCGGGCCAGATCAGCCTGAAGCGCGGTCGCCTGGATTTGTTGCTCCTGCTGTTTCAGGAGCGGAAAGTTTGCCGAAGCCTGTTGCACCAACGCCCGCAGATCATCGGGCAACGCCGTAGATTGCTGCGCCAGCGCCAAACCGGGGAGCAAGACCAGTATAGAAAGTAGTGGAAATCGCATGTTGTGGAATGATTCGGCGGTCGGCGGCGAGTTGTCTGAGAACGTTATACGCCCGAGCCTTAACTCACCATCGACGACCGTGACAGAAATTTTAGTGAGCCGCATCGGCAGCCGCTTTGGCCGCTTCGGCAGACATCTTCTTGGACTTCAGGAGAAACAGGAGCGGAAACGAAACCACGAAAAACAGCCCCGCCAGCCGGAACGTATCGAGATACGACAACATCAGCGCCTGCTTTTGGATGATCAGGTCGAGGTTTCGGTAAGCGCCCGACATGGCTTCAAAGGCATTTATCCCGCGCGACATCAGCCCTTGCGATATGGCGTTGAGGCGGTCGGTGAGCAGCGGATCGCCCGGTTGCAGGTGGCTGACCAGATCGCCCCGGTGCACGGCTGAGCGCTGCGTCACGTAGGTATTGGTGATGGCTACGCCAAACGCGCCGCCCAGCTGCCGCATCATGTTGACGATAGCAATACCCGTGGGTAGTTGGCGTGGCTCAAGTGTCGACACCGACTGGTTGATCAACGGCACGTTGACCAGCGCCAGCCCGATACCCCGGATAATGAGCGCCCAGATGAAATAACTGTTGGTGGCGTCCATGTTGTAGGTCGACATGATAAAGCAGAACGTACCGAAAGCGATATAACCGGCAATAGCGATGTTACGCGGGGATACGCCTTTAGCCAGCAACCGGCCCGAAATGGCAAACATAGGCAGGGTCACGAAGCCACCGGGAATGAGCAACAGTCCCGTCTGCGTCGCCGTAAGTCCCACAATCCGTTGGGCAAACAGCGGGAAGAGCAGCACCGACGTAAACAGCCCATAGCCCACAATGGTGATCAGAATGGCGCCGAGCGTCAGGTTGCGGTTTTTCAGGACACGCAGGTCGACCACGGGTTCATTGGTGCCGCGCAGCTCCCACCAGATGAACAGCGGCACCGTAATGATCGTGGCGGCGGTTAGGTACCGAATGGCAAGGCTGTCGAACCAGTCGTCGGCTTCGCCCCGTTCCAACACATATTGCAGACTCCCCACACCGATAGCCAGCAGCGCAATCCCAAGCGTGTCGATCCGGATACTACCCCGGTCGATGTTGAGTTCGTCGGCTTTCTTGTCGATGAACGTGTAGCTCAGGTACGTTGCCAGCAACCCAATGGGTACGTTGATGTAGAACATCCAGCTCCAGTGGTAATTGTCGATGATGTACCCACCGAGCGTGGGGCCTAGGGTTGGTCCCAGCACGATGCCCGCCCCGAAAATGGCCGCCGCCGTTGGGCGCTGCGATAGCGGAAAGGCGTCGTAGATGAGCCCCTGCGAAGTCGACAACAGCGCGCCGCCGCCTACCCCTTGCAAGAACCGAAACAACACGAGCATCGGCAGGTTGGTGGCCAGGCCGCAGCCGTAGGAAGCCAGCGCAAAGAGCACAATGGAGCCGATGTAGTAGTTTTTCCGGCCAAAATACCGTTGCAAAAAGCCGGTCATCGGAATCACGATCACGTTGGCGATGGCATAGGCCGTCACGACCCACGACACGTCTTCGATGGTCACGCCGAGGTTCCCCGCGATGTCGTTCAGCCCCACGTTGACGATCGATATGTCGATCAACTCAACGATGGCGGCCGTAATAGCCGTAATAACGATGATCCACTTCTTAAATCCCGTAGGCAGGGCTGGCTGAGCCTCAACGGGTGGCGAAGCGAGGGCTGTTTCTGCCATGATTAGTTGGCTACCCGTACGGCCGCATCAACGCTGAGGCCGGCGCGTAGTTTGTCCTTGAGTTGGTCGGGGTTCAGAATCTCGATTTTCACCGGCACGCGCTGTGTGATCTTCACGAAGTTGCCCGAGGCGTTATCGGGAGGGAGCAGCGCGGTTTTGGCGCCGGTCGACTCAGACAGCGATGCCACGCGGCCTTTGACGTCCAGATCCGGGTAGGCGTCCAGTTTGATCTCGACATCCTGCCCAACGCGCATGTTTTCCAGCTGAGTTTCCTTGAAATTGGCCACTACCCAGAATGTGCTGTTGTTGACGATCGTCATGAGCGTCTGACCGGGTTGCACATACTGGCCAACTACCGCGGTTTTCTTGCCGATTTTTCCGTCAATAGGCGCCGTCAGTTTAGCGTAGCCCAGCCGCAGTTTGGCGTTCTGAACAGCCGCCGCCTTTACTTTCAACATGGCCTGCATTTTCTGAATGTTGGCCTGGGTACGTTGGATACCTGCCTGTGCTTTCAGGATACCGGCCTGTGCTACGCCCTGCTGCGAGCGCGCCAAGGCAATCTGCTCTTCGCTGGCCCGATAGGTACGTTCCTGCACGTCGAGGTTGTTCTTCGAATCGTCAAGTTGCTTGCGCGTCAGCGACTGGTCATTGAACAGGTTCTGGTCGCGTTGCAGGTCGGTCTGGGCTTTACTGCGGCGGGCTGCCTGCACCTCGGCATTCGACTGCGTGACCCGCAGGCTCTGCTGGGTATTGCGCGAATTGGCCTGCGCTGTAGCCAGGTCAGCCTGTGCGTTGCGGATATCGGCCTGCGCCGTGCGAATGTCGGCCAGGGTCGATTCGTAGTCGGCTTCTGCCTGCTGTAGGGCTACCTCATATTCCTGCGGGTCGATGGTGAGCAAAGGCTGCCCCCGTTTAACGGTTGCGTAGTCATCGACATTTACGTCCTGCACGTACCCAGCTACCCGGGCCAGTACAGGCGCGGTGCTGCCTTCAATCTGCGCGTTGTCTGTCGATTCGTATTGCTGACCGTGACGATACGCTGTGAACCCCCAGTATGCGCCAGCTAGCAACACGATCACGCCCAACAAACGGGGTAGATAGGTTTTGAGCGTAGACGATTCAGTTTCCATATGTTACTAAAATTTGGTTGTTAGTGCTGCGAAAACGACAGATTCCGGAGCCAATCTGTCCGGCTTTGGAGCCAAAGGTAAACCAGGTTGACTATAAAAGTCAAGCAAGTTGACTATATTTGTAAGTGAGTTTTCAGTTAACTGGTTTCAACTTTTTGTTTTCTTGCCGTAAAAAATGGAATTGAGCAACAAAACCTTTGATTACGCCCGAATGCGGGACATTCGCAGCCGTTCGCTGGGACGATTGGCGTGGCGTTTCAAGCGGTTTGTGGATGAGTTTATGGAACCCCGCCTGCACCAGCGTGGCTTTGCCGATTTCAAGCTCAGCTACCTGCGTCTGATTGCGAACATTGAGGAAAACGGCATTACCAATAACGAACTCGCCCGCAAAGCCGACGTCACCAAGCAGATGATGAGCAAGGTGGTCAATCTGCTGGAACGCGAAGGGTACATCTTTACCAAACGCGACGAGCAGGACTCCCGCGCCAGCCGTATTTTTTTGAGTGAACGTGGATTTGCGCTGCTCTTTGCCGTTTCAGAATGCATGGAAGAAGCCAATGACCACTTCAGCAGCATTATTGGACCCGAGCGCCTGCAAAGCCTGATTACCGACATGCGCGATCTGGTCGACGGGCTAGATGGTGGCCGGTGCCGTTAGTCAGGCCCAGACCATGCTCAGCACGCCCATCATCATGATGAGCTTACACAGGTTGCTGAGGTAAGCGAAGTTGCGCCGGGTGTCGGCCATGACGAGGCGGTATACCAGCCAGGCCACCGGAATCAGCAGCAGCATGAAGATCCAGCCGAGGCGCGGGTTGTTGAGCGAGTCGGCCATCAGGAAAAGCGTCATGATAAACGACGCGATAATAATATAAAGTAGGTACTTAGTCCGGCGCAGGCCCCAGATGATCGGCAACGTGCGGCAGCCGTAGCGGGCATCACCCCGAATATCTTCCATATCCTTTATGATCTCACGCACCAACGTTACGATAAACGAGAACGAGGCGTAGACCATCAGCAAGTCGACACGTTGCCGGTAATAGACTGCCAGCACGATAAGTGATAGGGCCGTCAGGAAGGCCACAACGAGGTTGCCGATGAACGGCTGCCGCTTGAGGTTGGCCGAGTAAAACCACAGCAGCGACACCGACAGTACGTCGACCACAAATACCCAGCGGCTTAGCAACAGGCCCAGCAAGCAACCCACGACGTTCAGCACCTGATGCAGCGTGATGGCCCAGCGGCGTTTGAGGTACCGCCCGATCACGACTCGCTCCGGCTTATTGATGATGTCGATCTTGACGTCGAAGTAATCGTTGATGATATAGCCCGCCGCCGCAATGCAGACGGTCGATAGTGTCAAGATAAATAGCTGAGGTTCAAGCAAAATGCGCGGCCAGTCGCTTCGCGGGCCGATCAGGGCTACACGCGCCAGATACTGCGTCCCGACCACAATCAGCAGATTCTGCACCCGTACCAGCCGCAGAAATCCTTTGACAAATTCGGAAAAGGGTATGGGTCGGGTCATGAGTACGTTGTTGTCTCGGTAGCCACGAAAATTCGCTAGACTACACGTCTCACAAACTTACGACTCCCAGCGTTGAAAACAGGTAGGTATCCCAGTAAGTGGGCATTGGTTACCTCAACGCCAGTGGGTAACGTCGTGTCGGAATAGCGGATGAGTTCATCGGGGCGAACCCAGAACCGTTGCGGTGGTGTATCGCTGATGGCCTCGAACCCCACTTTGCGATAACTGGCTCCGTCTGACCAGTCGCGGTCGGCATACGTCATCAGGTCATCGGCGGGATGGTTGCGCAGGTACGTTGTCAGCAATTTATCCAGCCCGCCCACCACCGTGAAGCCCACCCGGTTGGCAAACCGTAGCAACTCTGCCGAACGATAAGGCTGCGTATCCTGCTTCATCTGCCGGGGCTGCGCAAAGGTCGCCACCGCCAGGAGAAGCTCATTGTTGCCCCCACCCCCGGCTCCTCCCCTTAACGAAGGGGAGGGGAGCATTCCTGTAGAACCCTCTGTGGACAGCGGAAGTCTTGCCCCCTCCCCTTCGTTAAGGGGAGGAGCCGGGGGCGGGGTAGGCAGTACCCGATAATAACGTTCGGGCAGAAAAAGGCCATACCGCACTTTGCCCGGCAGCGGCACCTGCAAATGGTGCTCCGCTAGAAAGGCCATCGCCGTTGCCTTGTCAATCCGACGTACCTGGGTAAGTCGCCCCGGCACCCGAATCGACTCGCCCCGTAGCGCCGCTAACCGCGAGGCAACGATGATCGGTTTCTGCTTCACTACATCGCTCCATACGTGCACAACCCGCTGTCCCTGTCGGGCCATCTGATCAGTCAGGTTTTGGAAGAAGAACGTCGGGTCGTGCCCCTGCGCCAGCCAATGCGCATACGTACCCAACTCGATCTGGTGGAGGAACAACGTTGGTGTGAGTGGAGTCAGCGTAAACGGGGTGAGCATTCGGCAAAGGTCATACCGGGCTTTGCCCGGTGCAAGTAGCTGCTTCGTTGAGGCGAGCGCTTATTGAGCAATCAATGACTCGTGTTCATGTTTTATTCTTTATACAGGATATTCCGCTGAGTAAGCTACAACGTCTCCAGACAAATGGTTGTGTACGCGATAAGCGCTCGCCTCGGCGAAGCAGCTACTTGCACCGGGCAAAGCCCGGTGTGGCCAAGCCTTCGTACCTTTGTGAAATGGAAATCACTTCATTTGAGGACTTTGCGCTGAATCGGCAGCTGCTCAACGCGGTCGCCGACGCGGGGTATACCGAACCCACGCCCATTCAGCAAAAGGCCATTCCGGTTGTATTGGGAAACCACGACGTGCTGGGGATTGCCCAGACCGGTACCGGCAAAACAGCCGCCTACGTGCTACCGCTGCTGATGCGCATCAAATTCGCGCAGGGAACGGCACCGCGTGCGCTGATCCTAGCCCCTACCCGCGAACTGGTGATGCAGATTAACGAGGCCATCGGGCAGTTGGCCGTGCATACCGACATCCGGCACGTAGCAATTTACGGCGGCTTAGGCCCCAAAACCCAGATCGAGCGCCTGCAAGCCGGTGTAGATATCATCGTAGCCACGCCAGGGCGGTTCAACGACCTCTACCGGCTGGGCGAGATCGTGACTAAAGACCTGAAAGTAATGGTGCTCGACGAAGCCGATAAGATGATGGACATGGGCTTCATGCCACAGATTCGAGCCATTCTGGAGGTCATTCCGCGCAAACGGCAGAACCTGCTCTTCTCGGCCACCTTCCCCGATAAGGTTGAGCGCCTTTCGTCGGAGTTTCTGGAGGCACCGGTCCGCATCGAAGTTACCCCGCAGGCCTCCACGGCCCAGATGGTGGAGCAGGTCATCTACGACGTACCCAACTTCCGAACGAAAATAAACCTGCTCAACTACCTCATTTTGCAGGAATCGTTTCAGCGCGTGATCGTGTTTACCCGCACCAAAACCAACGCCGAAAACGTCTACAAGTTTCTGGCCCGGAAAGTGATAGAAGCTGGTAACGTGCGCGTTATCCACGCCAACAAGGGCCAGAACACGCGCATCAATTCGATGGAAGCGTTCAAAGAAGGGAATGTGCGGGTGCTGGTAGCCACCGACGTAGCGGCGCGCGGTATTGACGTGGCCGAGGTCTCGCACGTGATCAACTTCGACGTACCGCTGATCTACGAAGACTACGTGCACCGCATCGGGCGCACGGGCCGGGCCAACCATACTGGGGAGGCCATTACCTTCGTGACAATGGCCGAGGAATACCACGTGGCCAAAATCGAGAAGATCATTCGGATGACCATTCCGCGGCGGCCCATTCCAAATGAGGTCGAGCAAACCGAAACGCCTTTCGACGAAAAGCAGGATATGCTCCGCGAAATCGACGAGCAACGGCGCAAAGAGGACCCCACGTTTCAGGGAGCTTTTCACGAAAAAAAGAACCCATTGGCGGCGCGGGCCACCAAACGCCCAGTGGTTGGTCGCGGGGGGGCTACCAGAGCCAAATCAGGCTCGACGAGTGGGGCTGGCAGCGGATTAAAAAAACGATCAACGAGCGGCGGGCCCAAATCAGCAAGTCGCTCAGCCTCAGCCAATCGGGGCGGCAAAAAACCCCGATCGGGCCGACGATAATCGGTAACTACGTACTAACTTGGTTGTCCTATCGTTCTACGATAGCTATGCATCACAAGGCTTATCCTCATAACGGACCATCCAAAACCGCTGGGGGCCTCTCGCAGGTTCTCATGTGGGGTTGGCTGCTGTTACCTGCGCTAGCCCACGCACAGGCACGTACCCCGGTGATGGTGAAAGTGCCCCGCTCGGCAACAAAACCAGCTGGCTCGGCGACGAAAACGCCGCCGGTTGCCGAGTCGGCGGTGGCTCATCTGGCACAACCCGTTGCTACGCCTAAGCAGGAAGCCACCATCGTCCGTGAGGTCGACGCCCGAATTTTGCCCCTGTTTGGCGAACGCTCGAAGTCGGCTCAGCAAATTGAGGACGAGATCCGATTCCTGAACGAATGCGATCAGAACTTCACCTCGCGCGAAGAGGCGAGTCAGTTTTTTGCAGCGCGGGGCTGGGAGTATGTCAGCGAAGCACAACTGGATACGGCCGCTTACCGGTTCAATCTGGCCAATCTGCTTAACGACAAAAATGGCGATGCGTTCTGGGGCTTAGGCGTAGTTTGTTACCAGCGTAATCAGCTTTCCGATGCCATCAACATGCTGAAACGCGGCGCGGCTCTGGCCGATACCAACGCCGTGCTGCTAACCGATCTGGCTACCGTCGAACTGGAATACTACCAGGCCAAGCACGACACAACCAGCCTCACAGAGGCACGTGATCATCTTCAGAAAGCCATTTTCCTGAACCCATCGCACGCCACAGCCTTTGCCCGCCTGTCGCAGATCAGTTACCATCGGGCCGAGTATCGCAATGCCTGGGCGTATCTGCACAAAGCCTACAAGCTCGATCTCGCCTCGATCGATCTGGGCTACATTCAGGAGTTACTGGCTAAAGAGCCAGATCCAATCGGGTTATTCAAGTAAGGAGTCCCTTAAGGGGTTATTTTCCCAAACGGGCAGTTTAAACTGCCCGTTTGGGAAGGTTTCTACTCCGACTCTTCTTCCTCGTCGACTACTTTGTCTTTCGGGCGTTCGTAGGTGACTTTGCCCTTTTCGTCCCACTCCGTGAGGGTGTACGGGTCGAATGGCACCTCCCAACGGTCGTGGCTGTATTGCGTCGTACGCTTGCGGAATCGGCGGGTGGCGTTGGGGTAGTATTCCGTCCAGCGGCCAACCTTTACGCCATTGTCGTACTTGCCCTCTTCGGCCAATTGCCCATTGGCATGAAACGCCAGGTACGTTCCCTTTAGCTTACCGTATTCGTAGGGCATCACTTCTTTGACCTTCGTGTGTGCCGAATCGTAGTAAGTAATGTGGGCCTCGGCCGGGAAGCCCCGGTGGTAACGTACCTTATCGATGAGCATGAACTTGGGGTCGTATTTTTCCCAGCGCCCATCTTTGGTCCCGACATAATAGTGGCCTTCTTCCACCAGATCACCGTTCTGGTAACGCTTGTACGGACCGTGAAGCAAATACACGTTATCCAGGTCCTTGTTCAGTACCTTGATCCGGCTTTCTTTAGGGTTATAGCCATATACTTCACGGACATACTTACTCGGTTCCTGCCATTCGCGGAGCACATGAAACTCCTCAACGACAGTCCGATCGCCGCTACCGATTTTGATAAACTGCCGGATCATAGCCAGGCCTTCGTAATCGGTTTTCGAGACTTTCTTTTTGGCGCGCTTGTCGTCTTTTTTCTTGGTAAACGATTTAATCTTCAGACCCAGGTCGACCACATCGGAGCCCAGCACGCTACTGAGCATCCCGCCGGTTGAGTCTTTTTTGGGTAGGCCCGGTAAGCCGTATGACGTAGTCGAGAGCGGATCGCTGACTACGCTGGCGGGCACGCCTGCCTGCTTGGCCACTTTTTTGAGGAAACCCCCTTTTTGCTTGGCAGGCACTGCCACCGGGGGGCCGCCTGCCGTGGTCAGGGCAGAAGGCGTTGTGGTTTGGGCCAGGGATGCCGTGACCGAAAAACAGGCACTAAGTAAAAGAAATACGCGAAACATAGAGCTAAAGAGACCGCACGAACCAGGTTTAATGGGTATCTGAGTTGGAGGGAATCGTTGGGCCGATGAAGTTTGTTAGTTTTGTATCGTTGCGCTACCGATCTGGTGTGCAACGTATTTATACAGAAACGGATTCACAAAAAAAGGGCCACGCCAAAACGGGCATACGGCTATCTCACTTCAGCAGTGGAAAAAGACGCAAAAATTTATGTAGCTGGTCACCGCGGCATGGTCGGTTCAGCAATTGTCCGTTACCTCAACGCTCATGGTTATCAAAACATTGTAGCCCGCACCTCATCTGAGCTGGACCTGCGCAATCAGGAAGCGGTGGCAACGTTTTTCGCCGATGAAAAACCTGACTATGTCTTTCTGGCGGCTGCCAAAGTTGGTGGCATTCTGGCTAACAATATTTACCGGGCCGAATTCCTCTACGACAACCTGATTATCGAAGCCAACATCATCCACAGCGCTTACCAAAATGGCGTAAAGAAGCTGTTGTTTCTGGGTTCATCGTGCATTTACCCGAAAATGGCGCCGCAGCCGCTGAAAGAAGATTACCTGCTGAGCGGTTTTCTAGAGCCTACCAACGAGCCCTACGCCATCGCCAAAATCGCGGGGATCAAGCTGTGTGAAGCCTACCGGAGCCAGTATGGCGCCAATTTCGTGTCGGCGATGCCCACGAACCTCTACGGGCCCAATGATAACTACGACTTGCAGGGTTCACACGTGTTGCCGGCGTTGATCCGGAAGTTTCACGAGGCGAAGGTAAACAACCAGGAGTTTGTGGAAGTTTGGGGTACAGGATCGCCTTTCCGTGAATTCATGCACGCCGATGACCTCGCCGAGGCCTGCGTGTATCTGATGAATAATTATGATGGCGAACAGTTCGTTAACGTAGGTACGGGCGACGAAGTAACCATCAAGGAATTGGCCGAATTAGTGAAGGAAACGGTTGGTTTCGAAGGCGAACTACGCTGGAATACCGATAAACCTGACGGCACACCCCGGAAGCTGATGGATGTGTCGCGCCTCCACGATATGGGCTACAAGCACCGCATTGGCCTGCGCGAAGGCCTTGCTGCCACCTACCAGGACTTCCTCAAAAATGAGGAGGTGTATGTGAGCTAATTTCTGTTTGACGTCTAACGTTCAACGTGGCATGGCCTCCAGGCAGGCGTTCGTGCATGACACAACTTTAGACTTTGGACATGACCCGTTGAACGTTTATTTATGACAGCATCCCTCAATTCGGAGAATATCCATTTAAAAGAGTACGGTAGCAGCATCCAGAAAATGGTGAACTACCTGCTCACCATCGACGACCGCGAGAAACGGACGCGACAGGCCTACGTGCTGATCGAACTGATGCGGCAGCTGCATCCGGCCATGAAAGATGGGCAGGACTACAGCAACAAGCTGTGGGATGACCTCTATCTGATGTCGGGTTTTCAGCTCGATGTCGACAGCCCGTTTCCACCGCCGGCGCCCGACGCCCTGGGTCAGAAGCCTAAAAAAGTCGATTACAAGTACCGGAACCTCAAATACAAACACTTCGGGCAGAACGTCAACCTGCTGGTGCAGCGGGCCATCGACACCGACGACGCCGAAGAGCGCCGCGGGTTTGTGTCGTATCTGGTTCGGCTCATGAAGAACTTCTACACGACTTGGAATAAGGAGAACGTAGAAGACGAAACCATTTACCAGAGCCTGCTCGATATTTCGCGGGGTATGCTGGCCCCCGATATCTCACTAATCCGTTCGGAAGGCCTCATTGAGTCGAACCCACGCGAGGGCGAAGACGAGCAGCCGCAACGGCTGGGCCGGAATGGTCGTCAGCCCAACAATAACTTCCCGACCAAGCAGAATCAAGGCCGCAACCGCAATGCAGGCGGGCACCGCAACTTCCGGGGCAATAACACGAGCGGCGGAGGGAGCGGCAACGGCAATAGCAACCGCAACAACTTCCGGGGCAATACCAATAACAACAACCGGCGCAGAGGCCGGTAGAGGTATGAGTGAATCCTATACAGTGTACAAGGAGCTAGCCTCCGCTGTATGCTGTACGGGATCCATTGTACCGAAGCGGTGAAAGGCGTTGTTCATTATTCATTGTACATTTCTAAAATGGCTTCATTCAAAATTACGGGCGGGCGGAAGCTACAGGGCGAACTGGTACCGCAGGGGGCAAAAAACGAAGCTCTCCAAATCCTGTGCGCCGTGTTGCTGACCAAAGAGCCGGTCACCATTCACAATATCCCCAACATCCGCGACGTCAATCAGCTAATCGACCTGCTGGGCGATATGGGCGTTTGGGTGACCAAACTCAAAGAAGGCTCTTATCGGTTTGTGGCTTCCGATGTGAACCTGGAGTACCTCGACACGCCTGCCTACAAAAGCAAAGCGGCCGCCCTGCGCGGATCGGTGATGTTGTTAGGGCCTATGCTGGCGCGCTACAAGCAGGGGCGCATTCCCCGGCCGGGTGGTGATAAAATCGGACGCCGTCGGCTCGATACGCACTTCCTCGGCTTTGAGAAACTGGGCGCCAAATTCCATTACGACGGCGACTTTTACCGCGTCGAAGGCGAAGCTCTCAAAGGCGCCTATATGCTGCTCGACGAAGCGTCAGTAACGGGTACGGCCAACGTGCTGATGGCCGCGGTTATGGCTGAGGGGACCACCACCATCTACAACGCCGCCTGCGAACCCTACTTGCAACAACTGAGCAAGATGCTCAACCGCATGGGCGCCAAGATCGCCGGCGTGGGTTCCAACCTGCTCACCATCGAGGGTGTTTCAGAACTACAGGGCACAGAGCATACCATGCTGCCCGACATGATCGAGATCGGTTCGTTTATCGGCCTGGCCGCCATGACGCAGTCTGAAATCACGATCAAAAACTGCCAGATTCCCGAGTTGGGCATCATTCCCGACGTTTTCAAGCGGCTGGGTATTCAAATGGAATTCCGGGGCGATGATATCCACATTCCCTCGCAGGAATTGTATGAGGTCGAGACGTTCCTTGATGGTGGTATGATGACCGTGGCCGATTCGCCCTGGCCCGGCTTTACCCCCGACCTGCTCAGCATTGTGCTGGTAACGGCCATTCAGGCGAGCGGCACGGTATTAATCCACCAGAAAATGTTTGAAAGCCGCCTGTTCTTCGTCGATAAGCTCATCGAGATGGGCGCGCAGATTATCCTTTGCGATCCGCACCGGGCTACAGTCGTTGGGCTGGGTCGGCATCAGCAGTTACGGGGCATCCGCATGTCGTCGCCGGACATTCGCGCCGGGGTGTCGCTCCTGATTGCAGCCTTGTCGGCGAGCGGCACGAGCATTATCGACAACATCGAGCAAATCGACCGGGGTTACCAGCACATCGATACCCGCCTCAACGCCATCGGCGCCGAGATCACGCGCTTATAAGTTTTTGAACGCGAAGACGCCAAGGTGTCGCAAAGAACGCAACGCTTTTCTTTATCGAGATTTGCACTTAGCGACCTTTGCGACACCTTGGCGTCTTCGCGTTTAAACACAATACCATGAAAGCTGTTCTCTGCCGCCAGTATGGCCCACCTGAAAGCCTGGTCGTTGACCAGATCGACGTACCCAGTGCCGCACCGGGCAACGTGGTTATCGACGTGAAAGCCTGCGGCGTCAACTTTCCCGACACGCTCATTATTGAAGGCAAGTACCAGTTTAAGCCCCCGTTTCCGTTTTCGCCGGGTGGCGAAGTAGCGGGCGTTGTGCGCGCCGTGGGCGAGGGAATAACGTACCTGAAACCGGGCGACAACGTATTTGCGCTGACAGGCTGGGGCGGTTTTGCCGAAAGCGTGCTGGCCGATGGGTTCAAGACCTTTCCCATGCCCGCGGGTATGGACTACACCACGGCCGCCTCGCTGATGTACACCTACGGCACCTCCTACCACGCGCTGAAACAGCGGGCGCAGGTACGTTCCGGTGAGACAGTGTTAGTGCTGGGCGCAGCCGGTGGAGTGGGGTTGGCGGCGGTAACGCTCGGTAAACTGATGGGAGCCCGAGTCATTGCCGCTGCCTCAACCGACGAGAAGCTCGCGCTCTGCCGCCAATATGGTGCTGACGAGATCATCAACTACACCACGCAAAACCTCCGCGACCGCTTGAATGAACTGACCGGCAAACGCGGCGTCGATGTCGTGTATGATCCAGTTGGGGGTGACCTCGCCGAACCGGCCTTACGCTCGATGGCCTGGGGTGGCCGTTATCTGGTGGTTGGGTTTGCGGCAGGGCCGATCCCGTCGCTACCCTTCAACTTGCCGCTGTTGAAAGGTTGTTCGGTGGTGGGTGTGTTCTGGGGAGCTTTTGCCGAACGTCAGCCTAAAGAGAATGCGCAAAACGTGCGCGAGCTGCTCGACTTCTGGCAAGCCGGTCACCTCGTTCCTCATATCCACGCAACGTACCCGCTGGAAGGGGCTGCCGATGCCCTTAACGAAATGCTAGGCCGAAAAGTAATGGGCAAAGTGCTGATTGTCCCGTAGCACATAAAACAGGCTGACACGAAAAGCTCGCATCAGCCTGTTTTACGGCCAAATCAGGTGTAATTACTACGCTTTCAAATCAATCGTACGGCCGGTTTCGGCGGCGCGGTAAATCGCCTGGAGCAGCCGCACGTCACGTAGCCCTTCTTCGCCGGTGATGTGGTCGGGCAGCTTTTTACCATCGATCAGGTCTTTGCAGACACCATCCATGTGCGCGGCCTGATGGTTTACAACGGGTTTTTCGATGGGGCCTTTGCTGGTACGGCCTTTCAGGGGGCCATAGCCAAATGCGGGGCTCAGTTCAAACCAGCCATCCTGACAGGAAGCGTACAGCCGTTCAACCCCCGAGGCGTAACTCGTCGTCGAATTGCTGACGGCCCCGCTCGGAAAGCGAAACTGCCAGAACATCGTCTCTTCAACTTCTTTAAATTTTTGCGGATCGGTTTTGGGCGAAAACTGAGCCGTCACCGAGATCGGTTCTTCGCCCGTAACGTACCTGGCGCCCTGCACGGCATAGATACCCACGTCCATCAGGGGGCCGCCCCCCGCCATCGCTTTCTTCAAGCGCCACTGATTCGGGTCGCCCGACCGGAAGCCGTCGCTGCTTTCGATGAATTTGACGGGTCCGAATACCTTTTGCTGGCCCAGCCGCATCACTTCCTGAGTGAATGGCTCATAGTGCAACCGATAGCCGATGGCCAGCTGCCGGTTGGCTTTCTTGCAGGCGTCGATCATGGCCTGGCAATCGGCCACGGTGATCGCCATGGGTTTTTCGCAGATCACATGCTTACCCGCCTGCGCCGCCCGCACCACAAATTCGCGGTGCATATTGTTGGGTAGCACCACATACACCACGTCGATATCCTTGTTGTCGATGATGCGGTCGAAGGTTTTGTAATCGTAGACGTTTGCCTGCGAGATGTTGTATTTCTGCTTCCACTCTTCGGCTTTTGCTGGCGTACCCGTTACGATGCCCGCCAGTCGGCAGTGCTGCGTTTGTTGCAGAGCCGGGGCTAGCAGGTTCTTGCTGTAGTAGCCCAACCCAACCAGCGCGACACCCAGCTTTCGGCCCGGTTGTCCCGCTTCTGTCTGGAGGGGGCGGCCCAGCACATCGGTAAGCGTGGGAATCGTAAGAGCCGAAGCGCCGACGGTGGTCAGAAAGCGCCGCCGCGATTGACTGAGCGAGTTAATCATATGGCTGAAAACTAGAAAGGTTTACGGCCAAAAGCGTCGTCGGCAACCGCTTTACCCGTTGAAAGCACATGAAAACATGAACGTACCCAAGATGTCAGGTACGTTCTTTTTTGTTTACTGCTCCAGCAAATACGCTTTAATAAACCCATCCAGATCGCCATCCAGCACGGCCTCTGTATTGGACGTCTGGAAACCCGTACGGTGGTCTTTCACGCGGCGATCGTCGAGCACGTAGCTCCGAATCTGCGACCCCCACTCAATTTTTTTCTTGCTGGCTTCGATTTCGGCGCGGGCCGCATTGCGCTTCTCCACCTCGATCTGGTACAGCTTCGATTTCAACAGCCGAATGGCCACTTCCTTATTCTGCAACTGACTCCGCTCCTGCTGACATTCGATGATGATCCCCGACGGTTTGTGGCGCAGCCGCACGGCCGTTTCGACCTTGTTCACGTTCTGCCCACCGGCACCACCCGACCGGAAGGTGTCCCAATCGATATCGGCCGGATTCACGTCGATTTCGATCGTATCATCGACCAGCGGATAGGCGTAGACCGAAGCAAAGGAGGTGTGCCGCCGGGCATTGGAATCAAACGGCGAAATGCGCACCAGCCGATGAACACCATTCTCCGATTTCAGGTAACCATACGCCAGGGGGCCGTCGATCTCGATTGTGGCTGATTTAATACCCGCCGTATCGCCATCCTGATAATCGACCTGTTTGACGCCGTAACCGTGTTTTTCGGCCCAGCGCATATACATCCGATACAGCATGTCGGCCCAGTCCTGGCTTTCGGTACCACCCGCACCGGAGTTGATTTCGAGCACCGCCGAAAGTTGGTCCTCCTCGTTGCTGAGCATCTTTTTCAACTCCAGTTCGTCGAGCGTCACCTGAAGCTTACGGCCCTCGGCATCAACCTCTTCTTCGCTCACGTCGCCAGCGTCATAGAATTCGTAAAGCGTTTCCAGATCGCCAAACTCCGACAGCAGCTTATCGTACCCACTGATCCAGCCCTTTAGCCCACGTACCTGCTTCATCACCCCTTCAGCGCGTTCGGCATCGGTCCAGAATTCGGGCTGAAACGTTTGCTGTTCCAGTTCGCCCAGTTGCTGCTTCTTATTGTCGTAATCCAGATACCCACGCAACGCCTCAACACGGCTCCGCAGGTCTTGTAATTGTTCCGTCGTCATGAAAAAAGGGATGGGAGCGCGGATTGGGCGGATGGAACGGATCATCGCGGATGCTTAGGTACTGATTCGCATCAGGATCCGCGACAATCTGTTCTATCCGCTCAATCCGCGTTCCGATTGCTACTACAAAAATAGAACAAAAGCGGGCGAGGGTTGGGTTTGGCCCCGGCTCAACTTTTAAACATACCTTTGCGTTGATAAAGTAGGTCATTGATCGTCATTCGTCGTCACTGGTAGTCATTTATGGTGGCTCGAAGCTGACGTTGCCGAATGACGGCCAATAACCGTAAATGACTCATTTTATTCTAAATAGATGGCTTCGCAATACGATCTAATCGTGGTAGGAAGCGGACCGGGCGGCTATGTAGCGGCTATCCGGGCTTCGCAGTTAGGCTTGAAAACAGCCGTTATTGAACGTGAAAGTCTGGGCGGTATCTGCCTCAATTGGGGCTGTATTCCCACCAAAGCCCTGCTCAAAAGCGCCCAGGTCTTTGAGTACATCAAGCACTCGAAAGACTACGGCATCACCGTTGGCGACTCGTCGGCCGATTTTGGCGCGGTCATCAAGCGGAGTCGTGGCGTAGCCGACAGCATGAGCAAGGGGGTTCAGTTCCTGATGAAGAAGAACAAAATCGACGTCATCAGTGGCACTGGCAAAGTGAAACCCGGCAAGAAAGTCGACGTGACCGACAAAGACGGCAAAACGACTGAGTACGCCGCTAAACATATCATTATTGCCACCGGTGGCCGGGCGAGGCAGCTACCCGCCGTACCCATCGACGGCGAAAAGGTGATCGAGTACCGGAAAGCCATGACACTCGAAAAACGCCCCGACACGATGCTGGTCATCGGTTCGGGAGCCATCGGCGTTGAGTTTGCCTACGTCTACGCTAGCATGGGTACCAAGGTTACCATCATCGAGTTCCTGCCCAACATTGTGCCGGTTGAAGACGAAGACGTATCGAAGGAGTTGCTGCGCCAGTACAAGAAGCTCGGCGTCGATATCTATACCAGTTCGGAAGTGACGAAAGTCGATACGAGCGGCAAAGGCTGTAAAGTATCGGTGAAGACACCGGATGGCGAAAAGTCATTCGATGCCGACGTGGTACTCTCGGCCGCGGGCGTGGTGGCCAACATCGAAAACATCGGTCTCGAAGAAACGGGCATCAAAACCGACCGGGGCAAGATCGTCACCGACGATTTCTACAAAACTAACGTAGAGGGTTATTATGCCATTGGCGACGTAACCAAAGGACAGGCGCTGGCGCACGTGGCCTCAGCCGAAGCCATCATCTGCGTAGAGAAAATCGCCGGCTTGCCGCACGTTGAACCGCTGAACTACAACAACATTCCGGGCTGTACGTATTGCACGCCCGAGATCGCGTCGGTTGGTTTTACCGAGAAAGCCGCCCGCGAAGCTGGTTACGAGCTAAAGGTTGGCAAGTTCCCCTTCTCGGCATCGGGCAAAGCCAAAGCATCCGGTGCGTCAGAAGGCTTCGTAAAGGTGATTTTCGATGCGAAGTATGGCGAATTCCTGGGTGCTCACTTCATCGGCAACAACGTAACGGAGATGATTGCCGAAGTCGTTGCAGCCCGCCGACTGGAAACCACCGGTCATGAGATTTTGAAAGCCGTTCACCCGCACCCGACCATGTCGGAAGCGATCAAGGATGCTACGGAAGCGGCTTACGGCGAAGCGATTCACTTATAGCCGCTTAGGTTACCATTCGCCTTAGCAATGGATCATATGAAAGCCCAATTAGGTTATTATACCCAATTGGGCTTTTTTGTTAATATGTTGTTTAAATAGCTGACTATTAAATAGCTACCCTTATTAGAATTACCATTTAAACAAAAATCTATGAGTATAATAGCGCAATTTCATAAATCTATGAAGTAATTTAGCGTATACTTATCCATTAATTTGATCGCAGCCTGCGTACTTTCAATCAGTCCATATCATGTCAGCAACTAACGACGATCAGCCCTCTTCTTCTTTTCAGGCTAAGCGTGGTTTATTAATTGGTTTCCTGCTCCTTTTTCTGGCAGGCGGTCTTTATTGGTTTTCTACCACGCCTACCTCAACGCCGTCGTCCGCACCAGCATCGAATACTGCCACAAAGGCATCAGAAAGCGCTACAGAAGCTGCTCAGGCCCCTATTTCAACCGAAAAAGCGGCACAAGATTTGCCCGAACTGGCTACTGACAACGCAGAGCCTGCTACAAAGGCATCGGGCACAGTGGCTACGAATAAAGTCAATCCGATCGAGCGAACACGCATCAAGCGTTCAGTCAATTCAGCCTCCGACGATGTAGAACCGACCGAAACACCAGCCCGCGTTGCCGACGCTCCGGCTATTGCCCCAACGCCCGTCGAGAAGCCAGCCGTTGTTGCTGCGCCCCCTGTTGCACCTGCTGTCAAACCTGAGGTTGCACCCGTTGCCAAATCGGCTGTTGTCGCTACGGCCCCTACGGCCAAACCAGCCTCGCCCACAACCACGGGCAGAACCAAATCGGGTGTTCCCGGCGATCTGAAACCGGTTGTTCAACCTGCACCGGCGCCTGTTACGGTGAGTGCAGCCCCCGTACTTAAGCGTAAAACCAAAAACGACGAAGACGTTGAAGTCGACTTCCGGTAGGCCACTCCTTCGTTGAAACCACCACCTAACGATTTGACACTTTACCCCAATGTACACCCTACCTTTTCGTCGTTTTATTTGGTTCATCCTGCTTTGCCTGAGCGCCAGCACCCTACAGGCACAGGAAGTACAGGCGCCGATCGTTTATGACGGCTACCGGGGCGGCTTTGATATTGGCTCCCAAGGCGTTAAGCTATCGATTATCGGTTTTTACCACCGGGAGGGCAAACTAAAATACAAGCTCGTTTACGACCGGCAGGAAACGGTCGGGCTGGTAAAAGGCATGGAGCTAAACAACGGTAAGCTCCGAGCGGCGGATATTCAGGATGCCGTAGCCACGGTGCAGGAAATGCTGAAAGATGCCAGCGAAACGTATGGCATGGCCCCCCGCGACTTCATTATTTATACGTCATCGGGGGTCAATCTGGCCACTAACGTGGCCGATGTCGATGCGCTGACCCAGAAAGTGCTGGGTATCCCGACGACAACCAACATGCCCACAAAAGTTGAAGCGACGTATAGTGTACGGGCGGGCCTGGCTCGCGAAGACTTTGACAAAGCGATCCTGATCGACGTGGGTGGTGGTAACCTGAAAGGTGGCATTTTACAGCCCTATATCAGCGCGTCGGGGTCAACGCGCTATACGTTTAAGGCCTACACCATTGAGCATGGCGCGCGTCGGGTTTCTGAGCGGGTTTTGCTGCGCCAGAATGATCCGGTTAAGTACCAGAGCGAGCTGCGCACGATGGTAGAAGATTCCATTGCCCCGCTGATTCGGATGTCGTTGAACGATAACCCGGAGATCAAAACGGTGAACCGCTCTATCGTGTATCTGACGGGTGGGGCGGCTTATCAATTCGTTACCTGGCGTTTCCCGGAGAAAGTACAGGACGAGATCGTCGAATTTACGATGAACGACTTCAACCAGTTTATCGACATGCTCAGCTCACCAACGGGTTGGCTTGATTGGCAGAGCCGTACATTTACCAAAGTAGAAGACCCCAAGCTGCGGGAGTTGATGGAGCGCGATCATGCCAAGGCGACCAAGAAGGTCTATAATCGCGAAGGGTGTCTGGCAGGTACGTTGCTGGCTCAGCAGGTATTCCGTGAGATTGGCAACCTGAACACGAAGATGTTTTACTTCACCCGCGACGCTTACTGGATCAACGCGCTGGTCTTTGATACCTACAAGGGGGAATTCAAGAAGTAACGTACCCAGAAATGGACGCTGACCGTCAGATACCGAAGCTGGTCGCTTCGGTATCTGACGGTCGTTTTTTTTACAACTCGATGCCAATGGCGGCCATCAGCTGACTGGCATTGAAGCTCTGACAAATACCGGGGCGAAGCGTGTAATCGAAGGTGACCTGTCCGTCGTGAATGTCAGACCGGAAATGGTAGTTCTGTACATAATCGACAGCATCGCCCATCTGCCCCAGTTCAAGGTCGTGGGTTGACACAAACCCCAACGCACTCGTACGATGGAGTTGCCGGATCAGCGCTTCGGCACCTTTGTGTCGGTCGGTCGAATTGGTGCCTTTCAGAATTTCGTCCAGAAAATACAGCACCGGTAGAGGTGATACATTGGCGTTTTTCGGATCGGTTAACTCGAGCAGGGTACGGAGCCGCTTCAGTTCCGCGTAGAACGACGACGTATTCTCTTCCAGCGAATCCTGCGTTCGCATGCTGGTGTAAACCTGCACGGGCGCACACACGAACCGCTTCGCCGACGCTACCGCACCAGCCTGCGCCAGTACCACATTTAGGGCCAACGTCCGTAGGAATGTGCTTTTACCCGACATGTTCGAGCCCGTGATGAGCACTGTCTGCCCGGAGCCACTCACCGCCAACGAATTGGTGACTGCGCGAAGAGGCACGATCAGCGGGTGCGCCATGTCGGTTGCTTCCAGCACCGGGTTGGTTTCATCTACCAGATCGGGTTGGGCGTAGGTTGGATGCGCATAGGCAAACCCCGCCAGACTGTTGAGGCTTTCCGCTTCGGCCAGGGTGGCCAGCCAGGTGGCCAGTTGCGGACCGTGTTGTGCCCGCCAGCGGTTTAGCGCTACCAGATAGTGGACATCCCATAAGGTAGGCAAGCCAACAAACAGGTAGAAATAGGCATTCTGGCGGAAGTTGAAATTCTCAACTAGCCGGGCCAGTTGCGCGATGGCCGTTGAGGCGTATCCATGCTCCACCCGCAGCCGCTGCTTCAGGTCGTGGAGTAGCAGGGCATCGCCGGACATGTTCTCCACAAATCGAAACAAATCGGCAAAATCGGTCAGGGCGTTGGCCATGTCGGCGGTTTGGACGCTCACCTGTTTGCTGGTGGCCTGTAGTGGGCTCAGCACCGTGCCATGCAGCGCCAGCGAAGCCAATACAACCCAGCCAGGTACGTTGCCCAGCAGCCAAAGCGCAACTACACCCAATGTAATTAGCGGCAACACGAACCGGGCCACATTGACCCAGCCGGGCAATGGCGTTTGCCCAACCGCCCACTCGCGTAGCCCTTCCGGCGACTGCCCGATGCGTTCATTTAGTTTAGCTGTCGCTTCCAGTTCCTGCCGCCAGTCGATATGCGGCTTCAGGGCCTCAACGGCCTGTTGGCGCAGAAAAATATGCTCGGGCCGGGCGGGTTGAAGCAGGTAATAAGCCAGGCGGGCGGCCCCTTCGTGCGTATGGGTGCGGTTGAGCAGACGATACAGCGAGTGATTACCAAACAGGTCGAGGTCCTGCGCGTAGGCGTGATTGGGCGGCGCGAAGTTGAGCCCCGTTTCGGGGCGGGTATACTGCCGATTGAGCCGCCCCAATTCGTCGGCATTAATAGCGGCCAGATTTAGGTGTAGGTCCCGACGACGGCGCACCGCCCGATGCCAGACCATCAGGCGGACAAATACGATCATCCCAACGATAGCGACGATGATGCCCGCGCTGGATTGCCCGTTGGCCCACAGCAACCAACACGTACCCAGTGTACCGAAAAACCAGATTAAGCGACCAATGGCCAGGGTGTTATGCTGCTTCTGGGCTTCGGCAGCGATCGATTCAAACTGGTGTTGTCGTTGAGTAAACGGGAGCATAGGGTGGGCCAACGCTCCAGCGCTGGTGTAAACGGCTACGTAGCGTGGCTACTTCCAACGCTGGAGCGTTGGAGAATACTATTTCTCGCAATCGGGGCAAACCCCCTGAATCAGCAGGTTTGTTTCCTGACGTTGATATCCATTGGGCAGCGCAATGGTTGGAATCCGCACCTCATCGAGGCAGGTAGTCTGGCCGCACTGATGGCACTTGAAGTGAACATGATCGTGGTGATGATCGTCTTTGCCGCAACTATGCCGGCAGAGCGCGTATTTGGGATCGCCCGCATCGTCGAGCACCCGATGCACGATGCCTTTATCCAGAAAAGTCCGGAGCGTGCGATAGATCGTCACCCGGTCATGGTCGGGCCCCAGGCGCGACTCAATATCACCGTGCGCCAGCGCGTGATCGCTCTGCATGAACAGATCGAGCAGTTCTACCCGATTGGTTGTATGGCGGAGGTCGTGTTCCTTAAGCGTCTGTGCAGCGGTCATAGGAGAAACGTCATTAAGCGTCGCTGGCATTAAGCTTCGCCGACATTAGTAGTCATTCGTTGTTTTTTCTACTAATGACAGCAACGCTCAATGACCATTAATGACATTGTTTACGTTTTCAAATTGCAATTTAACCAGATTAGCATACAGACCGTCGGGTACGTTGGTCAGTTGATCGTGGGTGCCCTGTTCGGCAATGAGTCCGTCGCGGAGCACGTAAATCTGGTCGACGCTACGGATGGTCGCGAGCCGGTGCGCGATAATCAGCGTCGTGCGGTTCTGCATCAGTTCGTTGAGCGCTTCCTGCACCAGCCGCTCCGACTCGGCATCAAGCGACGACGTGGCTTCGTCCAGAATCAGGATGGCGGGATCTTTCAGAATAGCCCGCGCAATGGCAATACGTTGCCGCTGCCCGCCCGATAGCTTCACGCCCCGCTCGCCCACGATGGTCTGCATGCCCTCGGGAAACGACTCGATGAAGCCCAGCGCATTGGCCCGCCGGGCGGCATCACGCACGTCGGTCTCCGTGGCGTTGGGTTTACCGTAGCGTATGTTCTCTTCGATGGTGCCGCCAAAGAGCATCACTTCCTGCGGCACCACGGCAATGTGCTGCCGGAGCGTCGTTACGTCGATCGTGTTGATTGGCCGACCGTCGATCGTGATTTGGCCACCTGCCAGCGGATAATACCGCATGAGCAGCTGCACGATGGTCGATTTACCAGCCCCGCTTTGCCCTACCAGCGCGATCTTTTTCCCGGAATCGACCCGCAGCGATATACCTTTCAGCACCTCCACATCGGGACGGGCGGGGTATGAGAACGTAACGTCGGCAAAAGCTACGTCGCCGGTAATAGGCGCGGCCAACACCGGCTGCGGCTGCTCAACGTCCACCTCCGACTCTTCGTCCAGAATATCCAGAATCCGCTCCGAGGCACCGATTGTGCGTTGAATCTGCGCGTACATATCGCCCATACCCGCTACCGAACCACCAATAAAGGCCGTGTAGAAGATGAACGACAGCAGGTCGGCAAAGGCAATCTCCTTGCTTTGCACCAGGTTACCGCCATACCAGACAATAGCCATGATGGCGCCGAACATGGTGGTGATGACAAACGACACGAACAGCCCCCGGAATTTGGCCGTTCTGAGCGCCGTATTGACCATCTTCACCAGCGCACCGCTGTACCGGCCGATCTCGAACCGTTCGTTGGTAAAGGCCTTTACCACGTTGATCGATTGCAGTGTTTCTTCCACGATCACGCTTGCCGCCGCCAGTTGATCCTGCGATTCTTTCGACAGCTTCCGGATAAACCGCCCGAATACAATGGCAGCCACCACAATGACCGGGAACGTACCCAGCATGAAGAGGGTCAGTTTCCAGGATACATACAGGATAAAGGCCGTACCACCCAGCAGGGTAGCAATCTGCCGGAAAAACTCAGCCAGCGTAATCGAGAGCACATCCTGCAACTGCGATACGTCGGCCGAGAGGCGGCTGGTGAGTTCACCCACGCGCCGTTTTTCCATAAACGGAATGGGTAGCGTGATGATCTTGGCGTAAACGGCCCGGCGCACGTCGGCCATGGCCCGCTCGCTTACCTGCGCCGAGAAATAAATCCGGAAAAACGAGAAAATGGCCTGTAGCACCAGTACACCGCCAAACAGCCCAATCACCTGATTAAGCGTAAACGGTGATTTGCCTTCGATCACCTTAGTCACCTGCCCGATCAGCGCCGGAAACACCAGCGTAGAAGCCGTCGACAGGGCCAGAAACACGCACATCAGCACAAACTGCGTGCGGTAAGGCCGCACAAACCGGAACATCCGAAGGGTGCGTTTCAGGCTGTCGCCCGTAATTTTCTTTTTATCTTCTTCCGGCGTCTCCTCACCGAAATTCCGTCCTCGTTTTGCCATTCCTTTATGGAATGTACAATGCACAATGTACAATGAACAATGGCTCCGCTCATCGGCCCCCTAGGGTCATTAGCAACGCACCAGTGTACAGTGTACCTTGTAAATTATACATTCAATCTTCTTCTTTTTGCCCTTTATAACCCGACTGTTCGAAAAGCTGCCGGGCGTTGGCGTTCTGCATTAATTCCTGAATGGATATTTTCTTCTCGTCGAAATACCGGCTCACAATGCGCCAGCCAAGCCAGTCGCCAATGCGGCCGGGGCAGCGACTACCGATCTCGGCCGTAAACGGGCGCTCGCCCATGTACCGCTTTTTGATCTCGCCGTTTGTATTGTACAACAGCTGATTGTCGATAAAATGTGCCCAAACCACATCCTGCATGTTAAACGTTTCGGTCAGTTGACGGTCTGAGTAACCAATGAGTAAACTATCTGGGGTTTCGGGCAGCATGGTCCGCGTAAAAACCAGACTTTTACCGTTATAGACCATGTCGGCCAGTAACGTCTGATCGGCCCGGTCCGAGGCGTTGTATCGATCGGCAATCAACCGGACGATTGTCGGGACGATATAGGCCTGCTGGTAACGGCGCAACACGTATTGCGGAAACTCTTCGCCGACGGGCCGGTATTTGGCCTTCGGGCCAGCAAAGTAGTCGAGGCCAATCACGATGAGGCTGTCGGTCACGAGCAGGTCGGGGCCCATAAAGCCGGTGATCATCGTGGCAACGCGGGGCGATTTGAAGTCGGGGAAGTCGCGGCGGATGTTAGTGAACGCTTCGGTGAGGCGGTCGCGCAGCAGGGCGGCATCGTCGCCAAACTCGGCCTGTGTCTGCTGATACAGCAGGTTCAGTTCGGGATTATTGATACGGGTTGTCAGTTCGGCTACGAGGGCGGTATCGCCAGCGGGGCCTTGAGCCGACTCACCCACGTTAAAGTACAATTCGGCGACTGTCCGGTTTTTGGTTAAAAACGCCTGCACCGCTGCGGGCGATTTTGCCGAGAACAAGGCCTGATCGAGCCGGTCAATCGTAACCGGTTCACGTTTGGTACAGGAATTGAAGCAGAAAAAATAAATAAGGCTCAGACAGCCTATCAACCCATAGGTACGTCTGACTGAGCTGACCCTAACTCCCATACGGATGGCGCTTTAGCTATCTTGAAAACGTACAAAATTATGCAAAAAGTTGCAGTAGCGGGCCTGATGCTGGGTTGTGTGCTAAGCCTGGGTACGTTGTTACCGGCTGAAGCGCAGGTTCGGCGAAAAATAGTCAAACCGAAATTCTCGTCGCAGTCGGATGTCGACCGGGCCAACGCCGAATACCTGCGCGAACGGCAGGCACGCAACGGCAACCCTGATTACCAGAACCCCGCCCGCCTGATTGAAATGACCTTCCGGGTTGCGCCGAGCATTTCGTTCAACACCGTCGAAGGCTCAGGCGCCTATAGCCAGTTCGACGCCAACGGTATGGGCGCCCGCATGAGTATCGGTCCCTCGCTCGATTATTTCTTCTTCAAAGATCGCTACGCCTTCGGTACGGGGCTGTGGTACACCGTCAAGCGGTCGGCGTTTACAGTTCCGGGTTCGTTTGGTCAGGAACGCTTTGTACCAAACCGCCCCACGGGTGAGTCGGTGTATAACCTGCAATACCTGCAAATTCCGCTGACGGTGAAGATGTACGCCAACAACATCGGCCCCAACCTGCGTGGGTACGTTCAGTGCGGCGGGCTGATGGATATTAAACTTGCCGAGAAGGCGCTCGACAGGACAACCAACGCTCTGTACAAATACGCGATGGCCAGCGGCACCTACGAACGCCAATACACCCTGCTTGACCTGGGCGTACTGCTCAGCGCCGGGGTTCAGTACAAACTCAACACGGTTAACGCCCTGAACTTCGGCCTGAGCTACCAGCGCGGTCTCACCAGCGTCATGCGCGACGCCAACCTCGACGCCCGCAACAACACGGTCGCCGTTGAGTTGGGGTTCAAGTTTTAATCCCACGTTGCCCTTAAACAGAGAAGCCCCGAACCGTACGGTTCGGGGCTTCTCTGTTGTGTATGTACGGCTTAGTGCGTCGTGGGTACGTCGGCGGATTGGCCTTCGAGGTTGAACAGGTCGTTCAGCACGTCGATCAGCGTTTCGGCTTCGCCCCGCTTGCAGGCGGCTTTCAATTGCAGTACGGGCAGTTTCAGCACTTTCTGCATGATGCCCCGGGTGATCTTGTCGACTTTCTCCGACTCGTCGGTCGAGAGGTGCTTCATGTGCCGGGCAATTTCCTCTTTGCGGATTTGCTCCAGGGCGTTCTTCAGCTTGTTGATCGTCGGCGACACCATCATCTCCTTCGACCAGTCGCCAAACTCGGCCACCGATTGGCCAATGATCATTTCGACCTGCGGAATAGACGCAAGACGGCGGTTGAGGGCTTCGTCGGCCCGGTTGCGGATGTGGTCGATGTTGTACACCAACACGCCCGGAATCTGCTCCACGGCGGCGTCGATGCTGCGCGGCACCGAGAGGTCGATGAAGTATTTGTAGGTCAGTACGGTAATGTCGCGCAGCAGCGTTGGGGTAAACAGGGGTTCGTCGCGCTGCACGGCCGAGATGATTACGTCGGCTTTCTGCACTTCGGCAGCAAGCTGATCGAAATCGGCAAAACCTAAGTTAAGCTCCTGCGCCAGTTCTTCAGCTTTCGAGCGGGTGCGGTTGCAAAGCACCACGTTCTTGATGCCCCGATTCACCAGATTCCGGCATACATCGGCCCCGATCTCGCCGAGACCAACCACCAACACGGCCGGGTTAGCGTGCTCGCCAACCAGTTCGTCGATTAGTTCAACGGCGGCATAGGATACAGAGGCGGCTCCGTCGCGGAACGACGTTTCCTGCGCTACCCGTTTGTTGGTAAAGAAAATCGTGTGCATCAGCCGGTGAATGAACGGACCAGCCAGGTCCAGATCAGCCGACCATTGGTACGACTGCTTCACCTGATTGGGAATCTGCATGTCGCCAATAACCTGCGAATGCAGCCCCACGCACACTTCAAACAAATGCCGAACGGCCTGAGCATGCTCGGGCATCTGCTGGAAATAAGGCAGGTACGTATCGGTATCAGTGAGTCCTTTTTCGATCAGTAACAAACGGGCAATGGCTTCGTTCTGATCCTGAGCACTGGTGTAGTATACTTCGGTCCGGTTGCAGGTAGACACAACCAGCAATTCTGACAGCCCAAAGAAGTCGCGCAGGCGGTGCATTAGCCGCTTGGCTTCATCTTCGCTGAGTGCAATTAGCTCACGCACAGCCAGTGGGGCCGTTTTGTGAGATAAACTAATAGCTTTGAAAATGTCAAACATAGCCTAAACGCTTAGCCAACAACCAAACGCGGGTGCAAAATTACGGTACAGAACGAGTAGAGTAAACCAGAATTAGTAGATCGAGCCTATTTAGAATAAGTACAAACTAAGCTGCTATTCTTGGCTAAATCCAACTTGTTTCCTTAACCCCAAAACACCTGGCTATACGGATCAGTTCTGAGTTTCGTTGCTTAGATAGCGACAGAACGAGTAAATTGTAATTCGTAGCCATTGAACCGTCAATTCCTGCCAATGAAGCGACAATTGGTGTCTACCGTCCGCCTTCATGCTCAAATCGTTCGATATATATAATCAGAATAATATCCTGAAAATCATCGTGGCCGTCAACCTGCTGCTGGTCGGTACGGCGTCGTTGCTTTTCACGAACCGGATCATCAACAAGCTGGAGCAGCGCGAGATGCAGTACGTCCAGCTGTACGCCAAAGCGCTGGGTTATGTGATTCAGCAAGCCGACAAGCTGGAAGATGTCAATTTTGTGGTCACGGACATTATCCAGACTAACGGGGCCAACGCGGTGCCGACGATCTATGTCGATGAGCACAACGAGCCCGCCCAGCATCGAAACATCGACTTCCCGGCGAACCTTACCGACACCGAAAAACACGACTTTCTGAAAGATCAGGTAAAGCTGATGCGGGCCGACCACTACCCGATTCCGGTCAATATGGAAAATGGGAAACTGGGCCTGATTTATTACAGCAACTCGCAGCTCCTTCGCCAGTTGAATTACTTCCCCTACGCGCTGCTAGCCATTCTGGGCGCGTTGAGCATCCTGGCTTACCTGTCGTTCAGTTCGTCGCGGCGGGCCGAGCAAAACCGGGTTTGGGTGGGGCTGGCCAAAGAGACGGCGCATCAGTTGGGCACGCCGCTCTCCTCGCTGCTGGCCTGGGTCGATTACATGCGCACCGACCCCGATCATTACGAGCCCGAAGTAACCGACGAGATCGAGAAAGACATCAAACGGCTCGAGACCATCACGGCGCGTTTCTCCAGCATCGGGTCAATACCAACGCTCAAAGACGAAAACCTCGACGAGGTGGTTACGCAGTTTACCGATTACCTCGCCCGCCGGATTTCGACCAAGGTGAAGATGAGCGTCGAAAGCAACCTACCCGCCACGCTGACGGTACGCATCAACCGGTTGCTGTTTGAATGGGTGATCGAGAACATCTGCAAAAACGCCGTCGATGCGATGGCTGGTGTAGGCGAGCTACGGTTGCGGATGTTGCCCCTCCCCCACGACGAAGTCGCTATCGACATTACCGATACGGGCAAAGGCATGAGCAAAGCCAACATGGCCAAAGTGTTTACGGCGGGCTTCAGCACCAAAAAACGCGGTTGGGGGTTGGGCCTTACGCTCGCCAAACGCATTGTGGAAGAATACCACAACGGGCGATTGTTCGTGAAAAGCTCTGAACTGGGCAAGGGCACCACGTTCCGCATCGTACTCAAGCGCGAACCGGGAATGCTGCCCGAAGTAGCCGTACCGCGCAAAAAAAGGCCCTCACTGCTTACGCTGCGAGGGCCGAAAAAGGCGGCATAAGCCTAGTTTAATGACTGAGGCCTAGCTCGTTTATCGTGCACTGACCGGCACGTTGATGGTATCGGTTTCGACGACGTTGCTGGCGCGCAGGCCCCGATCCCGAATCCGGATCTGGAACTTGGCGGGCACCATTCGGAAAGGCCGCACGTAAGGAAAGTTCTGACTAAAATCCAGATTGCCTTCGATAGCCCCCCGCTGCCCGTCGCGCGTCATGCGGGGGAAGTATAGCTTCTGGTTTACTGATGCGGGCTGCTCCACGAATTTACCGTCGAGCAGGTAGAACGTGCGCAATTCGTAGTTCCCCCAGGTTTCTTTGCCGAAAAGTGACCGTATGCGGGCCGTATCGAGCGTATTCTCGCCCAGATCGCCCGTCCCATCCTGAAACCGGATCGACAGAACGATCGAATCCCGCTTAGAAGCGCCAACGCCTGTACCGGCCTCCAATTCATACCGGATAGGCGGACCAACGACGCTGATTTCGGGTGTATCGCTATAATCGGGCTCCACGTAGCAGGCAGCTACGGCCACCCCAAGGGTGCACACCAGGGCAAGTTGCTGAATTAGTTGTTTACGCATCGTGTTCTAAACGTACCGCTTATAGTTTTCAGGTTAATCGTTTTCTGTTCTCGGCTGCGTGTAGACCCTCGCGGCGCTCCTTGCGTTGCACCACGCCTGATCAACACTGAAAACTAAAAAACTTTTGTCTCGTGTTTTCTTCTTTATCTGGCGAACGTACCCACTTACGCGACCGTATCCGGCAAGTTACTGATACCGATTTTGAGGCGGTAGCCCTTGATCTGTTTCAGTATCAGGCTCGCCACAACCCGGTTTATAACGCTTATCTGCATCACCTTCGCCGAGACCCGGCCAATGTACAGTCGTTGGCCGATGTTCCGTTTCTGCCGATCAGTTTTTTCAAGACGCAACGCGTATTAATTGGCGACGCCGACAGCCAGACCACCGTCTTTGCCAGCAGTGGCACCACCGGCGCGACTACCAGCCGTCATTGGGCACCCGATCTGGCGCTCTACGACGACGTGTCGATCCGACTGTTTGAGGCCCGTTACGGCCCGCTCACCAACTACCATATTCTGGCGTTGCTGCCGTCGTACCTTGAACGAAATAACTCGTCGCTGGTGTATATGGTTCAGCGGTTTATGGAGCGATCGGGCTCCGATTTATCGGGTTTTTACCTGCACGATACCGCCGCCTTAACCAATCACCTACGGCACCTGACCGACGCCGCCACCCGGAGCAACGTACCTAGCCGCCGGGTGTTGCTGATCGGCGTTACGTTTGGCCTGCTCGATTGGGTCGACGCCACGCCCGACCTGCGTTTTCTAGCCGACTTGCCAGGCCTCGTCGTTATGGAAACGGGAGGCATGAAAGGCCGCCGCCGCGAGCTCCTGCGCGACGAAGTACACGCCATCCTGACCGACGCCATGGGCGTACCCGCCATCCACTCCGAATACGGTATGACCGAGTTATTCTCGCAGGCATATTCCTCGGGAGCCGGGGTATTCCAGCCCAGCGCCACGCTGCGTATCCGACTACGCGACCTCAACGATCCCTTTCACCTGTACCCGGTCATTAACCCAGCTGCCAACCACCCCGAACGTACCCGACAGACTGGAGGCGTCAATGTCATCGACCTGGCTAATCTGGATTCCTGCGCGTTTATCGAGACACAGGATCTGGGGCAATACGTAGGCACCGATGGCTCTTTCCGGATTATGGGCCGTTTCGACAACAGCGACGTCCGAGGTTGTAACCTGTTGGTTTTGTGAGACTTTCACTTACCCACAGGGAAGATATGGGCGTTAAAAGGCACTTTTCCTTTTAATCTATAGATAAATAGATTATTTGATAGCTAACGGCAAACACTCCTTCCGAATCGGCGTTGTTTGACTTGTAATCAACATAACGTCATGAAAAAACTAGTAATGGGTATGAGCCTGATGACGGCTCTATGTGTGTCGGGAGTGACGCAGGCCCAAAACCGCATGGACAACAACATGGTCGGCAAAATGAGCAAGACTGCTTTCGATCAGAAAAACAAGGAAGGCGCCGCCACCGTGTCGAGCATTACCCCTACCAGCACCAAGCTCTCCTCGGCCGATCAGGATCTGATGATGCAGGTTGCCAAGGGCGGCATGATGCAGCTCGAAACCAGCAAGATCGCCGTTCAGAAAGCGGCAAGCCAGGAAGTGCGCGAGTTTGCCCAGGCGGAAGTCGACGAGCAAACGGGTCTGTCTGATAAGCTAAAAGAAATTGCCGCCGCCAAAGGCGTCACGCTCCCCTCGACCCCGGATGCCGAGTTGCAGGACATGCTCTCGAAAATGCAGAACATGTCGGGTGCTGAGCTGGATAAGCATTACGTACAGCAGCACGCCATCAAAGGTCACGAAAAGCTCGATCAGGTGATGTCGACGGTACGTAGCCAGGCGAAAGATAGCAACCTGAGTGCTATTGAGAAAGCGGCGCACCCGCTGGTGAAAACGCACCTGAAAGTCGCCCGCGACATGCAGAGCAAACTGATGAGCAGCAACGCCGGGTCACGGTAACGCGCTTTACCAACAGCCAGTAGAGTAACAATGAAAGCCCCTCCAACACGACGTTGAAGGGGCTTTCTGCTTAGGTCAGCGCCACTAGACGTTTCAGCGAATACCAATCAGGATCTCCGTTACACAGCGCTCGGGCTGGCCCAGGTCAACCACCGTATAGACTTCGCGCAGGTTACCCGAGTAGGCGTAGCCCTGTTCGTAGAAAGCCGCGAATAGCGCGTCGTACATGGGCATAAACGTATCCCAGGCGCCGGTGTAAGTGAAGGTCACGGCCCGAAAAGCTGGTACGGACGCGAATACGAACCCATCCGACAACGTACCTGGCTCGGGTTCCCGAACCGGCAGGGCAATGGTAAGCGTAAACTCGTTGGTGACGTCGCCACTGACGCCTTCGTAGCTGTATTGAACGGGACCGGCGATGGTCAGGCCGAGGCGCGTGGCGTCGTCATACAACTGGGCCGGCACGTCCCCAAGTTGCGGTACCTGTGGCAGTGTGGCGACTGTTGTAAAACACAGTGCCTGAAAGGCAGGTACGTCAATGATGCTCAGCGACGGAATTGTGAGTTGTTGGGTATCTGTTGTCATGGTTGCGCTTGGTTTAAACGAGCGTAACAAAGGTGAGCGGCGCTTGTGACAACAGTATGTCAGGAGCCTTTTTGCAAACCCGGCTCTCCATGCGATTTTCGTAGCGCGAGGTCGCCGCTAGCCCCAGTGGGCCATTAACTCCTGCGCATACGCCCGAAGATTGTCGCGCAGTTCCACCGGCGATTCGAGGTGGATGCCATTGCCGAACATCAGTAGCCATCGGCAGAGCCCTTCCGTCGACATGGTCAGGAAGCGCATCCGCACCTGGCCATCGAGTACTTCTTCATCCACGTACCCAAAATTATAGCGCTGCACCTGTGCGTGGCGCGCCATCGCTTCGTCGAAACGAACCCATACTTCGGTGAGCTGCGCCGTGAACTGCAACGTACCCAGGTAATCGCTGAGCGATAGCCGATCACGAGCCGGAAACGGCTGCCCCGTATCGGCAAGGCGCACAATCCGGTCGGTACGAAAATCGCGGTACGCCTGCCGGAGGTGGCACCAGGCAATGAGGTGCCAGCCCACGCCATAGTGCAGCAGGCCAATGGGCTCGATCTCACGCTCGGTATCGGTGCCGTATTGCCGCTGATACACCATACGCAACCGGTGCCGGGCCACAATCGCCGCCTGAATCGTCGACAGCACCGTACCGCTGCCCGACACTGCGCTTGCCGCCGACCGTTGCACGGCAATCTGGTCTGAGAGGTCATCAATATGGTCTTTCTCGCCACGCTTCAGCACCGATTTGATCTTGTATAGCGCCGATTCGAAGCCCTCCCGCACCGAGCCGTCTGTGTACTGATCTACCAACTTAGCTCCAAACAGCAAAGCGCTTGCTTCGTTTTTGCTGAACATGACCGGCGGCAGGTGGTAGTCTTCCAGAAAATAACCCACGCCGGCCTCGGCCCCAACGGGTACGCCAGCTTCTTCCAGCGAACGCACGTCCCGGTAAATGGTACGCAGGCTGACCCCAAAGCGGTCGGCGAGTTCCTGCGCCTTCACCACCCGCTTGGTTTGAAGGTGAATCAGAATGGCAGTCAGGCGGTCGAGGCGGGGCATCAGCGATAAAGTTGGGCGTACCGCAAAACAGCTACAGTTACGTCGTAACCGCAACCATTTTCTTGTATTTAGTCAGCGTATAGGCCTGAGGGTAGTAACCATTTATTACCCGTCAACAGCATCAGCGCGAACTCTTTTTGGCCCCGATTCAGGGACACAATGTCGGTTTACTGTGGCCCGTTTGGCTGGAAGGGATTGGCTAGCAGCCACGTACCTATGTAGTTTCAGCAAAAAGATTAGGTAGGCAGTTGTTTCCTTGTCAGTAAACCCCGTATTTCGATTGCCTGAAAAAAGAGGGAAGCGCGCAACAGGTTAGTAAACAAGTGCCCTCGCCAACTAACTAATCGTTACATCGAATACAGTTTTACAATTTATGGCCAAACTCATCATCATTGATGACGAAAAGAGCATTCGGTCCGCTCTCCGCGACATCTTAGAGTATGAAGGCTATGAGGTTGACGAAGCCAGAGATGGTGAAGAAGGCCTGGACATGGTGCTCAAACACCGGTACGACGTAGCCCTCTGCGACATCAAGATGCCCAAAATGGACGGGCTGGAAATGCTTCTGAAAGCCACCGAAGCCGAACGCGGAACGCAGTTCATTATGATTTCGGCTTTCGGCAACGTGGAAAATGCCGTTGAGGCCACCAAACGGGGGGCGTTCGACTTCATCACGAAGCCACCCGATCTCAACCGCCTGCTCGTAACGGTGCGCAATGCCATCGAGAAATCGAAGCTGGTGGCCGAAACCAAAACGCTTAAAAAGCGGATCTACAAGATCAACGAGATCGTGGGCGAATCAGACCCGATTCGGAAAGTTAAGGAAACCATCAACCGGGTGGCCGCCACGGAGGCCCGCGTACTTGTAACGGGCCCCAACGGGTCGGGTAAAGAGATGGTGGCCAAGGGCATTCACGAAAAAGGCAACCGCGCCAGCATGTCGCTGGTGGAGGTCAACTGTGCGGCCATTCCCGGCGAACTGATCGAGAGCGAGTTGTTCGGTCACGAGAAGGGGGCCTTTACGGGCGCCGCCGCCCGGCGTATCGGCAAGTTTGAACAGGCCGACGGAGGTACGTTGTTTCTGGACGAAATTGGCGACATGAGCCTCTCGGCGCAGGCGAAAGTGCTGCGGGCCTTGCAGGAAAGCAAAATCACCCGGGTGGGTGGCGATAAGGAAATCAAGGTGAACGTGCGCGTGATTGCGGCCACCAACAAAGACCTGCGCAAAGAGATTGCCGACGGTAATTTCCGCGAAGATTTGTTCCACCGCCTCAGCGTCATCGTGATCCACGTGCCGCCCCTGGCCGAACGCCGCGAAGACATTCCGCTCCTGGCCGACAAATTCCTGCACGACATTGGCAACGAATACAATTCGGCCCCGAAGGAAATCGCCGACGACGCGATGGTCTACCTACAGACGATGCCCTGGACAGGTAACGTTCGCGAACTGCGCAACGTCATCGAACGGCTGGTCATCATGTGTGGTGATGTCATCACGCTCGACGACGTAAAAATGTACGCCTAAGAAGCTTAACAAACGGACCGTGGTTCGTTGTCATTGGGTTGCCGAAACGGGCAATCGATGACAACGAACCACGGTCCGTTTTTAGGCGCTACCACTTAGTAAATTAGACCGACAGTAACTCAGGTAGCGGCTACGGTAGGTATAGGTAAGCAGGTAACTTGGGTTGCCCGATTTCTATCCCCCTGTTTACTATGCCAACTCGTTTACGCTTACTTGGCCTGCTGTATTTTTGGTCAACCCTGCTGGTTCAGGCGCAGCAAAAGCCGTATCAGCTGCTGATGCAGGACGAAAAAGTCCGCTACAGCGACGTAAAAAAAGCCTTCGAAAAAGCCCGCGAACTCGACGAACGGGCCAAGAAAAAGGCGGTGCGTCAAGCCCGCCGCAAAGGCCTCCCCGATCCGGTTTTTGAGGAAAATGAAGAAGAAGCCAAGTTCTATCGCTGGGAACGCTGGCGACTGCGGCACCTGGCGCCCGACGGTACCGAAGACGTAGCCAGCCCGGCGCAGGAGTTTACCCGGTTTGATCGGCAGCAGGTAGCCGCTGTCCGTTCGGGGTCGAAACGTGCCCGTCAGGGGGCGACACCGGCCTGGCGCGAGTTGGGCCCGTTTCAGACACAAACGACGGCCGCTTACAACAACGCAGCCCATTACCTCTACGGCTACAACGTGGGGCGGCTGGGCGCGGTTGCGTTCCACCCCACCGACGCCAATACAATTTACACGGCCGCGCCGGGCCGCAACAGCATCAACAGCGGGGGTATTTGGAAAACCACCAACGGCGGCACAAGCTGGACGCCGCTTTTCGACCAATACCCCAACATGATCGTGACCGACGTGGCCGTGTCGGCCAAAAACCCGCAGACTGTGTATGCCACCGGCAATCATTTTGCGGTTGCCACGGTGGGCGGCGGCACGGCAGGCTACGGCATCGAAAAATCGACCGACGGGGGCGCCAATTGGCAGCACATTCCCTTTCTGGTGCAGTATGAGACAAACACCAACGGCAGCAAAGCCTACGTGGGCCGGGCCCTGTCGATCGACATAGACCCCGCCGACGATCAGCACCTGATTGCCACTACCCAGCGGGCTATTTTGTACTCGACCAACGGCGGCCTTCTCTGGCAGAAAGCGACCACACCCGTGGCCGATCGCCTCGCCGATTACGTCGACATCGCGTTCAAGCCGGGCGACCCGCAAACCGTCTACGTTAGTGGCGCCGGTAAAGAGCAGGTACTGCGCTCCACCGATGGCGGCAAGACATTCACCCAACTACCGCTGCCGGAAGCCGTGGAAGTGGGCACGGTAGGCCGGGTCGAACTGGCGGTATCGGCGGCCCAACCCGATTTTTTGTATCTGCTCACGACGATGGGCACCGAGCGCCACGGGGGCCTCTATCGCCTCAACACCGCCACGGGTGACCTGCGGACCATTGTGGCGCGGGGCAAAAGTTTTGCCACCCAACAGCAAACCCGCGACGACACCCAACTGTATTATTGCCTCTCGTTGGCCGTTTCCCCTACTGATACCGGCGAGATCCATGTAGGCATGGTACCGCTGATGTCGACATTCGACGGGGGACGTACCTGGGAATACCGGCACAGCTGGGCAACCAGCCGGGCGGGCGACGTGCACTCCGACATCAGTAGCCTCGATTTTCAGCCGGGCACCAACCGGCTATTCGTCACCTCCGATGGGGGGCTCAATGCGGCCACGGGCAAACGGGGGGCGGCGTTTCGGTTCTACGATAACATCGCCGTGTCGCAGATCTATTTCCTGGCCCAACCGGCCAGCCTCTCCGACCGGATGATTATCGGCTTGCAGGACAACGGCACCAAGATGTATGAAAACGGCCTCTGGAAGCAGGTAGGTGGCGGCGATGGGATCAGTTGCCTCATCGACGACGCCAACCCCTCAGTGTATTACGTCACCTCGCAGAATGGCTATCTGCTTCGGTTTACGGGCCCGGCCAGTTCGTCGTACATCACGCCTACGGGCGTCACCGACGAAAACACTAGTTTCTATACCCCCATCGATTACCATCAGGCCACCAAAACCCTATTTATCGGCTCGAATACACTCTGGCGCAAAAACGAAAACAACTTCAGCTCAGCCTGGGAGCGGGTGAAGGATTTTGACAGCAAAGAGATGATTCAGGATGTGTTTGTGGCCCCGTCGGATGTTAAAACGATCTACGTCCGCACCTACAGCGCCACCACCAGCTACCGTCTCTACGTAACTACCGACGCTGGCCAAACCTGGGATAAAGTACTGGGCGATGGCTTTGACGCCTACATCACGGCGCTGACGATTCACCCGCAGGACGCCAAAACCATCTACGCCTCGCGCTACCGGACGGTATCGCCCGCAGGCTATTTCGTCATGAAATCGAGCGATTACGGACGTACCTGGACCGACATCACGGGCAATCTGCCCAAGGTGTCGGGCAACGCGATTACCGTGCAGGAAGGCACCGATGAGGGTGTTTACGTCGCGATGGATCAGGGCGTTTATTATAAAGACAATACCATGAGCCAGTGGACGCGCTACGGAACGGGACTACCCAACTCGCCTGTGTATGATATGCGCGTCGATTATACAGGGAGTAAGCTGAAAGCCGCTACCCACGGTCGGGGTGTTTGGGAAGTACCACTGGCGGTCCCCGTTGGGCAGGTCACGTCGCTCATCACGGCCAAGCGGGACGTATGCGCCGGTACGTCGATGGGCGTTACGTACCAGGTCACGAAAGGCGCCACAGGCCCCAACACGTACGCGATTCAACTTTCGGATGCCAGCGGGTCCTTTGCCAGCCCAACGCTACTCGCCAGCACCACCGCCACGACGGCCGATGTGACGATTCCAGGTACGTTGGCGCGGGGCGCGGGTTATCAGATTCGGGTGTTGCGCAACAACAACATCGCCACCGCCGATACCTCCGATGCCTTTTCGGTGTTGACCTTGCCCAAAGCCACACTCAATGGCCCGGCGGAGGTTGTCTACGGCAGTCCCGCCAGCCTCACGCTCAGTTTCGACGGGTCTGGCCCCTGGTCGTATCAGCTTACAGGCGATGGCCCCCGCACCACGACCAGCAGCCCGGTGGTGCAGGCGGTAACCCTCACGGAAGGCACCACCTACCAGCTAACGAGCCTCAGCAATGTCTGCGGCGCGGGTACCGTCAGCGGGGCAACGCGCGTCACGGTCATTCCGACGCTGGCAGTACAGACTGTTGGTGCGACCGAACTATGCGCGGGCCAGAGCAGTTCGCTGACGTTTGTGCAGGGCGGCAAATTCAACGCCTCAACCAGCTACGTGGTACAGCTCTCCGATGCAGCAGGCAGTTTTACAACGCCCGTCAACGTAGGCGCAGGTACACAGTCGCCGTTACCCTTTACGATTGGAACCAGCCAGGCAATGGGAAGTGGTTACCGGCTGCGCGTGGTGGGTAATGTGGCCGAAAAACTGGAACTCACGCCCAGCCCGACCTTTGCGATCAATGTGAAACCCACGGCTAGTATTGTAGCAGCGGGCGATTCAAGCGTTTTGCAGACCTACGAAACCCGCCTCCGGCTAACGTTCACCGGGACGGCGCCTTTCCAGTATACGCTCTCCAACGGAACCACCGGCAATTCGGCTACAACTACGACCGAGGTTGTGATTAAACCCGATCAGACGGCCGTCTACCGAGTCAGTGGTGTGTCGAACGGGTGCGGCGTCGGCACGGTATCGGGACAGGCCCGGATTACGGTCATTCCGTTGCTGGCAGTCGAGCCTAACGCCCCGCCATTAGTGACGCTGCGGCCCAATCCAGCTTCGGAACTGGTGCGGGTCGAAAGCAACCTTAGCGGCCCCCACGAGTTGGTGCTGTTTGACGTAGCCGGACGCGAACAACTCCGCAAACCGTTTCAACGCAACACCGAGGTTGCCGTTCGGAATTTGGGCAAAGGCATTCACGTCTACCAGATCATCACCCCGCAAGGCGCCGTAGTCGGCCGCGTGCTGGTAGAGTGAAGTAAGTTTGACAAACTTACTTCACTCTCTTACCTGCCCGTCGCCGGTAACAACCCATTTTTCGGTAACCAGCTTTTCGAGGGCGAAGGGGCCTCGGGCGTGGAGCTTCTGGGTCGAGATGCCGATCTCGGCGCCCAGCCCAAAGCAACCACCGTCCGTAAACCGCGTCGAGGCGTTGACGTATACGGCGGCAGCATCAACCTCGCTCAGGAACCGGTCGATACGGGCCTGATCCGTTGAAACAATAGCCTCGGAGTGTTTTGAGGAATACGCCTGAATATGCGATAGGGCCTCATCGAGCCCATCGACCACCTTCACGGCGCATTTGTAATCAAGAAATTCACGCCCAAAATCGGCGGGCTGGGCGGCTTGCAGGGCAACGTACCCAGCCGCCTGCAATATGCCGAATGCGGTTTCGTCGGCAAACACTTCGACGTTGTACCGCTTAAAATCGGGGAGCAGCCGGGGCAACAGATCGGCCGCTACCCCCCGGTCGACCAGCACGCAGTCGAGCGAGTTGCACACCGACGGGCGCGATACCTTCGCGTTGACCACAATGCGCGCCGCCTTGTCCAGATCGGCTGAGGCGTCCACGTACGTATGGCAAACGCCCGCGCCCGTTTCGATGGTTGGGATAAGCGAATTTTTCCGCACGTACTGAATCAGCGATTCCGAGCCTCGGGGAATGATGATATCGACGTACCTGACGGCCGTGAGCAGTTCATTGACTACCGCACGATCGGGCGGGAGGAGTGTTACGGCGGCGCTGGGTACGTTGGCTTCGCCAAGCACCTGATGAATAAGGCTCACCAGCACCCGGTTGGTATGATCGGCTTCTTTGCCACCTTTCAATACACACGCATTGCCCGATCGCAGGCAGAGCGACGCCACATCGACCGTCACGTTGGGGCGCGATTCGTAGATCACACCCACCACGCCCAGCGGCACAGCCAATTTCTTCAGCCGCAACCCCTGCTCGATTTCGCGCTCCAGCACCACCACGCCCGACGGGTCGGGCAACACCGCCACCTGCCGCAGGCTGTCGGCCAGATCGGCCACGCGCCCTTCGGTAAGGCGCAACCGATCCTTCTTCGGGTCGGTGTCGGGCATGGCATCCAGATCAAGCTGGTTTTGAGCCAGGATCTGTGGTGTGGCAGTCAGCAGCACGTCGGCCAGCCGATTGAGCAGAGTCGTTTTCTGGTCGCTACTGAGCCGGCGCACGGCAGCCGCTGCCTGCTGAGCAGCCTGAAGGAGGGGCGTTATCGGTGTCATAATGGCCGCAAAGGTACGCTAATTCTCAGCCAGATACTTGTGCACGAAGCTGACAGCCATGGCCCCTTCACCCACGGCCGAGGCGACCCGGTTCATGGCGCCCGACCGCACGTCGCCCGCCGCGAAGATGCCGGCGCTGCATGTTTCCAGCGAGTAGGGTTCGCGTTTCTGCTTCCAGATTTCTTTGTAGCGCGGGTTGTTGATCAGGTCGCGGCCCGTCTGGATAAAGCCTTTGTCGTCCCGGATGATGTCCATCTCGATCCAGTCGGTAAGCGGTTTAGCGCCGATGAAAATGAACACCGCTCCCGCTTTTTCGTCGCGTTCCTCATTGGTGTTCAAGTCGCGGATCGTTACGGTTTCGAGCTTGTCATCCCCTCGGCCCGCCACAATCTCGGTGCAGGGCAGCAGGTGGATGTTGGGCGTGCGCTCGATCTGATCAATCAGGTATTGCGACATCGTTTCGGACAGGCTCGGGCGGCGGATGCAGATATACACGTCAGACGCCGTCCGCGACAGGTACATCGCCCCCTGCCCCGCCGAATTACCGCCCCCTACTACGTAAACGGGCTGCCCCTTAAAGGCGTAGGCTTCGGTGGTGGCGGCTCCGTAATACACCCCCGCGCCGGTAAACTTGTCGAGGGTATCGTTTTCCAGTTTTCGGTACGAAACCCCCGTGCTCAGCAGGATGGCCCGCGTCACGATCTCACTCCCGTCGACCATCTTGATGCGTTTATATTGACCCTCCGACTGAATCTCGTTGACTTCCTGCGGGGCCAGAAACTCTACCCCGAAGCGCTTGGCCTGCGTGATGGCCCGCTGCGTCAGTTCGGAGCCGCTGAGCCCATTGGGGAAACCGAGGTAGTTTTCGATGCGCGACGATGTACCGGCCTGCCCACCCGGCGCCCGTTTATCGACCAGGATTGTGCGCAGCCCTTCCGACCCACCGTACACCGCCGCCGCCAGCCCGGCCGGTCCAGCGCCGATGATGGCCAAGTCATACAGTTCGCCAGCCGCTTTGGGCGTCAACCCCAGCTTCTCGCCGACTTCCTGAAGCGTGGGTCGCGCCAGTACTTCACCGTCTTCGAGCAGCACCAGCGGCAAATCGGCGGTGGTCAGCCCGTGCGTGTCTAGTAGTTGTTTGGCCTGCTCATCGGCTTCGATGTTGAGCCATTGATACGGAAACAGGTTGCCCGCCAGAAAATCTTTCAGCTCGTGCGAACGGGGCGAAAACTGGTAGCCCACTAGCCGCAGGCCTTCGTAGTCAGGTACGTAGTTGACCCGCCAGTCAGCCAGGAGCCCGTCGAGGGTCGGAAACAGTTTCTCTTCGGGCGGGTCCCAGGGTTTATTGATGTAGTAATCGAGTTGTACCTCGTTGATGGCCCGAATGGCCGCTTCGGTATCTGAATAGGCCGTCAAGAGCGCCTTTTTGGCGCCGGGAAAAATGGTGCGGGCTTCCTTCAGAAACTCGACCCCGAGCATTTCGGGCATTTTCTGATCCGACAGCAACAGCGCCACCGTTTCTCCTTTTTTCTTCAACTCGGTTAGCGACGCCAGCGCCTCACGGGCCGACGAAGTGGTCAGAATCCGGTACTCTTTACGGTATCGGGCCCGCAGGTCGCGCCGCAGGGCTTCAAGCACCTGTTCGTCGTCGTCGATGGCAAGAATGATGGGCTGTTTCATGGGTGCGTTTTTCAGGTTGAGCCGCAAGATGCTGCATTTAACACAGACTCGCTACAGGCAGGCACAGACTGCGGCTAAGATGCCCGCGGCGCTACGCGTTAATGGGTAAACATACCGTGAAGGTCGTTTCGCCCGGCTTGGAGTGAACGGTAATGCTGCCGTTGTGGTGGCGAATGACGCCCTGCACGATGTCGAGACCAAGGCCGGTACCTTTGCCAACGCTTTTTGTCGTAAAAAAGGGGTCGAAGATTTTCCGTTGAATTGCCTCCGGGATGCCGCTGCCATTGTCGGTAAAGGTCGTGTACAGAAACTGTCCCCGCTCCAGATGACTGCCGATCGTGAGGGTACCGCCTTTCTCGGGCAGCGCATCGATGGCATTGTCGATGAGGTTGGTCCAGACCTGATTCAACTCGCCGGGCCAAGCCTGCACGGTCGGCATTTCGGGCGGGAAGTTGAGCGTAACGGCGATGTTTTTCGCCCGAAGTTTATGCCCCAGCAACGTCAGCGTGCTTTGGATGCCCTCGCCAACGTGTACGGCCTCTTTGCCCCCGCCCCGATCCATGTGCGTATACGATTTGATCGACGACACCAGCGCCGCCATGCGCTTCGACGCCTCGCCAATATCGACGACCAATTTTTCGATGATCAGGTTATTGTTGACCCACAGCAGCACCCCCGCCAGATTTTGCTTGCCAATGCGGTCGAGAATAAAATCCAGATCAGCTTCGCTAAACCGGAACTCCGCCAGCGACACGGCCAGATCCGCCGTTTCGGCTCCATCGGCAACAACCTTTTGGTCGTCGAGCCAGTCGGTCAGGTCGTCTTCGAGGCTGCTTCGCTCCAGCAAGCTGAGCGGGGCGGTCTTGTGATCGAGCTTATCAAAAAGCCACTCGTTGACCGTGTCGGTTTGCTCGTCGGTCAGGTTCAGGTGCATGATCGCCTTGAAGTGCTCCGGCGTAGCGCGCATCTGCTGCTTCAGGGCATCGGCGTTCCGCACAATGGCCGACACCGGGTTGTTCAGCTCGTGGGCCAACCCCGCCGACAGTCGCCCCAGCGACGCCATCTTCTCTTCCTGCTGCGCCTGCTGCGTGAAGTTGCGCACCCGGTCGGTCATCTGCTGCACCAACGCGGCCGTGAGTTCGTAGCAGCTGGTGGTCATGTCCCGAAGCCGATCGCGGTGCAGGTCCAGCGTGCGCACGGGCGTATCGGTGATCAATGGCAGGTTGGCTTCAGTCATGCGCGAATACGGCAACACACCCAGTATGGCCGGGGCGCGGTATTCGAGCAGTGGTTCCCCCCCGGCTTCCACGATGGTAATAGTGCCGTCGAGCAATAACCGCAGGTAATTGATGGGTTCACCCGCCTTGTTGAGCGTGTGGTTGGCGGGGTATGTTGCCTCTTCGGCATGGTCGATCAACCAGTTGAGCTGGTCATCAGGTACGTGTTCAAAAGGCGGGAAGGCACGCAGGTCGGTAAGGGTGACCATACACAGACGGGTGGTTTAATTTTCCTGATAACCACGAATCTGCCGAAAGGGTTAGTCGATCGGCAAGGGCTTTTCGGCCGGATGAACGATTGTTCGTGAAGGGTCATTGTTTAAGTAGTCATTACCCCCATCTGTCATGCCTTCCCCGTTACGTGCCGACCTGTCTGATACCCTTCGCTTAAGCATACCGATCATCATTGCGCAACTCAGCACCACGCTGATGGGCCTGACCGACAACCTGTTTGTGGGCCGATTGCTGGGCGCGGTGCCACTGGGTGCCGCTGGGTTATCGATGTCGCTATCATTCCTGCTATCGAGTGTTGGCATCGGCGGCCTGACCGTCATTGGCGCGCTCATCTCGCAGGCCAACGGCCGGGCCGACGCCGCCGAGGTGAACCGGCACTACCGGGCGGGGTTGCAGGTGGCGGTCTTGCTGAGCCTCGGGTTGGGCCTGCTGGTCGCGCTGGCTGCCTGGCGGATCGAGTGGTTTGGCCAAACGGCTGAAGTCAATGCACTGGCGCAACCGTTCATGCTCATCATCAGCGCCTCGACGCTCCCCCTGTTTGTCTTCATTGCCGCCCGGCAGCTTTGCGACGGTCTGCGGTATCCGCGCGTGGCCATGACCATTACGGTCGTGGCGCTGGGCCTCAACGCCCTGCTCAACTATGTGCTGATTCTGGGCGTTGGCCCGTTGCCTGCCATGGGCGTGCAAGGTTCGGCCACGGCCACGCTGCTGTCGCGGGTATTTATGGCCGGGGCGATGTTGCTTTACATTCACCGGTCGCGGCAGTTTCGGCCCTATTTCAGCCCAGCCGTTGTGAGTCGACCCGTGACCGATTCGGTTCGCCAGATACTGCGCCTTGGGCTTCCCAGTGGCCTAACCTTTTTCTTCGAGATCGCCCTGTTCAGCGTGGCGATGATCATCGTGGGCTGGCTGGGTGCCGACCGGCTGGCGGCGCATCAGATCGCCATCAGCATGGCGTCGAGCACCTACATGATGGCGACGGGCATCTCGTCGGCCGGTGCCATTCGCGTGGGCAGTGCATTGGGGCGCGGCGATCAGCCGGGCATTCGTCGGGCGGGGTTGGCGGCCTTTGCCCTGTCGGCAGTGCTCATGGGCGCCTCGGGGCTGGTTTTCTGGTTTTTCAACGATACGCTCGTCAGTCTGTACCTCAGCGATGCGCCGGGGCAGCCTACGGCAGGCGTGGCGCAGATTGCAGCATCGCTGGTGCTGATGGCCGCCGTTTTTCAGCTTTCCGACGGCCTTCAGGTCGTGGGTATTGGCGTATTACGCGGTCTCTCCGACGTGAACGTACCCACCTTGATCACGCTTTTTTCGTACTGGCTTGTGGCTTTGCCCACCAGTTACGTGCTGGGGTTTACGCTCGGCTACGATGCTCAGGGCGTATGGGCGGGGCTACTGGTGGGCCTCACTGTAGCCGCCGTATTGCTCACCGTCCGGTTCTTTCGGCTGGCGCCCGCGGCGGTCAACTAACAGGTCTGTAACCATTCCTTTAGTACTTTTACAAAAAAATACTCAACTAATTGTCTTTGAGTAGACCTGCCATGCAAACCGAAAGCCCACTTTTGAGGCCGCCGTCACTCCGTACTGACCTGATCGACACGCTTCGGTTAAGCATCCCCATCATCATTGCTCAACTGAGCAATATGTTGATGAGCGTCACCGACAACCTGTTCATCGGCCGGTTGCTGGGGCCCGTGCCGCTGGGCGCGGCGGGTTTGTCGGCCTCACTCTCGCTGCTGTTGTCGAGTATCGGTATTGGGGCCCTATCGGTGGTGAGTGCGCTGGTCTCCCAGGCCCATGGTCGCGCCGATGCCGCTGACATTAACCGACAGTACCGGGCCGGGCTCCGGGTGGCCCTGCTGCTGGGCATTGTGTTTGGGGGGGTGGTAGCCATAGCGGCGCTCGGCATCGAGTGGTTTGGCCAAACAACCGCCGTAAACGCTCTGGCTCGCCCGTTTATGCTCATTATGAGCGCCTCTAACCTACCGCTATTCGTCTTCATCGCCGCCCGGCAATTGTCTGACGGCCTGAGCTACCCCCGCATCGCCATGGTCATCACGGTGGCCGCGCTGGTCGTAAACGCGTTGTTCAATTACCTGCTCATTCTGGGAATCGGCCCTTTTCCGACGATGGGTGTACAGGGCTCGGCGATGGCCACGCTGCTGTCACGGGTGTTCATGGCCGTGGCGATGCTGCTGTACATCCACCGGTCACGGCAGTTTCGGCCCTACTTTGAGCTGGCGTTCAACCAGCAACCGATTCTGGCCAGTATGCGTCAGATTATTCGCCTGGGGTTACCCAGCGGGCTTACGTTCTTCTTCAAAATTGCCCTGTTCAGCGTTGCCATTATCCTCGTGGGCTGGCTGGGCACCAACCAACTGGCGGCGCATCAGATTGCCATCAACCTGGTGTCGAGTACCTACATGATGTCGATGGGTATCTCGTCGGCCGTTGCCATTCGCGTGGGCAATGCCTATGGCCGCGGCGATCGGGATGGTATCCGGCAGGCGGGGCTGGCGGCGTTTATCCTTACCGGATTATTGATGGGTACTACGGCGCTCATCTTCATGCTGTTCAACGAAACGTTGGTTAGCATTTACCTGACCGACGCCCCCGACGTAACCCGTATGGCCGCCATGCTGGTCTTCATGGCGGGCTTCTTTCAACTAGCCGATGGTTTTCAGGTTGTCGGTGTCGGCATGTTACGCGGCCTCTCCGACGTGAACGTACCCACAGTGATCACGCTTTTTTCGTATTGGCTCGTTGCCTTGCCCACCAGCTATGTGCTGGGGTTTACGCTTGGCTACGACGTGCTCGGCGTCTGGGTGGGCTTGCTGGTTGGTCTTAGCGTAGCGGCGATGCTGCTCACCTCCCGCTTTTTCCGATTGGCCGATTAATCCAGCCAACTGCTCACCGCCGCGGCCGTTCACTCACTTCGAAGCCGTTCCAGCAGCTGTTCGCGGGTAGGGCGCTGCCTTACTACATCATAGCGCAGCCCCATCAGATCGAGCGCGTCCACAAAAGCGGCGTAGTCATCTACCGTAAACAGGCAGAGATTGTAATGGGGTTCGTTGAAAGGCTCTACCTCCGTGAGCGTGGCCTGTTTTTGTAAAGCCCGATAAGGTTCCGGTTTCAGGTCGTCCTGTTTCAGAATAAAGTACCACATGTCTATACAATGACGAATGACTTGGAGAAGCGGTGAGCGTTACGGCCCCCTTTTCATCAAAAGTCATTATTTGACCCGTATTGTTCAGTTTTCCCGCTTCACGGCGCAGCCGGAACGGGATCAGGTAACGTACCTGAAGCAGGCAACGTACCCAGCCCAGGTAGTTAACCCGATGTCGGATAAAGTAGTCTGGACAGGTAAACTAGCTTAACTCGTTGGCCAGTGCTTCGCTCAACGTGCACCGCTCAGTCGTCAACTGGCTTAGGTTTTCGGCCAGCAACATACGGGTACGGGCATTGTCGAAATGCTCGCTGTAAGTGGCCCGCAGTTCTTTGCGTTTCATCGCTTCTAAAAACCGGCGCACATCGTCGGGCGTTTCTAGTAGCAGCGGCGGCACTTCGGTTGGCTTGCCGGTTTCATCTTTCGCCACCATCGTGAAATACGACGTATTCGTGTGCTTTACCACCCCCGTCTTGACATTCTCGGCAATGACTTTAATCCCGATAACCAGCGACGTGCGCCCCACGTAATTGACCGAGGCCATCAGCGAGACCAGTTCCCCCACGTCGACCGGCTGCCGAAAATTGACCCCGTCGACCGATACCGTGACGCAGTATTCACCAGCATGTTTGGCCGCGCAGGCGTAGGCTACTTTGTCCATCAGCGACAGCAGCGTACCACCGTGGATCTTACCGCCAAAGTTGGCGTAGGCCGGAATCATCAATTCAGTGAGTGTCGTGCGTGAGTAACTCACGGGGCGGGCAACAACAGTGTTCATGCTGCAAAAATGGGTAAAACCTGCCGCTCCCTGTTTTTTCTGCTTGTGAACAAGGCACCCAATCGGATAAAGCATTGAAAGTCAGTGCAACACACCATGCAACCCGTACCCATCAAAACCACTGTCGTTGGCTCGCTGCCGTTTCCGGGCTGGCTTGAGCATGCTTCGCAGAACCTCAACGCGTTTGGCCCCGCCGATATCAACGAACTCATCGAAGACGCCGTCATCACGGCCATTCACGATCAAACCACGGCCGGGCTCGACGTTATCACCGACGGAGAACAAACCCGCTTCGACTTCAATCTGTCGTTCTACGGCTACATCAAGGGCATCCAGAATAACGACGAAGAGTTGCGCCGGTTTGGCCCACCTGCTCACGATCAGCGCGGCAAGCACACCATCACCGAACCACTAACGGCGCCACGTGGCCTTGGCGTCGTAGACGAGTACCGTCGGCTCAAACGGCTCGCCCCCGCCGGGCAGCGTCTGAAGATGTCGATTCCGGGACCCTACACGCTGAGCGGTCGGTTGCTGCCCGACGAACGATACAAAGACCGTTGGGAAATTACCGAAGCACTACTGCCCATCGTACGCAAAGAAATTGACGATCTGATTGCGCTGGGCGTCGATGAAATCTGCGTCGACGAGCCCTCGATGAGTTGCTATGCCTACCGCGAAGACACCAAACGCTTTGTCGATATTTTCAACCGGACGGTAGCGCCGGGGGTGGGTAAAACACGCCTATCTATGCACCTCTGTTTTGGCAATTACAAAGGGCGGTCCGTGGGCAAAAAAACCATCGCACCCATGCTCCCTGACTTCCTGGATATGACCGTTGACGAATTGCATACTGAAATGACGATTCTGAATTTTTCGGAAGTACAATTATTGGCGCGATTTGCCGAAAAATTCGATGTAGCCGTCGGTGTTATCGACGTAAAAAGCTATTACATCGAGACCCCGCAGGATGTCGCCGAGCGTATTCATAAGTGCCTCCCTTACGTAGCCGCCGAAAAGCTAGCCATCGCCCCTGATTGTGGCATGAGCCAAACCGCCCGTTGGGCTACCAAGCAAAAACTAACCAATATGGTGGCGGGCGCAAAGTTGGTGCGGCAGGAATTGGGCCTGCTCTAATTGCAGGGGCCGGTACGTTTTGGATTAATCAGCAGAACGTACCTAGCCGATGTTAAAGTGGTTGAATGTAATTCCCCCGGTCAAACTTACTGACCCAGAAGCCAATTGAGACCAGAACACATTGAAAAACACTTAACAGTTGCCCCATATTCCAAAATAAGTCAAACGTTTTGTCGGACGTAATAGCGGGATCTAATAGGTAATCAATAAATAACGATGTCATAAACGTACCCATGCCAAAGACCAGAAAAGCGGAGCTTATCCAGAACATAGGATGATGGATAATTTTTAAAATCCGATTTTCCGCTAATATTTTATTAAAATACACAATCGCGAAAAGAATCAATAGCAAACGAAAAAGAGAAGCGCCTATAAAACTATATTGACTATAAACGTAGGTAACAATCGTCACGAATAAAGTAACTAGCGACAAGGCTAATCCAATCTGACGCGATATTTCATTTTCTTTGAGAGCAAGATAGTATAATTCGGCAATGACCAACGTGTCAATTGCAATTAGCCCTTTCTGAATACTAATCGTGCTTTGCTTATGTAAAACATAATATAGCAATACAGTTTCCTCAAGAAAATGCACTAGAAAATAGAGGCAAACGCAAAGCAGTGCCTTGTCAAAAAAAGCTCGCCTGTATATAAAAACACATACAGGCGAGAACAAAAAAAGGTGGCTTATTACATCTAGCGGATAGTGTTGAAAAAACTCAACGAAACGTTCAACCATACCGGCTTAAGGGGCACAATGCCGTGGACATGTATAACCGTCGCCCAGTGCATCACCATCGCCGTCGCCTTTTAAGCCGGTTTTGTCATCGAAAATATCCGTACCATCAGCGCGAACCCCAACAATGACGAGGCGGGACTTCAGTTCGCCCCTCCCTTCGTCGACGGGGTTCTCATCTTTGTCTTCATACCGCTTACCGTAGTAAATGCGGATCCCCACGCAGTCCTTGCGGCCCAGTAGGCTGTTGATCCGGTTGATGCCAAAAAACTCCCCACGGATATAGGTATCAGGGGCACATTTCTGGTCGACTTCTTTGTGTTTCTTGTAGCGGATAGTACGGTCTACAGCGTCTTTGCCAGTTAGAAACTGACCTACATCGCCGTGAAATTTGTCACGTTTGGGCATTGAGTCTGGTTGTTTTGAGATTCCGTAAGCAAGCTACCAAAACGCATTCAGCTATCCACGTGTCCAGATTTCGTATTGAGCTAGCGGCAGTTTTATTGCGGATGAACCACCCGGTTACGTAGAACTACGCATTCGAATACGGGTTTTTGCTTGTTGTTTTCAATTGCAAAAAAAAGGGTAATAATGCGCTTACAGGCCGTAGCCAACCCACCTACCTTTGTGTACATCAAGCGGCAGTTATCTTTCCGACCGCGTCCATACCAACATTATTTTCTAATTGTATAAGTTTTCTCATCTCATAGGTTAGGTAAAAAAAAGCCGGAGCTCTGCCCCGGCTTTTTTTATGCCCATCTGGAAGTTCAGCCTCCTATATCGATAGCAGATACTGGCCATAGCCGCTCTTAACCAGTGGCTTAGCAATCTCGACCAGTTGTTCTTTGTTGATAAACTTCATCCGGTAGGCGATCTCTTCGATACAGCCGATTTTCAAGCCCTGCCGCTCTTCGATGACCTGCACAAATTGCCCGGCCTGCATCAGCGACATGAACGTACCCGTATCGAGCCAGGCAGTTCCCCGGTCCAGTACACCTACTTTCAGCTTGCCACGCTCCAGGTAAACCCGGTTGATGTCGGTGATCTCTAGTTCACCGCGTGGCGACGGCTTGATGTTGCGGGCAATCTCGACTACGTCGTTGTCATAAAAGTATAGGCCCGGCACCGCGTAGTTTGATTTAGGCTGCTCCGGTTTCTCTTCAATTGACAGTACGTTGAACGCCTCGTCGAACTCAACCACGCCGTAGCGCTCGGGGTCGTGCACCTGATAGGCATACACCACGCCGCCATCCGGGTCGTTGTTGGCTTGCAGCAACTTCGACAATCCTGAACCGTAAAAGATATTGTCGCCCAGTACCAGCGCTACCTTATCGTTACCGATGAAATCGGCACCAATAATGAAGGCCTGCGCCAGCCCGTCGGGGCTGGGCTGCACGGCGTAGCTGAACGAACACCCGATGCGTGAGCCATCCCCGAGCAATTTCTCGAAATGAGGCAGGTCGTGCGGGGTGGAGATGATGAGAATATCTTTGATGCCCGCCAGCATCAGAATCGACAGCGGATAATAAATCATCGGCTTGTCGTAGATGGGCATCAACTGTTTTGAAACGGCCAGTGTGAGTGGGTGGAGCCGGGTGCCTGAGCCCCCCGCGAGGATAATTCCTTTCATCTTTCTTGACGAGTGAATGAATCAATGAGTGAGTGAACAGTGCCTTCACTCGTTCTCTCTTTACCGGTTTGCGTACATGTCCTGGTAATAGCCCTGATAAGCACCCGACGTGACGTTGTCGAGCCAGTCCTGGTTAGCCAGGAACCAATCAACGGTTTTTTCGAGGCCTTCTTCAAACTGGAGCGAGGGTTTCCAGCCCAATTCGTTCATGATCTTGCTAGCATCGATGGCGTAGCGCAGGTCATGTCCGGCGCGGTCGGTCACGTAGGTGATCAATTGCGCTGACGTACCCGGCTCACGGCCCAGCTTGCGGTCCATGATGCTGCACAGCAAATGCACCAGATCAATGTTCTTCCACTCGTTGAAACCACCGATGTTGTAGGTCTCACCCAACGTACCTGTATGGTAGATGGTATCGATAGCGCGGGCGTGATCGACCACGAAGAGCCAGTCGCGCACGTTCTCACCTTTGCCGTATACAGGCAGTGGCTTATTCTGCTGAATGTTGTGGATCATCAGCGGAATCAGCTTCTCGGGAAAGTGATTCGGGCCGTAGTTATTCGAGCAGTTGCTCAGCACCACGGGCATCTTATACGTATTGCCGTAGGCCCGCACAAAGTGGTCCGACGCCGCTTTCGACGCCGAATAGGGCGATTGGGGATCGTAGGGGGTAGTTTCTAGGAAAAATTCGTCGGGGTTATGCAGCGAGCCATACACCTCGTCGGTCGAGACGTGGTAGAATCGTTTCCCGTCAAAGGCGGACGCGCCCCCGGCCGATTCAGAAGCCTTCCAGCAGTTTTTGGCAGCGTTGAGCAGGTTTACTGTACCCACCACGTTAGTCATCACGAACGACATCGGGTCGGTGATCGAGCGATCCACGTGCGACTCGGCGGCGAGGTGAATGACGCCCTCGGGTTGCAGTTCGGTGAACATGCCTTCCAGAAACGAAGCATCGGTAATGTCGCCCCGCACAAACGTATAGTTCGGCGCGTTTTCGATGTCGCGCAGGTTGGCGAGGTTACCCGCGTAGGTCAGCGCATCGAGGTTGACGATGCGGTACTCTGGGTACTTGGTAACGAATAGCCGCACCACATGCGACCCAATAAATCCGGCCCCGCCGGTAATGACTATCGTTTTCATAGACAGAAGTTCAAAGCCCAAGGTCCAAAGTCCAGTGTGCTCTGCTATTATTCATGGTAGTAATCCGGCCAGGCAACTCTGGGCGTTGGCCGTTGCCCCTTAAACTAACTTAACGTTTGCTGCCAGCGCCAGGCATCGGCCAAGGCGTCGGCAAGTGAGCGTTTGGTTTGGAAGTGCAAGCCTTGTGCCGACTTTGTTACATCGGCATAAATTTGTTCAACATCGCCGGGGCGACGTGGGCCAAGCGCATAAGGCAGGTCAATGCCAGTTACCTCTTTAAAAGTATTGATCAGCTCCAGCACCGAGGCACCTCGCCCCGTGCCGATGTTGTACACATCGTAGAACGAGTCGGTATCCGCGTCGGCCAGTACTTTCAGAGCGCTCACGTGCGCTTCGGCCAAATCCATCACGTGGATGTAGTCGCGAATAGCCGTACCGTCTGGTGTGTTGTAATCGTTACCGTGCACGGTCAGGCTCGCGCGCTTGCCAGCGGCCACCTGTAGCAGATAGGGCACTAGGTTAGCCGGTACACCACGCGGCAATTCGCCGATCAGCGCCGACGGATGCGCCCCAATCGGGTTGAAGTACCGCAGCGAAATGGCCCGCACCGGCGTTTTGGCCGTGACCGTATCCCGAATGATATCCTCACAGATCGCCTTGGTGTTACCGTAGGGCGACTGAGCAGGTAGCCGGGGCGTGCTCTCGGTAACGGGTAACTGCTCGGGTTGGCCGTATACCGTACACGACGACGAGAAAACGAGGTTCTTCACCCCAAACTGCGGCATCAGTTCGAGCAGCAGCAGCAGTGAATCGAGGTTGTTCCGGTAATACTTAAGGGGTTGTTCAACCGACTCGCCCACGGCTTTGAACGCCGCAAAATGGATGACGCCCGCAATAGGTCCGCTGGCAAACACCTCAGCCATGGCGGCGCGGTCGTTGCAATCGATCGTAAACGAGGTTACGTCCCGACCGAGGATCGTCTTCAGGCCCTCGAGCACACGAGGCTCCGAATTGGAATAATCGTCGACAATGATTGGCTCAAAACCGGCTTCGATCAAAGCGACAACCGTATGTGAGCCAATAAAACCGGCCCCGCCGGTAACCACTATTTTTTGGGGTGTTGCTGCGCTGAGTTCCAAATCGTTTTTTGTAATTTTCTGTTGTTACTTGCAGAGAGTGCCCCGCCAAAAAACCGGGCAAAGCTAACCATAAGCCCGCGAATTGGACAAATCTTATTTACGCTGAGGTACGCCCAATAAAGGGGCGACCTCTACGCAACGACTATGAACGACAATGAAATCAAAGCCCTGATCTCGCTGCTCGATGATGACGATACCGAAGTGATTGAGCACGTAGAAGGGCGAATCCGGCAAATTGGCAGCGCAGTCATCCCGTTTCTGGAATCGGAATGGGAAGGCAGCTTCAACCCCCATTTGCAGAAACGGATTGAAGAGTTAATCCATGATTTACAATACACCACGGTGCTCGACCGACTCGTTGGCTGGAAAGACGGCGGCGGCATGGACCTGCTGGAGGGACTGTGGATTATCGCCACCTACCAATACCCTGATCTCTCGCTCGACAAACTTCGGCAGGATCTGGAGCAGCTCTATTACGATGCCTGGCTGAAGGTGCGCACCGACGTGCATCCGGCCGATCAGGTGAAGGGAATGAACGGCGTTTTTTATAACGAAATGAAGTTTGCGCCCAATACCAAAAACTTTCATTCGCCTGCCAATTCGATGATCAATCAGGTGCTGGAAACCCGCCGGGGTAACACCATCTCGCTCTGCCTGATCTATATGATGGTGGCGCAGAAACTGGGGTTGCCCATTTACGGCGTCAACCTGCCCAACCTGTTTGTGCTGACCTACAAAGCGCCCAACGGGGTGCAATTCTACATCAACGTGTTCAACCGTGGTCTGATTTTCTCGACAAAAGACATCGACCACTACATAGCGCAGTTGAATCTGAAACCCGCCCCGATTTTCTACCAGCCCTGCACCAACATCGACATCATCCGGCGGATGCTTCGCAACCTGATGCTGTCATTCGACCGGAACGGGGATAAAGTACGTACCCAAGAGGTCGAGCGCATGCTGGAGGCCCTCACCGACCCCGCCGATTCGCTCCCTCTCTCCGATTTCACACAACGGTGAGCCGAACGTAGGGCATGGGGCTCGGGGTAGTGAATTTATTATGGGATACCCCGAGCCCTATGCCCCCAGGCCTACGCCTTTTCATACATACACGACTTCGTAGCGTTTGCCGGGCAGGCTCCGAACGTACCCACGAAATTCCAGGCTGAGTAGCAGCGAAGCTAGCGCGCCCATCGGAATCTGCGATTGCCAGCTTAGTTCATCAATGTGCAGGCCCGGTTTCTGGCGCAACAAGGCGACCAGTTGGCTTTCCTGCGCCGTGAAATCGAGCGGTAGCGGCGTAGCCGCCGATGACTTCCCCGCCGCCAGTAGAGTGGGATCCTGATCCCAGTTCAGGGCTTCGATCAGGTCTTTCGGACTGGTGTATATCTGCGCCTTGTTTTCGCGAATCAGTTTGTTGCAGCCCGCTGAAAACGCCTGCGACACCTGCCCCGGCACCGCAAACACCTCCCGGTTGTAGTTGTTGGCATATTCGGCCGTAATCAATGCGCCTCCTTTGGCGGCAGCCTCAACCACCACAACGGCATCACTCAGCCCCGCAATGATGCGGTTTCGGGCCGGGAAATAGCGCGGATCGGGCTTGGTACCCGGCAGGTGTTCGGTGAGCAGCCCGCCCTGTTGCTGCATATCCTGCGCCGTACGGCTGTGCACCGCCGGATAAATAATGTCGAGCCCACTGGCCATGACGCCCACCGTCGGCAGGCCCGCCGTCAGGCTGGACCGGTGCGCCGCAATGTCGATACCATAGGCCAACCCACTGATGATACTCGCGCCATATGGCTGCATCGCCTGTACCAGTTCTTCCGTCATACGGCGGCCATACTCCGTTGCCTGCCGGGTGCCGACCAGCGCAATGGTGCGAGAGGCGTTCAGATCGGCCTTGCCCAGGCAAAACAGCAGCGCGGGAGCATCATACAGCGCCTTAAGCCGAGCGGGGTAATCGGCATCGGTATAAAACAGCGACCGGGCGCCCATCTTCTGAAGCCGATTGAGCGCTTTTTCGGCCTCGGCCAACGTACCTGACCCGGACGTACCCAGCAAGGGCGTACCAGCGGCTTGCCGGATTGCCCGCACTGTTACGTCGCCGACACCCGGAATTTTGAGCAGCCTGGCCGGTGGCGTCGAAAAGACAGCCTCGGCCGACCCGCAGTAGCTGATAAGCTGGCGGATCATGACGCCGCCCACGCCCGGCACCAGCGCCAGCGCGATTTGGTAGAGAGAAGCTTGAGACGATTCGGTAGCAGGCACGGTGAGACGAGTAGTAGCCACCCACAGGCGGCAGCATTACGGCAAGCGCAATCATACCAAAAATATGGTCGACTTACCAACGCAACCACTTTCCTTTTTTGGCTGACTAGCCAAATCGACAATCGATGTTTTCTATTCTGACTTTCACGTAAACATTATTGGTTATGAGTCGTTTATTCATAGCATATAATCTTACTAGACAAAAAAGAGTAATCACTCCATGAAAAAGCAATTGACGCATGTGGCCCTTTTGGCCATCGCGACACTGGTTGGCACGGCCACCTATGCGCAAACGACAAATACGATGCCCCAACGCCCTTCCTCGACGGGTAGCGTACCCAGCACACCCATGTCAGAGTCGGTCAATATGCCGTCTTCATCGGGGATGAGTTCGAAAGCGCTGACGACCGATCTGGCCGGTAGCCTGGCCGCTGCTGCTGATTTCTCGACCCTGCAAACAGCTCTGCAAGCGGCTGGTCTCGACCAGAACGCGAAAGAGCCGGGGCCTTACACGGTGTTTGCGCCATCTAACGCCGCCTTTGCCAAACTACCGGCAGGCGCACTGCAAAGCCTGACTCAGCCCGCCAACAAAGCGAAGCTGCAACGCCTGCTAGCCTACCACGTGGTATCCGGCAACGTTATGGCAAGCGACCTGAAAGACGGCCAGAAAATCAAGACGGTAGCGGGTGGCACCCTGACCGTACGGAAACAGGGTAACTCGGTTATGCTCACCGACGGCAGTGGTGGCTCAGCCATGGTAACTACCGCCGACATCCAGGCGACCAATGGTACCGTTCACGCCATCGATTCGGTGCTGATGCCTGCCAACTAACCAGTAGTTTGAGCTGCTATTCATTGAGCGGGTCAATATTAAATTCCCATTAACCAGCTATTCCCTGATTTTACGAAGCCGTAACGGGCCCGTAACCATCAGGTAATAGCTGGTTTCTTGCTTTGCGGAAGTATTGCGTAACACCCAACACTTCCCTTTATGAAATTAGCTGCTTTACAGATTATGGTAGCTGCCGCTGCGTTGTCGACGGTCGGTTGTCATCAGAATGAAGGCCCCACTACTGAAGCGGTCAACTCAGCCATCAACCTCACCAACCAATCGGTCAACCCGGCGTTGGTCAAGGCGCTCTCTGGCTTCGATAACCTGCAGATTACCACGCTCATCAGCAGCGACGACAAACTGGCTCAGTCGCCCGATTTTGTGTTTGGCGGTCAACCCGATGGGGCCGGGTTGTTGAAAGACCCCAACGGCGGTGGGTACGTGCTCATCAACAACCACGAATACATGCAATCGGTGTCGCGGGTATACCTCGACAAGACCTTTAAACCCGTCAAAGGGGAATACATCGTCGACTATGAAGGCGGTGCGTGGCGGCTTTGCTCAGCGTCGATGGCCACACCAGCCGAACACGGGTTTGGGCCGCTATTCCTGACGGCGGGTGAAAGCGGGGCTGAATCAATGGTACACGCCATAAACCCGTTGGGCACGGCCGACAAGAAAAACAAAGACCGGGTGCTGCCCGCCCTGGGGAAAGCGAGTATGGAAAACGCCGTGCCGCTACCCAAAACGGCCTATGGTGGCAAAACCGTGGTCATTCTGGGCGAAGACAATGGCGACGGGCAGTTGTTGGCCTACGTGTCGAACACGGTGGGCGACCTGCAAAACGGCAAACTCTATTTCCTGCGCCGCACTAACCAGGACGCGGTCGAAACCAGCATGGTGCAGGGGCAGACCTACGACGTAGAATTTGTGGAGGTGACCGACGCTAAAACGCAGACGGGCGCGCAGATAGCCGCTCAATCCGTCGAGAAAAAAGCCATTCAGTTTGCCCGCGTCGAAGACATCGATTACCGGAAAGACGGGCAAGGGCGCGATGTGTTCTTTACGGCTACGGGTCAGTCGCAGGGTGACCGGCTGACGCCCATTGCGGGTAAAACCATGTGGGGTCGGGTCTACCGACTGCAAATGGACGCCGCCGATCCACTCAAAGGCAAACTGTCGATCATTGCCGACGGCGGCGTTGATCCCGGCAATAACATCGTGAACCCCGACAACCTCTGCGTCACGAAAGACTACGTCTATATTCAGGAAGATGGCGACTCGTTCTACATCAACAACAAACACGATGGGCGCATCTGGCAGTATTCGCTGGCAACCGGTCAGTTGAAGCCAATGCTGGAAATGAACCACCGCCGCGACGATGCCACTTTCAACGCCAAGTATAACTCAGCGGCGTCGTCACTGCTCAGCTCGTGGGAATACGGGGCCATGTACGACGTATCGGACATTATCGGCGTGCCGAACTCGTTTATCGTGAACCTGCACCCGCACACATGGCGCGACATGAAATACAACAATGCTGACGGTAGCGCGGGCTCGAAAGCGGCCAGCATTACCGCTTCGAACGGCTCCTTCACCGAAGGCGGACAGGTTGTGCTGATCCGGGGCGTTCAGAAATAACCCGGATAGATACCTTTCGGCATGGGCTGGCGGGCTACTCAGGCTGCGCCAGCCCATTTTATATAGTATCTTTAACAAGCATGAAGCTCCTTCTTTCCTTCTTCGGCATGGCGGCGCTGTTCGTTAGGCTGTTTGGGTTTATCGAAGCGCGGTCGGCGCGGGAACAGGCAACCCAACGGGCAAAAGCGCAGGTAGTAGCGCAGCTCGAAGCGTTACAAACCTTCGTTGACGCTACGTTTCAGCCATTGGCTCAACGTACCCAGTCGACCGATTCGTTGCAGGCGGCGTTTCGGGCGTTTCGGCTTCGGTACAAGCGCATCGAACCGGTTACGGCCTATTACATGCCCCACACCAACCGGCAGCTCAACGGCCCGCCCCTGCCCGAAATCGAAGTCGAGGAGCACAAAACCTTCGATCCAGGTGGGTTGCAGGTGATCGAAACGATGCTGTACCCCGCTTTCGATACCACGCGCCGGGCCGATCTGCTTCGGGAGGTAGCCAAATTCCGCCGCGAACTCAACTCGGCCCGCTACCTCTGGTACGCAACCACCCTCACCGACAGCCACCTGTTTGACCTGCTCCGGCTGGGTACGTTCCGAATCGCCGCGATGGGCATCAGTGGGTTCGATACGCCCGCCTGCCGCACGGCCATTCCCGAAACCGCCGAATCGCTCCGGGCCATTCAGCAATTGCTATCAGTGTACAAGCGCAACAACGACGCCTATCGTCAGCTCAACAGCCGCCTCGATGGGGCCATTGCTTTTTGCCAGCGCCAGCCCGATTTCAATCGCTTCGACCGGGCAACGTTTCTGCGGACGTACCTGAACCCAATTTCGGCTGGCTTGCTCGACTATCAACGGTCTCTGAGCATCGCACCGTTGACCGATCAACGCCCGCTGAACGCTACCGCCCCCACCCTGTTTTCGCCCAATGCGTTCAACGCGGCCTTCTACGCCCCCACCGCCGACCAACGCCCCACACCTGCCCGCGCTGCCTTGGGCCGTCGGCTCTTCAGCGACCCCATCCTCTCGGGCAGTGGGCAGCGCTCCTGCGCTACCTGCCATCAACCCGATCGGGCGTTCACCGATGGGCTGGCTCGGGCGTTTCCGGTGGGTAGCCCCAGCACCCCGCTGCGCAACACGCCCACCTTGCTCAACGCCGCGTTGCAGGCCGGTTATTTCTACGACCTGCGCACCAACACCCTCGAAAGTCAGGCGTTCGACGTGGTGCATAATCAAGCCGAAATGGCGGGCTCGCTCGACGAAGCGGCCCGGCGACTGTGCGTCAGTCCGGCCTATGTAGCGGCGTTCAAAAAAGCCTTTCCGGCCGACCAGCGCCCAATCAGCGCCGATCAGATTCAGAATGCGCTGGCTAGCTACGAGCGCTCGCTCGTATCGCTCAACAGCCGATTCGACCGGTATATGCGGGGGCAAACGGCTGCTCTCAACACCGACGAGGTGCATGGTTTCAACGTATTCATGGGCAAAGGACAGTGCGGCACCTGTCACTTCATGCCACTTTTCAACGGCACGGTCCCGCCCGATTTTACGACGATCGAATCCGAGGTCATCGGTGTACCGGCCCAGCCCGACAACCGGCAGCTCGACACCGATGCGGGCCGGTATGTACATACCAAACTCGATCCGCTGCACTACGCCTTCAAAACACCGACCCTCCGACACATCGCCCAAACGGCCCCCTACATGCACAATGGCGTCTACCAAACCCTCGACGAAGTGGTCGACTTCTATGACAAAGGCGGCGGTGTTGGCCTCGGCTTCGACTTACCCAACCAAACGCTTTCGGCCAACAAGCTCAATCTTACCGTCTCCGAAAAAAGGGCCCTGGTTGCGTTTTTGAAGGCCTTATAGGCCGGTGAGCTTATCCCTTTAAATCACTTTAACCACGATTGCTCCAAACCAAATACCGCCTAGTTAGTTAGCCATAAGTAATAGTACCCAGCCATATCGGCATCACATAACACTCCTATTCTCATGGGCTTTTTGTATTCAATTATCGTCGGCGGTATTGCCGGTTATCTGGCTAGCCGTTTCATGGGCAGCCACAATTCGGCACTGATCAATATCATTCTGGGGATCGTCGGCGGCTTCGTCGGCGGTTTTGTAGCCAAGCGCCTGGGCAACGACCCCGACAACGACGGTCTTGTTATGAATCTGCTGATTGCTTTCATTGGGGCAGTCATTCTCATTTTTGTGGGTAGGTTGTTCACCTAGTACTCCTTCCTGACTTCCTAAACGTACCTGCGTATTGACCAGATTAACGGTCAATACGCAGGTACGTTTGTGTTTGATAAATAACAGCGGGAACGTCGATGATACTTTTTACCAATCTCAATATCAATTCAAAGCATCATCTCGAAATAGCATTAGCTGCTTTATTAGGCAGAGAAAGCACATTCAGAAAAATAAATTCGAAATAACTTGACAATTACTTTCTTTTTTTACCACCTTTGTATCAAACAAAGCGAAATCATGTTCACGCGGAATCAATACCAGGGTTATTACCAACACTGCCACAGGCAGCGGGAAAGCTCGTATTGACTACACTGAACTAGAGTCATACTAAAATCCCCTGTCGGCATCAACTGGCAGGGGATTTTTTCGTTTAATCAGCTCATTATCAAGCAACGGGGTATCGTATAGTGGCAATTACACCGGACTGTAACTCCGGCGCTTCGGCTTCGCAAGTTCGAGTCTTGCTGCCCCGACGACTTTTTCACCCAATACACAATACTCCATTCAGTAATCACTCTCATATAAGCAGGCGACCGTAAACAAGAACTAACCGAACAATAATTCTTACCAATCAGCCGATTTGTAGCGCTAATATTCTGTATTAGTGGCTCATACTCTTTGTCTATTTTTTCAAATTGACCATCTTCAAAAAATAGAAATTAGCTCATTTATTTCACAATTACGTATTAATTAAAATACCTTGGTGGGTCATATAACGGTCATTATACCAGAATTTGGATCTGGTCATCGCGGTTCGATTCCGCGCCTGCCATCTCATCATTCGAGTTACCTTAATTCAAGCAAGCAGCAAGGCCGCCCTCTACCCAATCGATGAACGCTGTTTTCTGTTCTGCCCTAAAGCGTGTTACTTCAACGATCAACTAACGAAGAGCAGCATGAAGCGCGTTAAAGTAGGGGTTGTTCAGGCCACCCCTGTTCTGTTTGATCTGGAGAAGAGTGTCGAGGTAGTGCTGGCGTGGCTGGAAAAAGGAGCCGCCGCCGGCTGTCAATTGCTGCTATTTCCCGAAACATTCCTTCCCTGCTATCCACGCGGGCTGCGTTTCGATGCGGTCATTGGCCGACGTTCCGAGGCCAGTCGGGCGATGTGGCTGGATTTCTGGGCCAACTGCGTCGAGGTTGATTCACCCGAGGTCACCCGGATAGGCGAGGCCGTGCGGCATTCGGGTATGTTCGTCGCGCTGGGCGTTACCGAGCGTGAGCCGGTGGGCGGCTCACTCCATTGTAGCCTGCTGTACTTCGGCCCCGACGGCCGACTGCTGGGCAAACACAGGAAGCTGAAACCAACAGGCCTCGAACGGTATATCTGGGGTGAAAGCGATGGTAGTTCGCTCGTTAGTTTCAATACTGGACTGGGTAAGATCGGCGGGCTGATCTGTTGGGAAAATTACATGCCCCTCGCCCGAACGGCTCTGTACCAGAAAGGCATAGAAATCTACCTCGCCCCCACCGCCGACGCCCGCCCCAGTTGGCAGGCGACCATGCAGCACATCGCCCTGGAAGGCCGCTGCTTCGTGCTGTCGAGCAATCAGTTCGTGACCAAAGCCGATTACCCCAACCGCTATCAGGAAGCCATCCGCGACGAACCCGACATCATGAGCCGGGGTGGCAGCGTCATTATTTCGCCGATGGGTGACGTGTTGGCCGGCCCACTCTGGGATCAGGAAGGCTTATTGACCGCCGAACTGGACTTTGCTGAACTCGTCAAAAGCAAACTGGATTTCGACTGCGTGGGGCATTATGCCCGCCACGATGTTTTCCAACTCTCGGTCGTCGGCCAACCCGATACGATCAACGTACCTGAACAGCCTATGTCAACTCAATAGACACCGTACGTTGTGAGCGCATCGCTAAAATGCGAACAACAAAAAAGCCAGTCATTGCTGACTGGCTTTGTCGGGAAGGCGGGATTCGAACCCACGACCTCTTGCACCCCATGCAAGCACGCTACCGGACTGCGCTACATCCCGAATACTATTCCTGCAAGCCGATGTCCTGCAAGTATCTTTTAGCACCTCTGCCTTTTATTTTCAACTCAAGTTGAACGGCTTCAGTTCTAGTTTCACAGTTAAAGCTGGCAATCAGCCGCCAAGGGTGGCCTTTAGCAGTAAAATTGCCTTTTCCCCGATTATGTTCCTCTAGTCGAAGACCCAGATGAACAGTTTGGCCAATGTAGAACTTCTGGAGCGAGTCGCTATAAACTATGTAAACAACATAACTCATACCGACCTTCCCGCTATGGCGGGACACGCTACCGGACTGCGCTACATCCCGAATGGGAGTGCAAATATAATGCACAATGTATGATGTACAATGCACAATGGTCGCCTAGGCAAGATTTTTTCGGGTAGGCGACCATTGTGCATTGTACATCATACATTGTGCATTCAAACTTACTTCTTCGGATCCAGCGCATTCTGGATACGGGCCTGCACGTCGGCTAGGTGATACTTGCTCATGGTGTCGGTCTGCCGAGGTAGCGCCGAAGCGATGCTTCGTTGCAGGCTAACCAGTTGACCACGAACCACCGACATGATATCCGATTTGCGGATATCGGTCACGGGGCCGGGGTTGAACCGGAACCCCGCGCCACTGGACGGCGCCGCTCCGGCACCCGATGAGGCGGGCGTGTTCAATACCGCAATCAGCTTCTCGGCGTAGGCTTTTTGCAGATTGCGCCGGTAAATGTCGATTGCCTTACCCGAGCCCAACTCGCTGTAGATGCCGTTTTGCAAGTCAGCCATAAACTCGATCAGCGTGTAGCCGCCTTTGCCGAGGCTGCCCGAACCCGTTTCGATCAGACGCGACAACCGGCCCACGTCCATGAGACTGTTCAGCGTTGTTTCCTGCAATGTTCGTACGTAGTCGACACCCTGATCGGCGCGTACCAGCGGCATAATCTTGGCGTTGAGTAGCCACGTCGGCGTCTGGAATAGCTGCGTATTCAGGAACGTCATCGCTTCCTTTTGAAGCGCACGCGGGGTTGGTTCGTAGACAATGCCCGCCTGATCGTAGGTACGTGGTGTCTCGTAAATGCCGCCCACATACTTCGTTACGTGGCCCATGTACCGCCGGAATTGGCCAACAATTTCACCGTACATCTCCCGCAGCTTATCGTAGTCTTCGGCCTCTTCACGCGTCCACTCGGGGAGGTTGGGCAGAATACGCTTCAGGTTTTTGATGCCATATTCACTCGCCTTCATGGCATTGTCGCCCAGGTCTTCGCTCTGCGAACGGGGGTCCATCGGGTTGATTTCGGTCCCGAACCAGTAACGTGGGTCATTGGCGTGGCTCTGCACCATCTTGTTCAGCACCAGTTTGTCAGCCGTAGCGTCTTTGGTGTCATAAACCGGCTTATAGCCCCACTCGATGGCCCAGATGTCGTAAGTGCCGATGCGCGGGAATAGGTCGGTGATGCCGTCTTCGGGCTGGGCTACGTAGTTGAACCGGGCGTAGTCCATGATCGACGCTGTATGCCCATTCTGGGCGATGAAGGCCTTATCGCGCAGCTTCTCGACCGGTGTCGCGTGGCTTGAACCGAAGTTATGGCGCAGGCCTAGTGTGTGACCAACCTCATGGCTCGACACAAACCGAACGAGTTGTCCCATCAATTCATCATCGAACTTGGGCTTGCGGGCGCGGGCATCAACGGCCGCTCCCTGCACCACATACCACTTCCGCAGCAGGTTCATGACGTTGTGGTACCAGCCAATATGGCTTTCGATAATCTCACCCGAGCGCGGGTCGTGAACGTTGGGGCCGTAGGCATTTTCAATGTCTGACGCGAAGTACCGGATGACTGAATACCGGGCGTCTTCGAGGCTCATCGTAGTATCGCGCAGATCCCAATCTTTGGCCATGATCGCGTTTTTCCAGCCAGCTTTCTCGAAGGCCTTCTGCCAGTCGGCCACACCTGCTTTCAGGAATGAGCGCCATTTGTAGGGCGTAGCCGGGTCGATATAATACACGATCGGCTTCTTGGGCTCGATCAGTTCGCCACGCTTCTGGCGCTCGGCGTCGGCGTCCGACTTGGCTTCGAGGCGCCACCGTACGGCAAACGTCTCGTCTTCGGTGCGTTGCGAATTATCGTCGTAAACGGTGTAGTTCGACGCAAAGAAGCCGACGCGCGAGTCGAACAGGCGTTTGCGCATGGGATCTCTCGGGAGCAGAATCATCGATACGTTCAGTTCCATCGTGACGGCACCGGCGTCGCTTCCGCCCGGCAGGCTAACCGTGGGTAGCGGCGAAGGCGTGGGCGAAGGCGGCGTGGGGGCGGTATTCACACTGAACGTGCGGGTTACGCGCACTTCCGTATTGATCGGAAACGACCGGATCGTCTGGATAAACGAGCGGTCGGTGGCGGCGGCGGTAATCCGGTAGCGGAATTTGGTCGCGGGGGTCAGCGATACGATCTGATTGTCATTCCGGAAAAAATCAGTCACGTCAATGACCGACGACGAATCTTTGCGGATCGCCCGGATGTCGAAGGCAGCGGCAATCGGCTCCACGTTGGAGTTGCGTACGGCCTGCGAAATAGGCAACGTATCGCCCCCGGCCGTGCCGACGTTGATGTAGCTTACTACGCGCAGCAACAGCCGACGGTCGGGGCCGCGCTCCCAGCGAAGCACCTGCCGGTTGGCCAGTTCGCCGCCGTAGCCCGCGCCGGTGGGCGCTTTGGCGATACGGGTGATGGCCATAAACTCACGACCCAGCAGCGAATCCGCGATTTCGAGGTAGTATTTATCGTCGATCTGGTGGGCCGTGAACAGGCCACGGCTGGTTTTGGCCGCTTTGGTGATCACTTCCCGGTAGGGTTTGATGGGCGTACGGGGCGGGCCGGCGGCGGTTGGTGAGGCGGTGCTTGACGCCGGGGTGGTCGTGACCGAAGCCGTTGATGAAGAGGTGGGCGCGCTGGGCCGCCGTTGGGCCAGCATGGGTACGGCAAGGCCTAGTAGCAACAGGCTGCCAAGCGCATTGCGAATTGCATTGCGGGGTAGAGAATGCATTAACTACGTTTGTCTTGGATGTTTGGGGTTAGCGCCGTTCTAGCGAAACATACCAAACTACAAAGGACAGCCGACAAACCCGCTTTCCCGGTCGAAATATCCCTGTTTTAGACAAGTTTAGCCCTCTAATTCACCGTTACCAGATCGACCGCTTAGGAAAAACCCTAACCTGGCTACCTGACAACGTACCCAGCCTAACGAGCTTACTAACAGGTATGTTACGGCACCAATACGCATACATCGAATCGGCACGAATCAAGCCGGGTTTAGCTCAGGCCAGCGTTTGCGACTTCCCCAAGGTACGATCGGCTGATGCGATTCGGCTGGTTCAGGCAACCATTTTTCGGGACCCCGGCGTAGGGCATGGTTCATCGACAAAGTGGGGCGCTTCATCTTAGACAAACCATGCCCTTTCGCCATGTTGGCAGTAGTACATTATCTGGGCTATCACTGCCAACCCGTTAGTTAGCTTATTTCATCAATATCCTCATCATGTGCGAAAGTATAGGCCCTCAGTTAATTAACCTGCACGCGTCCGCCGTTGGAATGGGCGGCAAATTCGGGCGCATAAAAGCACTGCACCGTAGCAACGCCCATCCCGAAGTCGCCCGCGTGTACGACCCGTAGTTTGTACTCAAACACGTGGGTGCCGGTGGGCAGGTACTCGATGAAAAAGTCGGTGCTGGCATCGCGCGGGGCTTCGTAATACGAAAGACCATTCTGGTATTTGGTACCCGATAGGGCCGCAACCGGTTCAAACCCCGACGCCCGCCCGTCTTTCAGGTGCACGTATTCCATCACCCGATCGGTCGTCAGTACCACCCGAACGCTCAGTAGATCACCCGGTTTAAGCGGCGATTGGGCCGTAATGGGTTCCAGTACAGGGCCCGCTGCCGTGTTTCGCTGGCGGAAGAGCGTTTTCTTCACGTTGAGGCTGCCCGGCCCCGACCGACCCACGGCATCCATCGGCTCAAAGTGCTGCCAATAAGCCGCCCCCCAGCTGATACCTGTTTTTCCGGACTTGCTTACCTCGATCACGCCGAGTTGGGGTGTTACTTCGGCTGGCGCAAACGTTACTTTCTGATAGCCCGTCAGGGCTTCGCTCCCCTGCGCCCGTTTGGCGATTTCCTGGTTGCCCACGCGCACGGTAACGGTGTTTTTCGTGTCGAGCCAATCGGTACCCGTCAGCAGGAGTGCGTAAACGGCTTCGGTAGTGGCTTTGGTCGAAGGCCATGCCTGGGTACGTTTCTGCTGGATGAGCCACTGCCGCATCTTGTCGATAAACACCTGATTGCCCGACATTTTGGCAAAAGCGGGCTGTTTGCGATACCAGGCAAAGCCATCACCGGCAGTACCCGCTTCCAGATAGGCCTCAATCAAATACGCCTGCGTCTCGACCGGAGCCTGGTACCAGTATGGCCCACTGACGTTGTCGGGCCAGTAAAGACCCAGTTCGTCGGAGAGCTTGCTACGTTCGGTCAGGGATTGCAAAATGGCCAGTGCATCGGCGTTGAGATTATAGCGGTGTAGCGTGACAGCCGCCAGCGCCTGCCCTTGCAGGTTGCTTTGCTGCCAGCCTTTCTGAATAGCCGGTAACAGGTACGCTTGCAGCCCTTTGTCGACGGGATTGGTATTAAGGTAGAAACTCCGGGCATACAGGTACGTTGCCGCCCAATAGCTACCCGTGCTCACCTTTGTTTTGGCGAGCCGTTTCTCGTCGGTCATCAGGCGTTGTGCCTCGGTGTCCACATAACGAATGGCGCTTGCCTGCAAGTCTTTTACCTCGGCCTGTACGTCGGCATCGAAACGCACGCCGAGTTTTTGCAGGTGACCTAAACCGGCCAGCACGTGCATCGTCATCCAGAAGTTGGGGCGCATACCCGAAAACCACATCAGGCCACCGTCGGCAGTCTGCAACTGCCGCAGTTTGGCAATTGCCCGCCGCTGTTGCGCCGCCAGATTGTTCTGGTCGAAAAACTGGCCCAGTTTGGCCGTGCGTTCGGTTTCCGATTTGGCATCGGCCAGCCAGGGCGTGTTTTCCAGCACCACCGCTTTTAATTCGTCGTTTTTGGCCAGCGGACTTTTGGGCGGCGTCTGTTTCCAGCCATCGACCACTTGCCGGAAGGCCGGACGGCTGTTGAGAATGTGGGCGCCCAATGCGTTGGCGTAGAGCTTGCTGAACAGTTGCTCGGCGCAGTCGTATTGATACTCCATCAGGTAAGGCAGCGTTTGCAGCGCGTACCAGGCCGGATTGCTGGTTACCTCAACCGTATAACGTTCGGTTTGCAGGGGCAATTCGGAGTTATGGTCGGCGAGCGCTTTCAGCCGGAACGTTTTGCTCTTGCCGCCACCAGGCGTGCCCCCATCGATCCAGAACGGTTGCACGTCGGTCACCAGCACACGGTTGGGCAGCACCGGCACCACGCGCTCTTCGCCATCGGTGAACGTACCGGCACGCGCCGTGACACGTACCGCCACGGGCGGCAGCTCCTGCGGTACTACGAGGTTCCAGGTCGCCACGCTGTTCTGCCCGGCTTTGGCCGAAAAAGAAACGTCCGCTACGCGCAGGCCCATCTTGGCTGTCAATGACTCGCCGGTGAGGGCATCCGTGAGGGTCAGCGTGGCGGTACCGGCCAGGGCTTTCCCGCTCAGGTTGTCGATGCGAGCGGTGAGACGCAACGTATCGTTTTCGCGCAGGAAGCGGGGTACGTTGGTTGTTACCATCAGCTCTTTCTGCGTTTGCACGGTGGCCTCGAGGCTGCCCGTCTGCATGGTTTTCGTATGCGCGAACGCCAACAACCGCCAGCTCGTGAGGGCATCGGGCATAGTGAATTTGAGCACCACCCGCCCCTGCGCGTCGGTTTGTAGTTGCGGGAAGAAGAAGGCCGTTTCGTTGAAATTGCTCCGAATCACCGGCTGAGCCACGTCGGCCGACGCGGGTTGATTCGGGGCCGGGGCAGCCTGCCCGGCGCCGTCGGCGTTTTCTTTGCGTTCAGCCATCGGCGCCGAAGCAGCCATGGCCATATCCGCTGAAGCGCGGCCCCGTACCGACATCTTCATGCCTGGCGCTGCCTGACCACCGAAACCAGCTGAGATACGCTCCTGTGAGAGTGTACTTTGTGCAGGCATCAGGACCACTATTTTTCGCTTACTACCCAGCGCCACTTCGGTTTGCCCGTAACCTACGTAGCTGAATAGCAGTACCGGGTTCTTTTGGGTGTCTGGTATGGCCAGGGTAAACCGGCCATCAGCATCGGTTGTCACGCCCTGCCTTGTTCCCTTTAGCAGCACATTGACATCGAGCACGGGCGTGCGTCCGTTATCGGCTGTGACACGCCCTTTAACGACGTTTTTAGCGTAGTCCAGCTCGATGCGGATGGGGTCGGGTTGGACAAGGATAGCAAACCGGCCAGTGTAGGGGATGTATTGGTAAGGCCCCCAACTCAGCTCGGGGAAGTCGCGCTGCAAGTTGCTCTCATTTTCGGGCGGAGTCGGATACCAATATTGCCGGGTGGTCGCGGCGCCAAACGTACTACTCACCCAATAGTCGTACAGGCCCGCAGTGGGCTGGTAGAACGTCGTTGGCCAGGTGTGCGCGACGAACTGATCGAGCGAGGCATCGTAAAGCGTGGCGACCAGTTCACCCAGCACCTTATCCTGGTTCGGACCACTGACGCGCAATGTCCACTGCTCGGCCTGACCGGGTTGCAGCTTATCCCGAAACGTCTCGGTTTCGATCGTTAGCTGCTTGTTGGTGAACGGCACGGCAATGGTTTCGTTCTTCATCAGTAAACGACCATTTTGCACCATCGCGAAGTGTACGGCAAAGCCACCCCGGTGCTTTTCGCCAACGGGCAATGCTATCCGAACGGGTTTACCAGTGGTATTGATCCACTCCTGCCGCACGATCTTGCCTTTCTCCTCAACAGCCATCAGGACGTGGCCCGGTTGCCGTGTTCCGACCCAGAATACGACTTCGTCGCCGGGTTGGGCCGTCGCTTTCTGCACCTGCACAAACTCGCCCGCCCGCACCGGTGCCGTAGGTTGCTGCGGGTCTATAACGGTGAAGAAAACAGCTTCGGTCGCCGATTTGCCGGTCGAATCGATCGCGTCGATGGCTGCTTCATACAAGCCGGGCGTCAGGCCCGCCAGCGACACCGCTTTGGCCGGTTCGGTACGAACGGGCGTTTTCGCCCAGGTAGCCGGGTTGTCTTCATCGGCGTACAGATCGAGCGGAAACTGCTTTTCAAAGTCGGCGCGGGTCAGCGTGGGGCGGTCAGGTTTCTCCCAAAGGCGATTACGCAGTAAGGCGCCGTTGCGTGGCGGTTCCAGCCGGGCGAGGCGAACCGTGCCACTTTTCAACGTCACCGATGTGCCGCTGGCATTGGTGAGGCCGACGTTGTATGCTTTTTTGTCGGTCGTCAGCACCGGATTGGGCAGCGGCAGGCTCGCCGTGAGGGCCGTGTAGCCAATCGACAGGGTTTGCGTGGTGCTGCGGGTTTCGCCGCTCCGGTCCGTCACGTCGATACTGACGGTATAGGTGAAGCGCGGTTTATCGGTGTTCGCTATGCCCATGTCGGGCACGGCCGTGAAGGTCAGGCTCACGGTGCCGTCGGCGTTGGTCGTGGCGGTGCCGTTGGCGATTTCCTGCTCCTGCCCCGCGTTGGGCCGGTAGGAGCGCCACCAGTACCAGTAGGGCTGGATGTAGGTGCGCGTTACGCGATACGTCACGTTGGCCCCGTCAACCACCGCGCCCGCCAGCGTTTTGGCCGTGGCCTGCACCGTGACCGCCTGCCCCAGCACAGGCGCCTGCTTCATGGGTTCGGCCACCACGGCGAAGGTGGGGCGTTTGTATTCTTCGACCCGGACCAGCGCCTGCCCACCCCCTTCGGCATTGTCGACAACCAGCGTCATCTGCCCCGTCAGGCGGCCCACCGGCGCGGTGAACGTACCTGAGGCCGTCCCGAACTCATTGGTTTTCAGTTCAGCTTTAGCGACCTCTTCGCCGTTAGCATCGTTGAACCGAACCGTTACCGACTGATTGGCCCGAACCGTAAAGTTGTTGTCTTTGCCCTGATAAAGGAGCGTTTTGAAAAAGATCGATTGCCCCGGCCGGTAAATAGCCCGATCCGTGAAGATCACTGCCCGGTTCACATCCTGCGGCGCGTCGGGCTGATCAGGGCGACCGTATCGATAGAACACCTGTGTATCCAGCACGTCGGTGCCATTCGTAAACCGGACCAGAAAGGCTTTCTGAGTGGGTGCCTGAGCCGGTTCCAGTACCCAGCGGCCCTGGGCGTCGGTCTTGCGGGTTGTTTCCGCTACGTAGTTCGACCGGCCCAAGCGATCCTGCGCCACCATCACCGTGCCGGTCACATTGGCTACTGGCGCGCCCGTTTGCCGGTTGGTTGCATACAGCGTTAGTCCACCCGTCTGGTTGGCCCCCGCCTGCACGTACGCCAGATTGGACACCACGACCTTGCCAATGCTCACAATCTCGGCCCGGTCGTCGCTGGGTTTAGCAAACCGGCCTTCGTTGGAAACTAGCAGCACATAGTGACCCAGCGGCAGCGCATTCATCGGCACTTCGGTGCTGTGCGCGCGCAGGTCGCCGTCGTCGGGTAGGGAAAGTTGGCCCTGTGTGACAACTGGGTGCTTTTGCAGAGCGGCGAACCACCGGTCCTGGCTATCGTCGTCGGAACCCGCGTTGTCCAGCCTCAGCAGTTCGTCGGGCGTAAGGCGCAGTATTTTGTAAAAGAGCGTTTTTACGTTCTGGAAATCGACCCGAGCCCGGAAGGGTTTGTTGGGTTCGTTCACGTCTTCGGTTTGTACCGACAGCGTGGGCTGATACAGGTTGTTGAGCAACGGTTGTGCCTGTTGCGCCGGGTAGCTTTTGGGGAAGCGGGCAATCAGGTCGCGAGCGAGTTCGGCGGCGGTTTTCCGATCCCAGCGACGGGCCGAATCGGGCGCATTGCCGGTGTTGGGTACGTTGGTCCGCCCCCGTATGTAGTTGCGGATGATGCCGTCGGGTTGAGCCAGCAGTTGCACCAGCGCCAGTCCGTATTCGGCCTCGGCCGGTTGGTTTTTATACCGCGCCATCTGCCGCCGGAGCGTTTGACCCATCAGGTCGCGCTCGTTGGGCAACGTACCTGACTGGCTCACAAACAGCAGTCGATCGACGTCGGTCACAGCCAGTGCCAGCGGGTCTTTGTCGGCCTGGTGAATTCGTATCAATTGCTGATAGAGGGCCAGCGCCTGGTATTTCCCCGACAGCGTATCGGTAGTGGGTAGCGCTTTACCAGCGAACGTTTCGGGATCGCTCAGGTACGTGGGATCGTTCAGACCGAACGCGTTGATTGGCTTAGTCAGGTCGTTTTCCGAGTTGGCAAAGAAGCTGATGGCCCGTTGCGCCAGCACATCATAGAGCGTAGGGCGCAATTGCCGACCCGCGTTGTTGCCCGGCGTCAGGATGGCGTCATAGGCGGTGAGGGGCGTTTTTTGCAACACCGCGGGCTGCACAGACGCTTTGTAGAGTGTCGTGATGGTTTGCATCAGGCGGCGCGTATCCCAGGTACGTGGGTCGGTGCTGACGTCGGTCGAGTCGGGGCCGGCCACGTCGGCGCCGGGCGCGGTGCTGGTGCGGTTGAAGAACCGGTAGCGGTTGTTCTGGTAGAATTGCCAGTATACGTCGGCCAGCACCGATTGGAGTACGGCACGGGTCGCACCGTTGGTTTCGGCAATATCGGTGGTCAGTTCACGCGTCAGCGTAACGTACGTTTCTTCGTCTTTGGCCGCCTGCGTTCGGAAGACCACGCGCCGCATTGCCGCTTTTAGCAGTTGGGGCTGGTTATTGGTTTTTTTCGCCTCCGCATACAGGCGATCGGCAATTTCCAGGGCCGATTTAGGGAGCCCTTTGGCCATCAGCGAGTCGGCTTTACGCCACTCGGTTGGGTAATCGATCATGGGGGCATGGGCGTGCCGGACCGGGCCGGGCAACGACAACAGCCACAGCCAGGGGCCCACTAAAAACACGCGCAGGAAGGTGAGATGAACAGACATTTGACGTACGGTTACGTGGTTAAGACAACGTTGAGGGCTCAACGTTTAGTTGGCACAGGTGGGTTTACGTAACTAGGAGTATGAGGTTGTGGGAAAGGTTGGAGGCCCGGCTCCCCCCGAATTATAACTTTATTAGAATGGATCCATCGAAAATCATTTTTAGCGGCCGTGTGTTATATGGAGTAGCCCGACTGGTAAGTTCCACATTCTCCCGGCTGGGCTGTGGCTATGAAAAACAGACCAATGCTCTATGCGGCGCTGACTCTGCTGCTCGCTGCGACACTCTGGAGTTGTGGCCCGTCTTACGTAGGCGTTCGCAGCGGCCCACCCTATGGACCTGCGTATGGTTACTACGGCGCTCGTCCCTATTACCGGCCACGGGTTTATGTAGCCCCACCGCCGCGGGCCTATTATCGTCGACCTTATTACAGTTACCGATACAATGCGCCTCGCTATTATAACGCGCCACGCTACGGCAATGGCGGGCGGCGCGGTTGGCGCTAGCCTTCAGGCACACTAAGCACAGAATCCCGGTCTATTAGCCGGGATTTTTTGTTGATTGCTTATGCCACAGGACAACCGACAGCCCCCTATTCCGCTCAACGACTTCAGGCCCGGCGACACCTTCGCCAACCGCATTGCGTTGTCGCTCAGCGGTCTGCATCGTCCGCGCCGGGCGGGCATCAGCGGTACGTCAGCACACGGAGCCGATTCGATTATTCTGGCCGGGATGTATGAAGACGACATCGACGCCGGCGATCGTATCTGGTATGCCGGTCATGGAGGCCGCGACCAGAAAACTGGAAAGCAGATTGCCGACCAAACGCTCGACGCTTACAATATGGCGCTGCTTCGGAACGTGGCGTTGGGGCACCCCGTACGGCTGATCCGCGGGGCAACGCTTCGCAATGAACATGCTCCCACCGAGGGATACCGCTACGAGGGCCTTTTTCAGGTACGTTCTTACGAGCGCGTTCGGGGGAAGGCGGGCTTCTGGATCTGGCTATTTTACCTGGAACGACTCGTACCTGACCGGGCCGGTTGATCGTACCCTAGAAAAGCGCACCAACAGCGTAACGGTCGGCCTGCTTTTTGCGTTAGTTAGGTACGGCTTCGTAATCGCAATCAACATGAAATTGACCGCTCTGGTACTCCTGCTTACGGCTCTGCTGACCATGGTCGAGGCGCCGGCCCTAGCCTATGCTTCTGCTCCTTCCGAGCTGACCGTCAAGGCAAAAGAAGAAGCCATTTTTAAACGCAAACGAAAAGGCTACCGTCGGAAGCGCGGTTTCCTCTGGGGCCTGTTCCGCAAGAAAGACTGCGGCTGCCCGAACCATTAATAGCCTGAGGCAGGGAGCACGGAGCTGGGGGTAAGTGCGAAAGCTCACCCTGCAAACCCTGCTTCCTGCCCCGCGCTAGTTTATCCCCTCGCTGCCTGACCGCCCGTGACGAGCCGATTGTTTTCGTCGGGGAAAACAACCAATGGCTTGTGCGTTTTCGCCTCGTCGGCCGTCAGGGTGCAATAGGCGATAATGATGATGACATCGCCCGGTTGCGCACGGCGGGCCGCGGCCCCGTTAAGGCAGATGATGCCCGTGCCGCGTTCGCCTTTAATGACGTACGTAATCAGCCGCTCGCCGTTATTGTTGTTCACAATGTGTACCTGCTCGTTTTCGAGCAGCCCTGCGGCGTCCATCAGATCTTCGTCGATGGTGATGCTGCCCACGTAGTTCAACTCAGCCTGAGTGACCTTTACGCGGTGCAACTTCGATTTCATTAAGGTAAGCAACATGGTTCGTTGTTGATGGGCCGTCTTCAGCCCGGCAAAAGTAGAGACAACCCGCTACCCCACAAAACAAGGCAGCGCCCCGTAACGTTCGGGCGGCTACAAGGGTACCGCATTCGCCGCAAACCACGCCCAGCACGCCTCCAAACTCGATTGTCCCGACGCCAGGTCCAGTATATAGCTGGTGACGGTATCGGGTTGCACGGACAACTTTATTTGCCAGCCGTTAGCCAACACCAACAGAAAGTTGAGCGCCGACCCAAGGCCAGTTCGTTTATTTCCGTCAGAGAAGACGTGATTGCAGATGATAGTATAGCAATAGACGGCTGCTTTGTCAGCGACGGAAGGGTACATCGGCTCGCCGAAAAGTGTAGCCTGTACAGCATCAAGTAGCTAGGCCAAATGCTCTTCATGCAGGAAGTTTATCAGCTACGGTCATGATCTGCACGGTTTATGCCCGTAAGTTACTCAACACCAGCCCGCGCGCAAACGTTAATCTTAGAAGGGCACCACCACTTTCAGGCTCACGTTACGACCCATGTTGAACACGCCTACCCGGCCCGTCGCGTTGTTGACGTCGAGGTACTTAAGGCGGCTCTGGTGAGCTTGATAGATCACGTCGAACAGGTTGTTGGCTGATAGAAACACCGAAAACAGCGTCTGCTTCTGGTTTCCCGTGACGTCAGCGCCCGCCCCGACGTGCACGAGCGTGTAGCCGGGCGTGGCCGTTTCGGTGTTGTAGGCCGCCAGAAACCGGTCCTGCCGCTGCGTCACTTCTACGTCAAGGGTCGCATACAGGTTACGGAACCGCGATTTGATCCGGTCGCGCGTCAGGCGAAGCTGACTCACCCAGCGGGGAGCGGGCATAAAGGGTAGGTATTGCGCATTCTCCGCCACCGCCGACAGGTTTCGGCCAAATACCGCCGAATAGGTTTGCGTCAGCGAGAACCACCGGGCTGCCGCCGGGTTGAACGTCACGGTACCCTCCATCCCCTGCAAGCGGGCGTTACCCTGCGCATAGCGATACACAGGTACGTTCCCCTGAAACAATGAATCGATGCCCGCCGTCGTCTGCACCCGCTCCGAATACACGTAATTCTGAATGCTATTCTGAAACAGGCTAAAGTCGACATACCAGTTGGGGCTTTCGTAGGTAAAGCCTAAATCGCCCTGATAGGCCACCTCCGGTACGGCGTCGAGCTTGCCGATCTCATACCGGAACGTACCTGCGTGTACGCCATTTGACGACAGCTCGGGCACGGTTGGCGCCCGAAACCCGCGCGACACGTTGGCGCGGATGTTCAGCCGATCCGTGAGCGAGTAAACCGCCCCCAAACTCGCCGACACGTTGCTGTACGATTTATCGGCGCCCGCAAACCGCTGACTACCCGGCCCCTGCGAACGTACCTGGAAAGCCCCGTCGGCATCGGCATAGAGCGCCCCAATGCGCAGCGAGCGTCCATCGTAACGTACCCCGCCGCTGATTTTCAGCTTGTCGATGTTCTTCTTGAAAAACACAAACCCGCCCAGATCAAACAGATCGTAGTTTGGGTACAGCGCCTGGTAGCCCTGATTGTCCAGCGCCTGCTGCATGCCGTTGCTGCCGAGCGTGATCTCCCAGTTGTGGCGCGTCGGCAGGTTATACCGCAGGTCAACGTAATTCGTGAATAACCGCAGCCCCAACTGAGCCTGATTGGGCCGAACGATGTCGGCAAACTCGTCGCGGCTGTTGCGGGCATGGCTCAGGTTGAGGGTCAGCGCGCCGCCGTTGCGAAACTGAAAGAGGTTGTTGAGGGAGACTTTGCCGTTGATCAGATGCTGCGAATTGTAGGGCAAAAAGTCACGGCTGTTCAGCTCGCTATCCGTAACGGGACGGTCGGCCTGTGTACCGTCTACCCGCACAGACGTGGTGGTGAAGCGCCCCGTCAGCGAATCGCGCGTGCCGTTGATGATGTTAAATCGCTGATCGGTGCGCAGGAAATAGAGCCGCGAGTAACCCCACTTCTTGTTCAGGCCGATAAATCCACTGATATCAATCACGTCGGCGTAGTTCGAGGCGAACACCCGCCCGTCGGCCCGGTTGCGGTAATTGGCCGACGATTTGGTGGACACGACTCCCTGCCAGACGAAGCCATTCTGGTTGCCAGCCGCCTGCACCGAGGCACCCAGCAGGTTGTGGTTGGTTTGGTAGTTGGTGAGCAACCGCCCGCGCACTTTACCCTCTTCAACGGGCCGGGCCGAGAGCGCCGTGACCACACCACCCAGCCCATCCGAGCCGTACATCAGGCTACCCGCCCCCCGGATAATCTCGTACCGGTCGATGGCGTATTCGTCCAGTTGAATGCTGTGTTCTTCGCCCCATTGGTTGTCTTCCTGCCGGATGCCATCGTGCATGGTGATGACCCGGTTGAAACCCAGCCCCCGGATGATGGGCTTACTGAGACCCGCGCCCGTCGTCACCTGCGACATGCCCGGCAGTTTGGCCACCGCGTCGATCAGGTTGGTTGAGCTTTGCTGCAGCATCCGCAGTTGGGATAGCGCCGTAATAGGCACAGGGCTTTCGCGGATAATGGTTTTGGTAGCCGCGCCCGACACGATCACTTCTTCGAGCATCTGCGAGCTGTTTTCCATCACAAAATCCTTAGCCGTCTCGCCCTGTATGGTAACGGTCTGCACCAGGGTTTTGTGGGAAATGTAGCTTACCTGCACCGTAAACGTACCCGCGGGCAGGTTGGTAAGGCGATAGCTGCCGTTCACATCGGTGGTGGCACCCAAGCGCAGGTCAGGCAGGTAGATCGCGGCGCCGATTACGGCCTCGCCAACGCGTTCGCCGTGCGTGACTTTTCCAGTCAGGGTATTCTGGGCACTACATATAGAGACAGGCAGCCCAATAAAGGCTACCAGGAGGAGTAACAGTTTCATGCATTCGGGATGTCTTGGTTGATAGTCAATAGGCAAGGGCGCAGATCAACCCAATCATGCCGATGGGACCTGTACCACTGAGCCATACTAGAAGGAACTATACCAACGGGGGACCCCGATGCGAGAAGCAGGTAAAGGCAACGGAATGTGCCGACTCAGCCAGGGTCGTAGCCGGGGCCGGGAATAACGGCGAGATCGGAGCCTGGAAGACGAAAAAAGTCGGCTCCGTAAACGGATAACACGCGTCGGTCATCGCATCGAGCCAGACCAGTTGCTGCCGGGTATGGTCGTTGGGCTGAACAGGCCCGTTGGCCTTAGGCAGAAAGGGGTGAGCGTGAACGACAATCGTCCCGTCGGGTAAACGGTGTGCATGGCGGAAGACCACTGTGTTGGTCAGCATGAACAGCTGAACCAGCAACAGGAGCCGGGCCACCGTGGAACGATATAAACGTCGGTTGCGCATAGTTATCGGTCAAATATAGTGCAACCGGCCTTGACGCAAGTCCATTTTAATAGTTTACGAAAAACCTGATGTTTTTACATAAATGTTTTTACTTATACCTTAATGCTAGTAAAACTTTTTTTGTTTGTGGGGTAGTTAACAAGAAAGAAAATAGCATAATTTGATTGTTCGAGGCTTGCATTTGCACTATGCCAAGATTAACTTTGACGTAATAAATTAGTTATACCGTAACACAATTGGCACGGCATTTGAAAAGAAGTTTAATGAACTCTTTTTCAGTGCCAAACCCTCAAAAGCCTACAGAGATGAAAACGATCCGGTTGTACATGATGCTGCAGTGGATTCTCTTCCTGCCCATCATTTTGCCTTTGTGCATGGTGTTCGGTGCGTTGCGCGGTGCGGTATTGATGGCCGAGCGTGTTATCGAGCAAATGAGTATCGACGTTAGCTATAAATCGGCAGATTCTTCGGTGCATTCCGAAGCCTGATCGAACGCAGCCTAGATGCAAACGGGGCGAGGGCGTAACCGATTGGTTTATGCCCCCGCCCCGTCGCGTTAAAAAATAAAATCTAAATTCTTGTCCTTGAATTCCTCGTTATCCAGTTCAAGGAATTCCTCCCAGAACCCGTCGTCGGGGAGGCCCGCCCGCAGAATCAACGGCTCTTTTTTCACGGGGTGAATAAAATACAGACGGCGAGCGTGCAGGTAAATTTTCTTTTCGGGTACGGGGCGGTCATAGCCATACTTGACGTCGCCCCGAATCGGGCACCCCATAGCTGCCAACTGCGCCCGAATCTGATGCGGTCGCCCCGTCAGCGGCTCCACTTCCAGCAGGTAATGCTCGTTGATCTTGCCCAGCAGACGGTAGCTCAGTTCGGCCCGTTGCGAGCCCGGCACTTCGTAATCGTAGGTGGTTACCTGGTTTTTGGCCTCGTCTTTCACCAGGTAATGGACCAGTTTCCCTTTCTTTTCGGCCGGATGTTGCCGCACAACGGCCCAATAGGTTTTCTGAACCTGCCGTTTCCGGAAAATCTCGGCCATCCGCTCGGTGGCTTTTGAGGTACGTCCAAACACTACCAACCCGCTGACAGGCCGGTCTAACCGGTGAATGGGGTTCAGAAATACGTCGCCGGGCTTGTTATACTTCTCCTTGACGTATTCTTTCAGGAGTTCCGTCAGTGACGGGTCGCCGGTGCGGTCGCTTTGGACAAGTACCCCCGGCTCTTTATTCACGATCAACAGGTGGTTGTCTTCATAAACCACCGAGTAAGGCAAACGCTTCTTCATAAAACACACCTGCAAGGTTTCGGAAACCTTACAGGTTTAAAGTCAACTTAGTACGCTTCCGATTCGTTCGGGAAGTCGTTGGTTTTCACGTCATCTACGTAGTGGCTGATGGCTTCCAGCATGGCGGTGTGCAGATCGGCGTAACGGCGCAGAAAGCGGGGTTTAAACTCTTTGTTTATTCCCAGCATATCGTGGATAACCAGAATTTGCCCGTCGGCGTCGGGTCCGGCACCAATCCCGATGGTGGGAATGGCCAACTCCTGCGACACCTGTTTGGTGAGCGCCGCCGGGATTTTTTCGAGCACCAGCCCAAAGCAGCCAATGTCTTCGAGCATGTGGGCGTCGTCGATTAGTTTCTTGGCTTCATCCTGCTCCTTGGCCCGCACGGCGTAGGTGCCAAATTTGTAGATCGATTGGGGCGTAAGGCCCAGGTGGCCCATCACAGGCACCCCGGCGCTCAGAATGCGCGTAATCGACTCCCGGATCTCCTGCCCGCCTTCCATTTTCACGGCATGGGCGCCCGACTCTTTCATGATCCGGATGGCCGACCGCAGGGCTTCGGATGAATTGCCCTGATACGAACCAAACGGCAGGTCGACGACCACCAACGCCCGTTTTACCGCCCGAACCACCGAGGTGGCGTGGTAGATCATCTGATCGAGCGTGATGGGCAGCGTGGTTTCGTGCCCCGCCATGACATTGGACGCCGAATCGCCCACCAGGATCAGCTCAACGCCAGCGGCATCGACCACGCGCGCCATTGAAAAATCGTAGGCAGTTAGCGCTGAAATTTTTTCACCCCGGCTTTTCAGCTCCTGGAGTGTGTGCGTGGTAACGCGCTTAATGTCGGGGTTATGTACAGACATGTGGGAATGACTTTTCGCAAAGATAGAGTGGGGAAGAACGCAATGGCCCAGAAACCATTCCCACCCGCTGGTCGTTGAGTGCCGTAGGGCCCTGCTGCGCCGTTGTGGCCAACGGCCCTTTGTTTGTTTCTATATGGTTACCCTTGGTCGGTACTTTATCTTTCTCGGTACGTTGTTTCGCAACCGCGAACGTCTGTCCGTCTACATGCGCCTGATTCTCGACGAATGCGTCAGCATCGGCGTCAATTCGATCTTCATCGTCTCGATCGTCGCTTCCTTTATCGGCGCCGTTACCTGCGTTCAGACGGCCTATAACCTGGATAACCCGTTTGTGCCGCGCAACATCATTGCCTTCATTGTGCGCGACAGTACGATCCTCGAATTTGCCCCCACCATCAGCGCCATCGTACTGGCCGGTAAGGTAGGGTCAAACATTGCGGGGCAATTGGGCACAATGCGCGTGACGGAGCAGATCGACGCGCTTGAGGTGATGGGTATCAATTCGAGCTCGTATCTGGTGTTGCCCAAGGTAATCGGTGCCATGTTCATGTTTCCGTTACTCACCATTATGGCCGCGTTTCTGGGCATAGTGGGTGGCTACATCGCCGGTATGCTCACGAATGTGATTTCAAACGAAGATTTTCTGGCGGGCCTTCGTCTCGATTACAATCCGTTCGGCATAAAATTCGCCTTGATCAAGACGGAAGTCTTTGCGTTTCTGATCGCTACGATTTCAGCCTATCAGGGCTTCAACGTGAGCGGTGGCGCCCTTGAAGTCGGTAATGCATCGACCAACGCCGTAACGGCGAGTTGTATATCGATCATCATCGCCGACTTCGTGCTTACGCAATTGCTACTGGCCTAGCCTATCCCCGCTCTAAAGAGACGGTCTTTGACTCATGATCGAGATTAAGAATATTCAGAAAACGTTTGGCGACCGGCAAGTGCTGGCGGGCATCAGTGGGCAGTTTCAGCAGGGCGAGACCAGTCTGGTGATTGGCGGATCAGGTACGGGTAAAAGCGTATTGCTGAAATGTATGATTGGCCTGGTGAAGCCCGACGAAGGGGAAGTCCTTTACGATGGCCGTAACTTTCTGACGAGCCACGAAGATGATATCAAGGCCATCCGCCGCGAGATGGGCGTTCTCTTCCAAGGCTCGGCGCTGTTCGATTCGAAAAACGTGCTTGATAACGTCCGCTTTCCGCTCGATATGCTCACCGAAATGAAGGAAGACGAGAAGCTCGACCGCGCTCACGCCGCCCTGCAACGGGTTGGGCTGGAAAACGCCGAGCAGCGGATGCCGTCGGAGATTTCGGGTGGGATGAAAAAGCGGGTTGGTATTGCCCGGGCCATCGTGATGAACCCCAAATACCTGTTTTGCGACGAACCCAACTCAGGCCTCGACCCGCTTACGTCGATCAAGATTGACCAACTCATCAAGGAGATCACCGACGAATACAAGATCACGACCGTCGTGATTACGCACGACATGAACTCGATGATGGAGATCGGCGAGAAAATCATGTTTCTTTACCAGGGCAAAAAACTGTGGGAAGGTAACAGCGAAACCCTCCCCCACTCCGACGTAAAAGAGCTGAACGAATTCATCTACGCCAACAAGCTGTTGCGCGAGATGGAAGGGAAATAGGGTTAAGTTTACTAAGAAAGGGTCAACGCAACTGGTGCCGATTGGCATCTACCAGTTACGTTGACCCTTTCTTAGTAAACCTACTTCGACGCTACCCCTTCCTTACGGGTTTTAGCTCGTTCGAGCACGTGTTGCCCAACTTTCATACCCATGGCAGCCCCGTTATCCAGCGCTGACCGATAGTGGATACCGCCGTACAGGCGACTAACTGACGCTTCATTGGCCGCATCGTTGAAAGATTTGAACGCACGTACCCCGTGGCCGTATTTGTATTCCGTTGAATCGGTGAAGGCAATGCTGTCGCCCATCAACTGGGTCAATACGGTAGCCGCGGCCGCAGAAATGGTACTGTGTCCGCTCGGATACTCCGGGAAGGGCGGGGTTTGCAGGAAGGGCGCCCACTTCGGATCAATCGATTTATTAATGACTGTTTCGGGCCGAACGGTCTTGCTGCGGTACTTTTCATCCCAGCAGGCAATGAAGCCATCGGCCAGCGCAAAAGAGGTCAGCACATAGGCCTCGGCCATCCGCATCAGATCCAGCTTCTGCTGCCGCCCCACTGTTTGGGCAATTCCCAGCCAGTGGCCGCCCGGTGTCATTTTCTTAGACGCATACATCACGTGCCCGGCTACGTTCATCACAAAGGCGTTGTCATCCCAGAAATAGGCAATGTCGTTTTGCTCTTTGGTTAGCTTTTTGCCAGTTTCATACACCTCCATAACCTCTTTTTCATAGGGGCTACCTTTAGCCATGCTGTAGGTATAGGGGCGGGGTGGCATAAACTGGTTACAGGTATCCATTGTCCAGCAGCGGATGTTATTCCACTTGGGCTCGGCAGCATCCATGTAGGCCGGCGGGGTGGGCACCCAGGTGCCATCTTCATTGGTGACGGTGTGTTTGAAGCCCCGCGTCTGTTTGTAATGATCTTTCGCGGCAAATTCGAGCACATTTTTGGCCACAGCTTCGCCGTAGGCCATCGACCGTTCACGAACCTCCTCGGGGACGCCATCGGTTTCGAACTGCTTGTAGAACTCTGGCTCGAATTCGTCGTAGAAGTTGGCCGAGAATGTCAGCGCCCGGGCTACCGTCAGAAATGCCTTGGCACCAGCGATCGGGTAGCAATATTCCTGACCGGCTTCGGGCTTGGCGGCATTGCTAAAGCCTTTCATCTTACCACTCAACGACTCGTAATTAGCGTTGAAGGGCGCCATGGCTTCGTAGCCAGCCAGCGTAGCATACCCATAAATACGGCTGGCAACCGGCGGCGAGAAAATGTCGTGGATGACCACCTGTGTCAGCTTATCCAGGCAGGCATTGTATCGCTCGGGATTGCTGGCTTTGGGCATGTATTCGGCCGGTGACGCCGATTTCCGGCAACCAGCCAACACCAACAGGCACAAGGCAAACAACCCGCCAAGGAGCCGTGATTTCTTCATCTCTGTAATTGGTTAAACAAGAGTAACGCACCGGCGAACCGATCTTACAAAATTAACAAAATAAAGAGGGATCGTGAAAGTCTGACTACAGCAAAAGCGGCCATTACCAGACTGGTAATGGCCGCTTCCGTGTAAAAATCTAAACCTATAAGGTCTTGGAGACCTTATAGGTTTGATAGGTTTGGCAACTTAATTCCCCTGACTGGTGGTTTCCCCTTTCCAGACGTTGTTGCGGGGGTTATAGTCAGGCAGTTTCTTGTCGGGGTCAATGGTAACCCGGCTGATGGGCGTCGTTGTGTTGGCCCGGAAGCTCCACGTACCGCCGCGTTGCCATACTTCGACGGGCAGGTTTACCCGGCTCTTCTTCCCGTTGCTCTCCTGGATCTCGATGACCGCCGGCATCGCCAGCTTGTCCAGATTCTCGATCGTGATCACACTGCCTTTCTCCGGCGATTCGGGGTACTGTACGTTCTTCACAGCCTGATCGAGTTTCCAGGTCTCGAAGAACCAACCCCGCCAGAACCAGCCCAGGTCTTCACCCGCGCCATTTTCCATGCTCCGGAAGAAGTCGTGCGGTGTAGGGTGTTTAAACGCCCACCGGTTTACGTATTGCCGGAACGCGTAGTCGAACCGCTCGGGGCCGAGGATACTTTCGCGCAGAATGCGCAACCCCATGCCGGGTTTGTAATACGCCAGAATACCCAGCGCCTGCGCCGGTTGCACGTCTGGGATCGTCAGGATGGGTTCTTTAGGCTGATAAAGGGCCGGGGCCACATCGTGCATGGTGCCGCGCTCCCGGTTGTACTCGCCTTTGTTGAAGGCGGCCAGCGACAGGAAGTTGATGAAGGTGTTGAAACCTTCGTCCATCCAGGCGTATTTCCGCTCGTTGTTACCCACGATCATCGGGAACCAGTTATGCCCAAATTCGTGGTCGGTTACGCCGAAAAGCCCGTCGTTTTTGTCGCGGTGATCGCAGAAAACGATGCCGGGATACTCCATACCACCCACGATACCAGCTACGTTGGTAGCCACCGGGTACGTGTATTCGTAGACGTACCCAGAATAAAACTCAATGCTGTGCTTGACGTATTCTGTCGAGCGGTTCCACGAATCGTTGGTCGCGCTTTCGGCCGGGTAGACCGACTGGGCCAGTGCTGTTTTACCACTGGGCAGGTTGATTTTGGCGGCATCCCACACAAACGCCTTCGACGAAGCCCAGGCGGCATCGCGGGTGTTGTTGATCCGGAACCGCCACGTCAGCCGCCCCGATTGTTTGGGCCGCGTGTTGGCGTTATTTACCTCGTCTTTGCTACGGATAATGACTGTTTTGTCGCTTTGCCGCGCCTGCGCCAGCCGCTTGATCTGCTCGGCCGTCAGCACTTCCGTCGGGTTCAGCAACTCGCCCGACCCCACGACGATGTGGTTCCAGGGTACGTTGACGGCGTACTCGATGTCGCCATAGTCGAGGTAAAACTCACCCGCACCGAGGTACGGCAGCGTGTTCCAGCCCTGAATGTCGTCGTATACGCACATACGCGGATACCACTGCGCCAGCTCATAGATGATCCCGTCGCGGCGCTTCACCTGCCCCATCCGGTCTGAGCCATATTCGGGCACTTTGAACGAGTACGTGATTTTTACTTTCACCACATCGCCACCGGGCTTCATGGCCTCGCCCAGTTTCACCTGCATCCGGCTATCCGTCAGCACGTAGTTGGCGGGTGCAAACTTTTTCGCGCCCTGTTCCACCTGCACGGCCGTGATGCCAAAGCCACCGCTGAAGTCTTTGTTCCCGAAGCGCCCCCCCTGAATGGGCGTTGTTTTGGCTGCCCGCGACGTATCGCTGAACGCGTTCTGATCGAGTTGCAACCAGAGGTAATTGAGCGATTCGGGTGAGTTGTTTTTATAGGTGATCTCCACCTCGCCCGTCACCACGTTCTGCACGTCGTCGAGGCTAACGTTGATTTTGTAATCGGAGCGGTTCTGCCAATAGCGTGGCCCCGGCGCACCGCTGCCCGTCCGGTAATCGTTGCCCGGCTGCATGTTGAACAGCGGGTGAAAAAGGGCTTTCTGGTCGTAGCCCGCGGTGCTACTAGTTGACGAAGATGTCTGTGCCAAACCCTGCCAGCTTACGAGGCAGGCGGCAGCGACAAGTAGTTTTTTCATTGAAAACAGCGTTGCGGCAGCGTCACCAACGAGGGTAACGTACCTATTTACTTGTAAAAATAACAGGATACGCCGAACTATGAGGCGAGTATCGGATAGACGGTTCTGGGTACGTTGCCGCCCACTTCTTACCGCAGGGCCTCATACAGCACCTCCGCCGGATGAAGGGCTGTGCGGTGCGCCCCATCGTGAATCTGATGGCGACACGACGTACCGGCGGCGGCGATGATTACGTCGGCCGGTTGCTCGCGTACCGTCGGCAACAGCACCAACTCACCCACCTGCATCGACACCTCATAGTGCTCTTTTTCGTAGCCAAATGAGCCCGCCATTCCGCAACAGCCCGACGGGATCAGCTCCACGGTGTAGTTTTTTGGTAAGGCCAGAATCCGCTTGCTGTGGGCCATGTTCGACACCGCTTTTTGCTGGCAGTGGCCGTGCACTTTCACCAGCCGCTTCGCCTCCGTGAATACCTGCGGATCGATGCGTTTGTTATCCAGCTCGCGGGCGATGAACTCCTCGAACGTCAACGCATTTTTGGCGATCTGCCGGGCATCCTCAGCCAGCGACACATCGACCAGATCGGGGTATTCGTCGCGGAAGGTCAGGATGGCCGAGGGCTCCAAGCCAACGAGTGGGCTGTCGTCGGTGACCAGTCCGCGCAGGGCCAGAATATTCCGTTCGGCCAGCTTTTTCGCGTATTTCAGCATCCCCTTCGAGAGGGCTGCCCGCCCACTTTCGCCATGCTCGGGCAGGATCACCTCATATCCCAGCTTACCGAGCAACCGAACGGCTTTCTGGCCTACCGATACGTCGTTGAAGTTGGTGAACTCGTCGGCAAACAGATACACTTTCTTGCCGCCTACGGGTTTGTTTTCGGGCGCCGTTGGCCAAGTACGTTTAAGCCAGGCCGAGAGCGTTGTGCTGTGTAGCAACGGCATGGTACGGTCGGGGTGGAAACCAACGAGCCGGTTGGCGATCCGGCGTAGCGCCGACGTACCCAGCACAGCATTCCAGGCCCAGGGCACGTAACTGGCCAGCCCCGACAACCGCGCAAAATTGGCAACCAGCTGCGACCGGATCGGCACGCCGTTGGCATCGTAATAATGTTGCAGGAACTCCGCCTTCAGTTTCGCCACGTCCACATTAGAGGGGCATTCTGACTTACAGGCCTTGCACGACAGGCAGAGGTCATACACCTTCTTGATCTCGTCGTGGTCGAAGCGGTTTTCCTTGGGCGAACGCGTCAGCATCTCGCGCAGGATATTGGCCCGTGCCCGCGTCGTATCTTTTTCGTTGCGGGTCGCCATGTAGCTCGGGCACATCGTTCCGCCCGATAGCTCTGTTTTGCGGCAATCACCCGAGCCATTGCACTGCTCGGCATGTTGCAACACAGTTTGGTCGTGATACCGGAAGTACGTCTGAAAATCGGGCGTCTGCTGGTTGGCCTCGTAACGTAGGTACGTATCCATCGGCGGCGTGTCGACGATCTTGCCGGGGTTGAAGATGCCCTTGGGGTCCCAAAGCTGCTTCACCTGCCGCATGAGTTCGTAGTTGTGCGCCCCCACCATCTGCGGAATAAATTCGCCCCGCAGCCGCCCGTCGCCGTGCTCACCCGACAGCGAGCCGTTGTATTTCTTCACCAGCGTGGCGATCTCCTCGGCAATCAGCCGGAATTGGCGATGGCCCTCGGCTGTTTTCAGGTTGATGATTGGCCGCAGGTGCAACTCGCCCGAACCGGCGTGGGCATAGTGCACCGACGCCATGTTGTGGGTTTTCAAAATCTCGTTGAACTCGCGGATGTAGTCGGGCAGGTCGTTGACGTCGACAGCCGTATCTTCAATAACCGCCACCGCCTTTTCGTCGCCGGGTAAATTGCCCAACAGGCCCAGACCGGCTTTCCGTAAGATCCAGATCTTTTTGGTATCGTCGCCGAACAGTAGCGGGTAATGGTAGCCCAGCCCCGCCGCCCGCATCTCGGCTTCCATCTGCACGGCGGCTTCTTCCACCTCCGCCCGCGTGGCCCGCGACAGGTCGACAACCAGGATAATTGGGAAGCCTCCCGTGGGCGTTTTTTGCACGAAGAAGCTATTCTTACGCTGCTCGGCGTTGGAATCGGCCCGCTCCAGAATGATGTCGTCAATCAGTTCAACGGCCTGCGGCTTATACTTCAACGCCACCAGCGTCGCGCGCAACGACTCGTCGATGGTGTGGCAATGCACGCACACCAGGCCCCCTTCTTTGGGCGGCAGCGGCACCAGATTCAGCGTGATTTCGGTTAGAAAGCACAGTGTCCCTTCCGAACCGGCAATGAGCTTGCAAAAGTTAAACGGCTCACCACCCGGCGTAAACGGCTCGCAGTTAAGGAGTTCGTCAAGCGCGTAACCGGTATTGCGGCGCTCAATCGTGGGTTTCGGGAACTGCGCCCGTATCTCGGCCTGGTTCGTCGGATTGGCCAGTATAGCATTGGTTTTTAGCAGAATTTGATCGGCCAGCGTGGGCTGGTCGGCGGGGGTTTGCCCGACCTTACGGCTCGCTTCGGCCACGGCTTTGGTGTAGTCCCAACCCGATAGGCTACTGAACGCCACTTCCGATCCGTCAGCCAGCAGCGCCTTCACGGCCAATGTATGCTCACGGGTAGCCCGGTACACCACTGAGTTGGAGCCGCATGAATTGTTACCCACCATACCACCAATCATGGCCCGGTTGGCGGTGCTGGTTTCGGGCCCGAAATAAAGGCCGTAGGGCTTCAGAAACAGATTCAGTTCATCCCGGACAACACCTGGCTGTACACGTACCCAGCGCTCGTCGGGATTGATTTCCAGAATCTTCGTGAAGTGTTTCGACACATCTACCACAATACCCGCGCCCACAACCTGACCCGCCAACGACGTACCGGCGGTACGCGGAATAAGGGGTATTCCCTGCTGTTGTGCCAGCCGAATTAAAACCTTCAGGTCGTCAACCGTACGGGGAATGGCCACGGCGCGGGGCATCTCGCGATAGGCCGATGCATCGGTGGCGTAAAGGGTCCGTAGCGTATCGTCAGTGAAAAAGTCGCCGGTATAGTCGGCGGGCAAGACTATTGATTCGTCGTGAGCAATCATTCGTAACGGTCAATGAACAGAAACCCTGGCGGGCATCCGTGGGACTATTTCTGGTGGATAAAGGTACGATAAAAGCACACTAGAGACCCGCACATATCTTACCCCATAGAAGCCGACATACAGCGGTAGCCTCGACAATAGAGCCAAAAAGTTTTACTGATAATTAGCTCATTACCTATATAGAAAAAATACTCAATTAATGTAAATCATTAAGTACATGTGTCAATATTTACAATTAGTACAGTACATTACATGCGTATTAATACGACTAATTTTAATTATCTTTCTATTGTATCTTACTAACTATTTATTGTAATTCGCCACTCATTTCAGGGCTTACGGCAATAATTTCTCCTAGAAATGCAGTGTAGAGCGATTCTGCGCATAGCAACCACAACCAGAATACTACTTGCTTTTTACTTAGAAATAAGGCTTAACCCTGATCGTGATAAATGTTTACCAAAATCTATTGCTAACCATTTTTAAACCTATGATGCACAATTCCTACTTAGTAGGTAGCGCCGTAACCACCCGGCGTATGCAGCCTGCCCTGGTCTTTCTGAAAGCAGGCGCTCTGGCAATGCTCATACTATTGCTGACATTGAGCAGCCAGTTGACGTTTGCCCAAGACAACAGCATATCGGGTAAAGTGAAGGATGCAGGTGGGCGGGGCCTGCCGGGCGTAAGTATCAGTGTGAAAGGCACAACACGGGGTACCAACTCCGATGCCGACGGGAATTACAAGATTAATGCAGCGAATAACGCCGTACTCGTATACAGCTTTGTAGGGTTTGAAAATCAGGAAATTACCGTTGGCAACCGGTCAACGATCGACGTAACTCTGCAGGAAGACAACAAAACGCTGAATGAGGTTGTCGTTATCGGTTATGGTACCGTTAAGAAGAAGGACCTGACCGGCGCTGTCAACGCCATCGGTACCAAAGACTTCAACAAGGGGGTAATCATCTCGCCTGAGCAGCTCATGCAGGGCCGTGTGCCGGGTGTGGCGATCACGCAGGGCAACGGCGAGCCGGGCGGCCCGATCAACATCCGTATCCGGGGTACATCGTCGGTTCGGAATGGTAACAACCCACTTTTCGTTGTTGATGGCGTTCCCCTCAGCGGCGACGAAACCTCGTCGGGTGGTGATAACTCAGGGATCGGCAGCTCATCAGCCCGTAACCCCCTCAACTTCTTGAACCCCAACGACATCGAGTCGATGGACATTCTGAAAGATGCGTCGGCTACGGCCATCTACGGGGCACGGGGCGCCAATGGTGTCGTATTGATTACGACCAAAAAAGGCAAAGGTGGCAAAGGAACGCTTGAATATTCGCCCTCAATTGGTATCAGCAACATTACAAAGCGGTACGACCTGTTAAGCCCGGACGAATATGCCAAGCTGCAGCCCTCTAACGACCGTGGCTCCCGCACCGACTGGCAGGACATTCTGTTCCGCACCGGCGTAACCAACCAGCAAAACCTGGCCTACGGAGCCGGCGATAATACGGGCAACTACCGGTTCTCGCTGGGGTATCTCGATCAGCAGGGTATCATGCAGAAGAGCTCGCTAAACCGGATTAGCATTGGCCTGAATGGGAACAAAAAGTTCATCAATAACCGGCTGAACATTGGTGTGCAGGCTACGGTATCGCAAACTAAGGATGGCAACATCCCCGTTACCGACAATGCCGGTTACCAGGGTGACCTCTTGGCCGGTATCCTGAAGTCGAACCCGACGCTGCCTGTCTATAACGCCGATGGTTCACTCTACCAGTCGACCAACGTAGCTGAACCCAACCCGCAAGCCCTGCTGAGCCTGTCGAAAGACAACACCAAGACGCTCCGGGCCGTTGGTAACATCAACCTTGAATTCGAAATCCTGGACGGTCTGAAATTCAAAACGGTATACGGTTTTGACAAGTCGATGTCGTCGCGGAAGTCGGCCTTCTCGCGTGACCTGGGGTATCAGGACATCCAGAATCAGGGACGCCTGTACCTGACGGATATTCAGATTGACAACAACCTGTGGGAGAACTACTTCACGTACAACAAGCAGTTGGGCAAGGTTGATCTCAGCGCCCTGTTGGGGTACTCTTACCAGAGCTTCGATTACTTCTACCAGAAAGCATCGGCAACTAACTTCCTGACGAGTGACCTGGATCTGATGATTCAGAACGCAGCTTCGGCCTCGACGGTCTACAATTCAGATCCGAACAAGAACCTGATTGGTAGCGTCATTGCCAACACGAACTACACGAAGGATGAACTGCAATCTTACTTCGGCCGGGTAAACCTGGGTCTTGGCGATTTGATCGTGACGGGTACGTTGCGCGCTGACGGTTCAACCCGTTTCGGACCGAACTATAAGTATGGTTACTTCCCATCGGCGGCTGTAGCTTACAAGCTGATCAACAAGGATTTCATCCCGAAAAACGTATTCGCCGACCTCAAAGTGCGCTTTGGTTACGGGGTAACAGGTAACCAGTCGATCCCCCACAACCTGTACGTACAACGGCAGCGTTATGGTGAGTACACGATTCAGACCGGCGGTCGCAACGTATCGGGAGGCGGGCTTAACTCAGAGGCCTTCCCGAACCCCGACTTGAAGTGGGAGTCCGCTACGCAAATCAACGGTGGTATTGACTTTGCCTTCACGGGCAACCGCCTGACGGGTAGCCTTGATGTGTACCAGAAAAACACGCAGAATCTGCTCATTCAGGTAGCCTCTGCGCAGCCTGCACTGACCCCATTCGTCTGGAAAAACATTGATGGCAATGTAATCAACAGTGGTGTTGAACTCGCTCTGAACTACGTAGCTGTTGACAAGACAAACTTCGGTTGGGATATCAGCGTGAACGGTGCTTACAACCACAACATCCTCAAAAACTACGGTGGCATCATCAACACGGGTGCCATCAGTGGCCAGGGGCTGACGGGTGCATATGCTGAACGTATCGCCAACAACCAGCCGCTTTTCGCGTATTTCCTGCGTGAGTTTGGTGGCTACGACGAAGCCGGCAACTCGGTTTACATCGGTGGTGACGTACAGAAGTTCATTGGCAAATCGCCCATTCCGAAGTTCACGGGTGGCCTGACCAGCAACTTCCGGTATGGCAACTGGACGGCCAGCCTGTTCTTCAACGCTGTTGCCGGTAACTACGTCTATAACAACACGGCCAATGCCTACTTCACCAAAGGCTCTTACAACAACGGTCGTAACGTAACCCGTAACGTACCTAGCCTGGCAGAAGGCGCTTTCAACGCACCTGACGTGTCGACCCGTTTTCTGGAGAATGGCTCATTTGTCCGGCTGCAGAACGTCAACATTGGGTACCGTATCAACCCGAAAAACTCGTCAACATTGTCAAATGTACGTCTCTTCCTCACGGGCCAGAACCTGTTTGTCTTGACGAGCTATACGGGTCAGGATCCCGAAGTAAACACGAACAAGTCGCTGAACGGTGTACCCTCGCTGGGTATCGACTACACGGCTTACCCCCGTGCCCGCACGTTCACGCTAGGCGCTACATTCACTTTCTAAATCGTAAGCAACTACTAACATGAAAAACAGTCTAGTACTTAGTGCACTAACGACTGGCGCTTTTATTGCCGCTATGTCGGCTTGTACGGACCTGACCGTAAAGGAAACCTCATCCATTGTGGTTCCAGCGTCTTCGGCAGGTACGTTTGCCGGTCTGCCCAATGTGGCAGACGCCTTGCAAGCCTCTTACAATAACCTCGGTAACAACTTCTCTGACCAGGCGAACATTTATTCACTTGGTGTGCATACCACTGCCGAAATGATTCCGCCTACCCGCGGGGTCGACTGGGGTGATAATGGGGTATGGCGTACACTGGATCAGCACACGTGGGATGCCACCCACTCAGGTATCCTGAACTCGTGGAATAACCTGAACTCAGAGGTTTTCAAAACCACGCAGATCATTGCTACGTCATCTTCGACGCCGGCTCAGGTAGCTCAGGCCAAGTTTTTGCGTGCCTGGAACATGTTCCACGTCATGGATTACTGGGGACAAGTACCTTACCGCGATGTTAATCAGGGCGTTAACGACAACCCGAAGGTAATGACTCGCTCGGAAGCCTTTGATTTCATTGTCAAAGACCTGACCGAGGCACTTCCTGCGCTCTCTGAAGCCAGTGCTACAGCCGCCGAGAACGCTGTTGCCAGCAAGGCATCGGCCAACTACCTGCTGGCTAAGCTGTTCCTGAACAAAGCGGTGTACAAGTCAACGAAGCCAGAAGGCCCCTACACCTTCGACAAGGCTGATATGGATAATGTAGTGAAGTACGTCGATGCCATCACGGCGGCGGGTTTCAAACTGAATCCCAACTACTTCGACAACTTTACGACCAGTGCCGCCAACGAAATTATCCTGACCGGTGCGCAGGGTAACCCGCAGAACCGCTGGATGATGACCCTCCACTACGATCAGAATCCATCTGGCTGGAATGGCTTCACCACGCTGGCTGACTTCTACGATAAGTTTGAGAATAACGACATGCGGAAAGGCATTCCTGCGAAAAAAGATGGTACGCAATTCTCAGGTATCGGCAAAGGGTTCCTGATCGGTCAGCAATACGATGACAAAGGCAAAGCGCTGAACGACAGCCGGGCCAACAAGCCCCTGCAGTTTACCCGCGACGTCGTTCTGTCGGGCTGCCCTACGGATAAAGGTATCCGCGTAATCAAATACCACCCGGCCGATGCCAACAAGTACATCCTCATTCGCTACGGCGATGCGTATCTGATGAAGGCCGAGGCGCAACTGCGCAGCGGAAACACGGCAGCTGCGCTGGCAACCGTAAACGCGCTACGGGCTACCCGGAAAGCGTCAACCCTGACCGCCCTGACTGAAGATACGATGTTCGATGAAATCGGACGTGAAACGTATTGGGAAGGTGGCAAACGGACCGTTGAAGTTCGTTACGGCAAATTCACCACTGGCACGGGCGTCGACAATAAGAGCGCAAACACGGTGCTGTACCCGATCCCGTCTGACGCACTCGCTTCGAACCCGAATTTGAAGCAGAACGCGGGTTACTAGACTTCAAGTCATACCATGACACAAAAATGCCCGCTCAGCCGGGCATTTTTGCTTTCAGTAGAATCCCCATTTGCGCTGTAACTTTATCCCAATTATGTGGAAAGTAGGATTAGTAGTATGGATAGGTATCCTGAGTTTTGCCTGTAAACCCTCCGTTAGCCAGGATGAGATACTAAAATCGCTGAAGGATGGTCAGGCCCGCATTCGGGTAACCATCGACGGCCAACCCTTTTACCCGGACTCGTCCGTTTTTACCGGCACCGTCGCCGCCAGCGATCGATTTTTCAAAATCAGCCTGTTCGACCAATTTGAGAGCAACGTGATCGTTACCTTTAATGGTGAACACTGGTACAGCAACAAGCCATTTAGCAAGCCCGTTTACGCCAATAACCAGCTAAATGCCAGCGTTATGATGGGCCGAATTACCGATAAGGCCAATCAATACGGCATCGGCTACCTCATGACCGACGGTATCATTACCGTCGATCACCTGTCGCGCGAGAAAATCATCATCCACATCGAGGGCAAAGGTGGCAAGTATGCGCACATGGCTATGCCCGAAAAGTGGAATGATATAACGGCTGACATTATTTATAAACGGCCGCCCGTCAAGCTGGAAAGCTTACCCGAGGCGAGCGTTTTTTTCTAACCAACCTGTGATACGCACCTTCTTTCCGCGGCCTTTCTGGATGGCCACCCAACTACATAAGCCGTTCAATTGCCTAAAAACAGCCGCCTGTTTGCTACTTTTTACGGTTGGCTTTACGGCCTGTCAAGGCCCTGCTAAAGACACGTTGTTCGAGAAAATGGACAACGAGGCCATTGGCATCAATTTCCAGAACAAGGTCGAAAACAAGGCCGACTTCAACATTTTCAACTACCGGAACTTCTACAACGGGGGCGGCGTCGGCATCGGCGACCTCAACAACGACGGCTGGGCGGATGTTTTCTTTACCGCCAACATGGGGTCAAACAAGCTGTTCATCAACCGGGGCAAGCAGGGCGGCAAACCGTGGACGTTTGACGACGTCACGGAGCAGGCTGGCGTTGGTAGCAAGGGTAAATGGGGAACGGGCGTCGTGATGGTCGACATCAATAACGACAGCCGACTCGACATCTACGTCTGTTACGCGGGTTACCAGAAAGGGGTCGATCAGCGGAAAGAACTGTACATCAACCAGGGCAATGGCCCGGATGGCGTTCCCACGTTTAAAGAAGAAGCGCACCAATATGGCCTCGACGACAACGGCTACACAACGCACGCCGCCTTTTTCGATTACGACAAAGACGGCGATCTCGACTGCTACATTCTGAACAACAGTTTCATCCCGGTCAACACGCTCAACTTCGAAAATAACCGCTCCCTGCCCGCCAGTGAGTGGCCCGTCAAGGATTTTCTGAAAGGCGGCGGCGACCGGTTAATGCGCAATATGAGCGTGGAACGGAGAATAAAGGGCACCCAGGCCATTGGCTCCACGCCCACAGCCCCGCTCTTCGTTGACGTTTCTAAGGAAGAAAACATTTACAGCAGCCTGATTGGCTTTGGGCTGGGCGTGACCATCGGCGATGTCAACGGCGATAACTGGCCCGACATCTACGTCTCGAACGACTTCTTCGAGAAAGACTACCTGTACATCAATCAGCACGACGCGGCAGGTCGGCATACAGGGTTCAAGGAAGAAATCGAGCAGCGGATGAAGCACTTGAGCATCGCGTCGATGGGGGCCGATATGGGCGACATCAATAACGATGGCTATGCGGAAATCTTCACGACGGAAATGCTACCGCGCGATGAGCTACGACTCAAAACCACGACTTCCTTCGAGAACCATTACGTAGCCGGGCTGAAACGCGACAAAGGGTTTTATAAGCAGCTTCAGCAAAACTGCCTCCAACTCAATAACCAGAACGGCACGTTCAGCGAAATCGCTAATTACGCCGGTGTTGCCGCTTCCGACTGGAGTTGGGGCGCCTTGCTATTCGATGCCGAAAACGACGGGTACAACGATCTCTTTGTTTGCAATGGCATCTACAACGATATCATCGATCAGGATTTTATTGACTTCTTCGCCAACGAGGTAGCTCAGAAAATGGTGTTGTCGGGCGAGAAAAAGCAGTTCGATGAGATCGTCAAGAATATGCCGTCACGGCCCATTCCGAACTGCTTCTTTAGCAACAACAAGAACCTGCGCTTCACCGAAAAAGCGGCGGAGCTGGGCCTGGATGAGCCCAGTTTCTCCAACGGGGCCGCCTACGGTGATCTCGACAATGATGGCGACCTCGATCTGGTCGTCAACAATGTTAACCAACCCTGCTTTGTGTACCAGAATCACGCCGAGAAGCAGGCCGCGGGTAACCAATTCCTGAAAGTAAAACTGACCGGCGATGGCCAGAACACCTATGCGATCGGGTCGAAGATCGAGGTGTTTGCCAACGGACAGATCATCAGCCGGTACATTGCGCCCTCGCGCGGTTTCCAGTCGAGCACCGAATACGTACAGACCATTGGGCTGGGTACGTTGCCCCGCATCGATTCCGTACGCGTCACCTGGCCCGACGATCGTAGTACGTTGGTGCGGACGCCTAAAGCGGGCACAACACTGACGCTGGCCCACAAGGATGCAAAGACCCCACCCCCAGCCCCTCCCCTTAGTTCAAGGGGAGGGGAGCAAAAGCTCCGCGAGGGTTCTCCCCTCCCCTTAGTTCAAGGGGAGGGGCTGGGGGCGGGGTCTTTACTCCTCACCGACGTACCTGCACCGTTTGCCCCGCACCTGGAGGATCGGTACGAAGATTTCTTTGACGAGCGGAACATCCCGATGAAGCTGTCGCAGGAAGGCCCCAAAGCGGCCATTGGCGATGTTAACGGCGATGGTCGGCAGGATGTCTACATTTGCGGAGCGAGGGGGCAGGGCGGACAGCTCTACCTGCAAACGGGCAGCGGTTTCACAGTCTCAACCCAGCCGTCGATGGCCCAGTTCAAGGACTTTGAAGACACGGCCGCCCTCTTCTTCGACGCTGATAAGGACGGCGATCTCGATCTGTATGTAGGCAGCGGCGGCAACGAAGCTCCTACGGGGTCGGGTACTTTGCGCGATCGTCTATTCATGAACGATGGCAAAGGGCAGTTTGCGCTGAACGCCCGCGCCTTGCCACCCGCCACCATGAACACCGCCGTGGTGACGCCCTACGACTTCGACAATGATGGCGACCTTGACCTGTTTGTGGGCAGCCGCAGTTACCCCAAAGAGTATGGTGTTACCCCAACGAGTTACCTGTACCAGAACAACGGTGTGGGCGAGTTTACCGATGTAGCCCCGCGCCTTGCGCCTGAGCTAACGAAGGCGGGCATGATACGCGATGCCACCTGGGCCGACCTGACGGGCGACGGCCGCGCCGAACTGGTGGTTGTTGGCGACTGGATGGAGCCGGTTGTTTTTGGGTATGCCAATGGTCGTTTTTCAAAACTGAACACGGGTTTGGCCAACATCAACGGACTGTGGGGCAGCGTAGCCGTGGCCGATCTCGATGGCGATGGGGATAACGATCTGGTGCTGGGTAACCTCGGTGATAACTTTTCCCTAGCTGCCGACGCCGACCACCCGCTGAAACTCTGGGTCAACGATTTTGACAAGAATGGTATCCTCGACAAGGTGACCACCAAAACGATCGACGGGCGCGACATACCTGTATTCCTGAAACGCGAAATGGCCGATCAGTTTCCGTTTCTAAAAACCAAAATCCTCAAACACAGCGATTACGCTACGAAATCGCTACAGGACCTGTTTACCGCCGACGTGCTCGACAAGGCACAGGTCAAAACGCTTACGTATCGCCGTTCCATTGTTGCCATAAACGATGGCAAAGGGCCGGGTGGTGAGCCTCATTTTACGGTGCGTGATCTGCCCGCCGCCGTGCAGATGACCTGCGTAAACGCCATTGCCTGCGAAGACCTCAACAACGATGGCCGGAAAGACCTCGTGCTGGGTGGCAACTTCACCCATTTCACGCCTCAATTAGGCATGATCGACGCCTGTCAGGGCCTGGTTCTGATGAATCATAAGGGTACGTTTCAGGTGCTGTCGAGTCGGCAGAGCGGCTACCTGACTAACGGCGAAGTTAAGCAGATCAGCCCGTTGACCATTGGGAAACAGCGTTACCTGCTGAGCCTTATCAATGACGCCAGACCCGTATTGAGCCGGGTTCGGTGAGCCTTTTTTCAGCCAATCGCCTGCACCTGGCCTGTGGGGAGTCAACTCCGAATTAGCTTTCGCTAGCTATCGATACTCATCGCCCAGTAGACCGACCCGCTAGCTGCTAATGAGTGGTTTATCCAGAGCAGCTAGCGGCTGTTGATATAGCCATATATAGTATAACGACTTCCTTTTTATCAACCTGTTTTTTACTAATCATCGACTGATAATTAGCGAATAATGGCTTTCACCCTCTATTCACACCAATAAGTAAGTGTCTATTTAATCAATATCCGCCTTTTATTGACAAGATGTGCTGGCCCCCGTTTGAACTTTTCAATCTTATTATTGTAATTTGCCCTATAGACCATACCTGTTTTGTACAGTTACAGAACAGAAAGAGTCAATACTCAACGTGACATCTCCTTTACATACCCTTTGCCGACGTCCCGGTTGTCTGTTTGGCTTTGTCTGCTTTCGTAATCAAGCAAGGCGAAAGGAATGGTTTATAAGCCAATTTCTTAACAAGTCAACCATTTATGGACAACAAACCCTACTCAACAGTGGGTCAGGTTGTTGATGCAGGACACAGGCCGGCTATCAACACACTTGCAAACCTATGGAAAGCAGTTTTCACGCTGCTCATGCTCTTTACCATCTCCTGTGCGTTCGCGCAGGAAGCTGCCGTAACCGGTAAAGTGACCGAATCGGGCGGTAGCATCGGCTTGCCCGGTGTTACGGTTCAGATCAAAGGTCAGACGAGAGGCTCAACCACCGATGCCGAAGGCAAATATCGGTTGACCGGCATTACGCCTACATCGGTCCTGGTGTTTAGCTCGATCGGCTACGCAACGCAGGAAGTAACCGTAGGCAACCGCCAGACGATCGACATTACGCTCGTTGAAGACAACAAAACGCTGAGCGAGGTGGTGGTTGTAGGGTATGGTACCCAGCGCGTGAAAGACGCCACCGGGTCTGTCGTCTCAGTGGGCACGAAAGACTTCAACAAAGGGGTAATTGCGACGCCGGAGCAGCTGCTGCAAGGCCGTGCGGCCGGTATCCAGATCACGCCCGCCAGTGGCGAACCGGGCGCAGGCGTCAACATCCGTATTCGGGGAACGACGTCGATCCGGTCGAACAACAACCCGCTTTATGTGGTCGATGGTGTACCTCTTGACGGGGGTGACGTATCGGATGGTGGTCGCGATTTCGGAACGGGGACGCAAACAGCCCGGAACCCGCTCACGTTTTTGAACCCCGACGATATCGAGAACATTTCGGTACTGAAAGACGCCTCATCGGCGGCTATCTACGGGGCACGGGGTGCCAACGGTGTGGTGCTGATCACGACCCGGAAAGGCAAAGCTGGCCAGCGGACGCTGAACATTTCGGCTAATACCAGCATCAGCTCACCGCTGAAACGCTACGATCTGCTGTCGGCAGCCGAATACCCGGCGGCGCTTCAGAGCGCGGGCGTAGCCATTACGCCAATCAACAGCGCATCGGCTAACACCAACTGGCAGGACCAGATTTTCCAAACGGGCGTATCGCAGAACTACAACATCAGCTACGGCGGCGGCAACGACGATACCCGTTACAATTTCTCGCTGGGTTATTCCGATCAGCAGGGGATCATCAAGAAAGCCGGTCTGCGCCGGATCACGGGCCGCATCAACGCCTCGCACGAACTGTTCAACGACAAGGTGACGATCGACATGCAGCTGACAACGGCGGGCGTGCGTGACATTTACATTCCGAACGGCGACAACGCGGGCTATCAGGGCAACCTGATCGGGGCGGCCATTCAGGCCAACCCAACGTACCCAATCTATGACAGTCAGGGCCGTTATTACAACCCGGACGGGTATGCGGGTGCCGTGCCTAATGGCGTGGCGTTCCGTAACCCGGTGTCGCTGCTTAATGGCATCGACGACGTTGGGAACACTAGCCGGACGCTGGGTAACGTGAGTGCTACGTGGCGGATCATCGAAGGGCTGTCGTACAAACTGAACGTGGGTATCGACAACTCAGTATCAGAGCGGCGCACGTCGATTCAGCGTAACCTGCCCGGTTTTAGCGAATCCATCGCGCAAAACGCTGGTCGGGCCGTCATTCAGAACCGGTCACGCCAAAGCCAGCTGCTCGAGCACACGTTGAGCTACAATCGGAAACTGGGCCCCGGTGCCTTCGATGCCCTCTTGGGCTTTGCCTATCAGAAGTTTCAGAGCAAAGGCAGCTTCATTCAGGCGCAGTTGTTCCAACCAACGGCCGTGTTCCCCTACGCCAACAACATTACGGGCGTAAACAACTCAGGCCAGAACAAAGCGTTTGAAGCGGGATCTGATCTGCTGGAAAGCGAGTTGCAGTCATACTTCGGTCGGGTGAACTACAACATCAACGACAAGTACCTGCTGACCGCAACGGTTCGGGTCGATGGCTCGTCGAAGTTTGGCCCGCAGAACAAGTACGGTACGTTCCCGTCGTTTGCAGCAGGCTGGAAAATTTCGGAAGAAGAGTTCCTGAAAGGCAAAGGCGTCGACATCAAGTTCCGGGCTAACTACGGGATCACGGGTAACCAGGAGTTCCCGGCGAACATCACCAACGTTCGCTACGCCTACGATGCCAACAACAACGCTACCAGCCGCGACCTGGTCGACAACCCGAACCTGCGCTGGGAGCAAACCCGGCAGTTTGGCGCTGGTTTTGACCTGGGCTTCCTGGATGGCCGGTTGACTGCCACGATCGATTACTTCGACAAGAACACGACCGATCTGCTGTTTGAAGCCCTGTATGCTGCGCCGGCACCGGCCCGCGCCCGCTGGATCAACCTGCCTGCCAATGTGAGCAACCGGGGTGTTGAGCTGGCCGTAAACTACGACGTAGTGCGCGGTAGCGATTTCACCTGGGATGTATCGGCCAATGCGACGTTTATCAAAAACCAGGTGTCGGATTTCAACGGTCTGTATAACGCCGGTGCTATCAACGGACAAGGTCTGTCGGGTGCCTATGCGCAACGGATCGTGGGTGGTCGGCCGCTGTTCTCGTTCTTCATGCCCACCTTCACGGGCTTCGATGAGCAGGGCTTTGGTACCTACACCGACCCCACCCTGCAACTGGCCTACGTGGGCTCGGCCATTCCGACCTACAACTTCGGCCTGACCAACAACCTGGGCTACAAAGGCTGGGGGCTGAACCTGTTCATTACGGGTGCGGGTGGCAACTACCTTTACAACAATACCAAGAACGCCATTTTCGTAAAAGGCAACCTGGGTATTGGTCGTAACGTGACGCGCGACGTGGTGACCAACGGCGAAAACCGCCTGAACCCGCCCGTTGTATCAACGCGTTTCCTCGAAAAAGGCGACTTCGTCCGCCTCTCGAACGTGGTGCTGAGCCGGGGTATCAACCTGCCAGCAACGTCGGGCATCCGCAACCTGCGTCTGTCGCTGACGGGCCAGAACCTGTTGCTGCTGACCGGCTACACCGGTATCGATCCGGAAGTAAATACCAACAAAACGCTGGATGGTGTGCCTTCGCTGGGCATCGACTACACGTCGTTCCCGTCGGCCCGCACGTTCACGCTGGGTCTGAGTGCCTCATTCTAAGCTGCTCGACGATCCGATTCAGCCAATCAGAACCGGATGTCGTTTAACGTTATTAAACTCAATGAACACAACTCTTAAATTTCCGCTCCTGGCTGCCAGTGCCCTACTGATAGCCTCGGCCGGCTGCACGAATCTGGAAGACCGCGTGCTGGACCGACCCACGACAATCGATGCCGGGGGAGCTTCTGCAAACCTGGAACAACTCCTGAACGGCGCTTACCAACAGTTGAACCCCCTCACCGACCAGGCGAACACCTACGCCATGGAGGAACACTCGTCGGATGAGATGATGGGGCCAACGCGCGGCACCGACTGGGACGACTTCGGTACCTGGCGTCGACTGCACCAGCACACCTGGGATGCCACGCACAACCAGATTATCGGCGCCTGGAACCAGTTGAACACCGGCTTGTTCCGCACAACGGAGGTTGCGGCGGCAGCGGCTACGGCCAACAACACGTCGGTACAAGCGCAGGCGCGTTTCCTGCGAGCCTTCTTCATGTTCAACATCGTGGATTTGTATGGGCAGGTTCCGTTCCGGGAAGCAACCGACAGCTTCGACACGAACCCGCGCGTATTGAGCCGCACGGAAGCGACGCAGTTTATTATCGACGACCTGACCTACGCGATTGCCAACCTCCCGGCAACCAAGTCGCCGGGCCGGGCCACGCGCGATGCCGCTCGTTTCCTGATGGCCAAAGTGTATTTGAACCGGGCCGTCTTTACCAACAGCCCGCAGACGCCCGCTGGTCCGTTTACGTTCCCGGCAGCCGACATGAACCAGGTGATTGCCAACTGTGATGCGATCATCGCGAGTGGCAACTATTCGCTGGAACCGGCTGGTCAGTATTTCGACAACTTCCACTGGGACAACACGACCCTGTCGAACGAGTTGATTTTCGTGATTCAGAACGAGCGCGGAGCCGCTGTCGGTAGCGTACAGAACCGCTACCGGATGACGATGCACTACAACCAACCCTTTGGGGGTGGCTGGAACGGCTTCACGACGCTGGCTAACTTCTACCAGAGCTTCGACGCAAACGATCAGCGCCGGAGCGCGGCAATTCCGGGCATGACCGATTCGACGGGTATCCGGGCGGGCTTCCTGGCCGGTGTGCAAACCGACAAAAATGGCCGTCAGTTGACAGACCGGGCGGGTAATCCGCTCAATTTCACGCCGCAGCTCAACCTGCTGTATGCGGGTGAGGCCAGCGGTATCCGGGTTATCAAATACCCGATTGACCCGGTTCGTCCTGACAACCCCGGCAATGACTATGTCTTCTTCCGGTATGCCGACGTCCTGCTGATGAAGGCGGAAGCGATTCTGCGGGGTGGCACGGCGACCAACGGTGCTACGCCAGCCAGCCTGGTGACGCAACTACGTACCGCACGGGGTGTAGCCGCGCTGGGAACCGTAACGCTCGAAAACCTGCTGGCCGAGCGCGGTCGCGAATTGTATTGGGAAGGCTGGCGCCGGAACGACATGATCCGCTTCGGCACGTTCACGCAGCCCTTCGATCAGAAGCCGTCAGTAACGCCCGATTACCGCGCCGTTTACCCGATTCCGCAACAGGCACTGGATACCAACCCGAACCTCAAGCAGAACATCGGATACTAGTGTAGGGGCGGGCCACCGTGCCCGCCCGAACCAGAACGCGGCAGCGAATAATACCCTGCGTGCCGCATTCAAGTGATTTCCTGAAAAGACCGCGACCAATTAGTCGCGGTCTTTTTGCATAAAGACAGGTACGTGGCTGATTCTCAGCGGACACTCTCGCGAAAGCGGGTAGGGACGATGGCCCACCCCCACAGATGTATTATCTTTACGTACCTATGAAACCTGCCGTACTGCTCGTTATATCCATCCTTTGTTTTGGTTGCGGAAGCGAGCCCCCGCTCTTCGAAAAAACAGACGCCGCACAAACGGGCGTCAGCTTTGCTAACCAGCTTCAGGAGACCGAGCAGGAGAATATTCTTTCCTTCGAGTATTTCTACAATGGGGCCGGGGTCGCGGCGGGTGATCTGAACAACGATGGCCGCGTCGACCTGTATTTCACGGGTAATCAGGTTGGTAATAAGCTATATCTAAACGCTAGCAGCCCCGACACGCCCTTGAAATTCACCGACGTCACCGATAAGGCCGGTACAGGCCGGGCCGCCGGTGCGGGCAACTCGCTGGCAGGCCGAACGGGCGGCTGGAAAACCGGCGTTACCCTCGCCGACGTCAACGCTGACGGCTGGCTTGATATCTACGTTTGCTACTCAGGCCTGCGGCCCGACTCACTCCGGCGCAATCAGCTCTTTATCAATAACCACAACGGCCCCGACAACGTACCCAGCTTTACCGAACGCGCCCATGAGTATGGCCTCGACGATTCGGGCTATTCGGTCCAGGCCAACTTCTTCGATTATGACCGCGACGGCGACCTTGACTGCTTCCTGATCAACCACAATCTGAAAAACTACCAGCGCAAAGAAGCCGCCGTCATGCGCGCCGAACGCGACTACAACGCGGGCGATAAGCTGTTTAGGAACATGAGCGTGGAGCGAAGAGCGGAGGGCATAGGGCCTGGGGTAACCAAGGGCGAAGCCAACTCCGCGCCCCCGGTCCCGCGCCCCACGCTATTTGTCGACGTCAGCGAACAGGAAGGCATCAAGGGCAATCCGCTGGGTTTTGGGTTGGGGGTTTCGGTGAGCGACGTCAACGCCGATGGCTGGCCCGATGTGTATGTAGCCAATGACTTCGTCGAAGACGATTACCTCTATATCAACCAGCGTGGAGCAGAGAGTAGGGAGCCAGAGAGAACAACAGGCGGCGCCAACCCCACGCCCCACGCCCTAAGCCCTAAGTCCCAGTCCCCTGCCTTCCGCGATGAACTACGCGAGCGCATCGGGCACACATCGTATTCGGCGATGGGCGTCGACGTAGCCGACGTGAACAACGACGAGCTACCCGACATTTTCACCCTCGACATGCTGCCCGACGACAACGCCCGGCAGAAGCTGCTGATCTGGCCCGATAGCTGGCAGGTCTATCAGGCGCAGCTCCGCAATGGATTTTGGCACCAGAACATGCGGAATATGTTGCAGATCAACCAGCGAACGCCTGCTGGTGGCTCGGGGCAGTTTGCCGAAGTGGGACAACTGGCGGGCGTATCCGCGACCGACTGGAGCTGGGGGGCTCTCCTGGCCGACTTCGACCTCGACGGGCGGAAAGATCTGTTCGTGAGCAACGGGCTCGGGCGCGACCTGACCAACGCCGATTTCACCAAATACATCAGTGCCGAAGAACAAATGCAGCGCGGCACGCCCCTGCTCGAACAACTGAAGCAGATGCCATCGACGCCCACGAAAAACTTCATTTTCCGAAACATAAGCGGCACGCAGCCCGACAGCGTGGCCTTCCAGAACCGCCAGGCAGCATGGGGCTTCGACGACAACACGCGCTCAAACGGCTGCGCCTACGCCGATCTCGACAACGACGGCGACCTTGATCTGATCACGAACAACCTCAACGAAACGGCCCGCATTTACCGCAATACCCAACGCGACAACCAGCAGGGCCGTTTCCTGAAAATAAAGCTGAAAGGACCCGCTAGTAACCCCTTTGGCATTGGCGCCACGGTACACGTAACGCAGGCGGGTCTGACCCAGTCGCAGGAGTTTTACCCAACCCGCGGCTACCTCTCAGCCAGCCACGACGCGCTCCTGTTCGGGTTGCCCACATCGGAAAAAGCCAGTACTATTCAGGTACGTTGGCCCGACGGACGTACCCAGCAAGTCGCCAATGCTGCCACCGACCAGACGCTGACGCTTGATTACAAACAGGCTGACCCCACCCCCAGCCCCTCCCCTGAAAACCAGGGGAGGGGTGTAGTGCGCTCCAGTTTAACTGAGACGGCCCCCCTCCCCTGGTTTTCAGGGGAGGGGCTGGGGGTGGGGTACAGCCATACCATCGCGCCCTCCAACGATTTTGAACGGCAACAGATGCTGCCGATGCAGTACTCCTACGCGGGTCCACGAATGGCCGTAGGCGACATCAACGGCGACAACGTACCTGACGTATTCATTTGTGGTACGCCCGAAAAACCAGGTACGTTGCTGCTCGGGAACAGGGATAACGCTACGACGCCCTTTGCCCCAAGCCCCATGCCCCCGGCTCCCGGCCCGGCCCGCAAAAACGCCGACGCCGTGCTGGCCGATCTGAACGGCGACAAACGGCCCGATCTGTTCGTCGTGAATGGGAACTACGCCCCCCGCGATCAGGCCGAACTTGCCGATCAGCTCTGGCTCAATCAGGACGGAAAACTTGTTCCGGCCGAGTTGCCCGCCGATAACATCAACGGCTCCTGCGTGAAGGCGCTCGATGTTGACCGCGACGGCGACCTCGATCTTTTTGTGGGTGGCCACGTGCGGCCCGTGCGGTTTCCACTGGCCGAAGAAAGCATTTTGCTGATCAACGACGGCAAGGCGCATTTCACCCGCAAATCGCTGGGTACGTTGGGGCTGGTTACCGACGCCGTCGCGACCGATCTGAACAAAGACGGCTGGCCCGATCTGGTTGTGGTGGGTGAATGGATGCCCGTCACCACGCTGCTGAATGACAAGCATGGGCAGTTGACAGCCGAAACCGGCAAACAGCCAACCCTTTCCGGCTGGTGGACGCGCATTGAAAAAGCCGACCTCGACGGCGATGGCGACGATGATCTGGTCGTTGGCAACCTGGGCCGAAACACGCAATTCCGGGCGTCGGTCGACGAACCCGCCACGCTCGTCTACGACGATTTCGACCAGAACGGCATGCTCGACTTTTTCATGACCTACTACATTCAGGGCAAAGCGTATCCCGCGCATACCCGCGACGAGGTCGGCGATCAGATTTCGGCGCTCCGGCGCACGTTTCCGACCTATGCGGCCTATTCGACGGCGACACTCGACCAGTTTTTCGACCCCTCGGCGCTTGAACACGCCCAGAAAGCCACTATCAACGAAATTCGTACGCTGGCGCTTGAAAACAACAACGGCGAACTCGTGCCGCACGCGCTGCCCCAATCGGCCCAATATGCCCCGATCTGTGCCATTCTGCCCGACGATTTTGACCATGACGGCAAACGAGACCTGCTGCTGATGGGCAACAATTCGTACCTGCGCCTGCGCCTCGGCAAAGTAGACGCCAACCACGGCGTTGTCTTGAAGAACAAGGGTCATTTTCAGTTCGAAACGCTGTCGCCCGCTCAATCGGGTCTGTTTGTCAGGGGCGACGTGCGCGATGTAAAGCGGGTGGGTCGTTATGTGCTGGTTGGCGAGTGCAACGGCCCGCTGCGGGTCTTTCAACCAAAGTAATCAGTTAAGTCAGCGATTCCCTCCTACCATCTGTGAGACTACTTGCCCTTCTTCTTTGTATCGTCACCTTCGTCAGTTGCCGCACTACACCCGATGAGCCCCCCCTATTCGAGTCGCTCAACGCGACCCAAACGGGCGTGGGCTTTATAAACCGGGTAATCGAATCCCCGCAGCTGAACATCATCGACTACCTCTATTTTTACAATGGCGGCGGCGTATCGGCGGGTGATGTGAACAACGACGGCCTCACCGACTTGTATTTTGTTTCTAATTGGGGCGTCAACAGGCTCTACCTAAACCGGACCAAACCGGGCGAAAAGCCACATTTCGACGATATAACCGAAAAGGCCGACGTCGGTGGGCAGTCTGAGTGGCAAACCGGCACGACAATGGCCGACGTAAACGGCGACGGACGGCTCGACATTTACGTCTGCGCTGTCAGCGGGTTTCGCACGAAAAACGGAGCGCCACTGAAAGGGCATAACGAGCTGTATATCAACAATGGCCCCGGCCCCGACGGCGTGCCTACGTTCACCGAACAGGCCGAAGCCTACGGCCTTGATTTCGCCGGTTTTTCAACGCAGGCCGCTTTTTTCGATTACGACCACGACAACGACCTCGATTGTTTTCTGCTCAATCACGCCGTTCATTCGGTGCGTTCTTACGACCGGATCACAGCCCGCGATCAGCCCGATTCGCTGGCGGGTGATTTTTTGTACAGGAACGAAGGGAGAGTGGCGAACGGAAGCCAGCCTAAAACCACTCTGGGCGGCAACACGCCTCCCCCCGTCTCCTTCCGCCCGGTTGCCTCTTCCGGCATTTTCCGTGCGCCAATGGGCTATGGGTTGGGCGTGGCGGTGGCCGATTTCAACAGCGATGGCTGGGAAGACATATACGTCTCAAACGATTTTCACGAAGACGATTACCTGTACCTGAATAATCAGCGCGGGGGCTTCGACAACGTGGCGCCACAGCAACTGGCCCACACCAGCCGTTTTTCGATGGGAAATGATGCGGCCGACATCAACCACGACGGCCGGCCCGATCTGGTCACGCTCGATATGTATCCCGACGACGAAACCGTCGAGAAAGCGTCGGCGGGCGAAGACCCTTATGATATTTACCAGTACAAACTGGCCTATGGCTACATGAACCAGTATAGCCGTAACTGCCTGCAAATCAACCAAGGGAATGGTCGTTTTGCGGACGTAGCGGCCCTGGCAGGCGTAGCGGCCACCGACTGGAGCTGGTCGCCGCTACTGGCCGATTATGACCTAGACGGGCAGACGGATCTGTTTATTGCCAACGGAATTGCCCGCCGGCCCAACGACCTTGATTACGTCAAGTATATCTCCAACGATTCAGTACAGATGGCGCTGGGCAATGCACAGGGCAATTCAGCCAAAGCCCTGACCAAGGCGATCGAAATCATGCCCGAGGGCAAAGTGCACAACTACCTGTTTCGGGGCACAGCCGAAGGGCGTTTCGATGATAAATCGGCCGCCTGGGGTTTCAAGACGCCGAACTGTGCCAACGGCGCCACTTACGCCGACCTGGATAACGACGGCGACCTTGACCTGATCACGAATAACCTCAACGAAGCGGCCAGCATCTACCTCAACCAGACCAACACGCTCTTTCCGCAGCGAACGTACCTGCGCGTCCGGCTGGAGGGCAGCGGGGCCAACACCGCCGGAATTGGCGCCCGGGTGTTGGTGCGTTACGCCCACAGCGACAGCCTGCAAATGCAGCAATTGATGCCCACGCGGGGTTTTGAATCATCGGTAGAGCCGCGCCTGACGTTTGGGCTGGGTACGTCCCAACTCATCGATTCGCTCATCGTCATCTGGCCGGATCAACAGATGGAGGTGCGACGCAACGTGCGGGTCAATCAGCAGGTTGTCCTGAAACAGACCGACGCCAAACTCGATGGTCGTGGGTACGTGATCAGCCGACCGGGCGCACCGCGCGTTTTCGCCCAACTGGCCGCGGCCGATACCACCGCGCTGCCTTACCGGCACCGCGAAAACACCTACTACCTCGATTTTTCCCGTGAGTCGCTGATGCCGTTTAAGGTGTCGACTGAGGGGCCGCGTCTGGCGGTGGGGGATGTCAACGGCGATGGGCTCGACGACGTGTATGCGGGTGGGGCGCGCAATCAGCCGGGTACGTTGCTACTGCAAACGCCGACGGGTCGGTTCGTGGCGTCGCCGCAGCCGGTGATGGCGGCTGATTCCGTGTCGGAGGATGTCGATGCGCTGTTCTTCGATGCCGACGGCGACCGCGACCTGGATCTGTATGTGGTAAGCGGCGGCAACGAATTTTCGCGGAAAGACCCGCCCCTGCTCGACCGGCTTTACCTGAACAACGGCACGACCGGCGGTCAACCTCAGTTCAGCAAGGCCACGCTGCCGCTGCTCATGGGGAATAAAAGCTGCGTACGGGCCGCCGATCTGGACGCCGACGGTGATCTGGACCTTTTTGTGGGTGGTCGGGTACTGGCCAATCAATACGGCCAAACGCCCGATTCGTACCTGCTCATCAACGACGGGCGCGGGCCGGGCGGCCTCCCCCGCTTTACGGTCGCTACCGATGAGCGTGCGCCGGGCCTCCGGCAGGCCGGTATGATCACCGATGCCCGCTGGACCGATCTCAACAACGACCGCCAACCCGACCTGGTGGTGGTGGGTGACTGGATGGCGCCCCGCGTTTTCCTGAACCAGAAAGGGCAATTGACCGAAGCGAAAAATCTGTTCGGCGACGCCCCCATGCGCGGCCTCTGGCAGTGCCTCGCCGCTGCCGACTTCGACCGCGACGGCGATATCGACCTGATGGCAGGCAACCTCGGGCTGAACACCAAGTTTCGCAAGAACGCAGGCGGGCAGTTGCGGATGTGGGTGAAAGACGTCGACGGCAACCAAACCACCGATCAGCTAGTGGCCTACAACCGACCCGTTCAGATAGGCCCCGACTCGTATGGTAATCTGGATGAGTGGTACCCCGTAGCCACCAAAGACGAATTGGGCAAACAGATGCCCAGCATTATCAACAAACGCTACGTGACCTACCGCAGCATCGCGGGCAAACTGATCACCGACATTTTCACGGCCAACGACCTTGCCAATGCCGAAGAGCGCACCGTCGATCAGTTTGCCTCGGTATATCTGATCAACAACGGCCCGAACGCCGGCGAGGCGCCTACGTTTACGGTGCAGCCCTTACCAATGCTGGCTCAAGTGTCTAAGGTCTTCGCCCTAACCCCGTTCGATATCGACGATGATGGCGATCTCGACCTGCTTGGCGGCGGCAATTTCTACGGCGTTAGCCCCTATCAAGGCCGCTACGACGCCAGCAACGGGTTTGTGTTACGGAATGAGCAGGGTCGGTTTACCGCCCTTTCTCCCGCCGATACGGGGTTCCTGTTGTCGGGTGAGATTCGGTCGATCGTTCCCGTTCGGGGTCGGCTGGGTACGTTCGTTTTGGTGGGGCGCAACAACGAACGTACCCAGCTTTTCGGGCGAGTGCAGCCCGCCACCCGCCCGAAAGGGTCGTGATTATTCCTTATCGGCTTGCCGGTCGGCACGGATTTCAGGGAGCGTATCGGGGTCGATCAGGCCGATAGCCGCCGCGTGTTCAGCCGCCGCTACCGTATCGGCCACGAGCAGCATCGGTACGTCATGATCAGCGGTTGCCTCGATCAGTGCCTTCACCGCGGCATCGCGGCGGTCGTCGGTGCTGACGTCGCGGATGTACACGGCCTTGATCCGCCCCGGATTGGCCCGGATGACATCGGCATAAATCTCGGGATCCTGCTGGCCGCTATCCCCCAGCAACACAAACGGCAGGTCCGGGTTAACAGACAGCACTTTGTCGATCATGGTCCGTTTATGGGTGTGATGCCCCTGCGACGATAGCAGGTCGGCGTTGAGGCCCAGGTCGCGCAGCAGCAGCGGGCCTTTGGGCAAGCCCTGAATGCGGAAAAAATCGATCAGCAGGTCGTAGAGATTCCAGGGACTACTCGACACAAAATAGATCGGGTTGAAGAGCGTGGTGACGGCGCCACTCTGCAACGCCCGGTAAAACGCCGACACCCCCGCAAACGGGAGCCGCGTGAAGGCGTTTTCCAGAAACGTGAGCCGCAGGGTTTGCCAGGCACTGGTAGCCCCCGTCACCAAAACGGTATCATCGATATCCGAAATAACCCCAAACTGGCTGTAGGCCGGGGCAATCATGAGTTGCCCATCCTTGATCACCGCTTCACCCGTATCGGGTTGCTGGACACCTTCGAGCGCGTATCGGATCGGAAACCACGCCCGGCCGGCGGGCAACTCAATGTCCGGATTGATCGTGATGTCGAAGTAGCCTTCCTCGTTCGTCACGGTCCGGAACGTCTGCCCAAACGTTTCGATGCGGACGGTAATACCGCCAACTTCCTTGGTGAGAAACCGGCTGACGGTAGCCGACAGATTGTCCCAGAAGGAAGCCCGGTCGGCGGGCGATGTTAATTCATTCTGGCGAAGGACCCGGCCTGTCAGCCAGACGGCATTGGGGGAGCCGAAACCCCGGTAATAGATGATCTGGTATGGTTTTGCCATGTTACTAACTAGATGCAGTATTGACTTCTAAGGCTGTGCAATACGTGCTTTGCCAACCTGTACGTATACGACCTATAACAAAAAAGCCCGCTTTTGGCGGGCTTTTCGTTCTTTTCGGTTCCATCATGAAAGACCAAGAGGGTCCGACAAAGCTATTTCAAACAAATAGCGAACGCTGCAGGCCATGCGCTTTATCGCATACATCAGGCACGTAAGGGCTGCCACTGAAGAGGGTCGCATTGGTTTGTGTGAAAAGTGTATGGCCAAAAATACGATATACGTACGCTACTCTGTACGAAACCGATGGCACGACTTAGTAAACGGACTGGTGACAACGAAATCAATAACATGGGTGACAGATCATATCAGCACCTGACTCATGCCAGCACGCGCACCTACCGATGAAATGCAAAATGAATACCAATACTGACCCGCTCGTAGGTGACTTATCGCACGGCCCACGCCTGCGGCCTATGCGTATCGTTCATAGTCAGCCCATTCGTCAATATCCGTCAGCTCGGGCAGGAGCGCAACGGTTTGCCCGTTGGCAGCCAGCAGCGCTTTGGTGCGGTCCAGTAGATCAGGCTGGCTCCAGGGCATGTCTATAAACAAATCATCGTGGAGACGTTTCATGCCCAGCAGATAATAACCGCCGTCGGTAGCGGGGCCGATTACTACATCGGCCTGATCAAGCGCCCGAAACGCCTGCGCCAGATGATCTTCCGTAATGGTCAGGCAATCGCTACCGATGATAACGATCTTCTCGGCGCGGGCGGCAAACTGTTCCCGGAACGCATTAGCCATGCGCTCGCCGAGGTCGTCGCCCACTTGCAGTGCTTTTTCATAACCATTCCAGCCATCACCGGGGTTGATAAAATCGGCGTAGTAAACAGCCTTTGTATAAGGCGTATAGCGGGTAATCTGTTGCGTATGCTGAAGCAGGTGCCGGTAGACCTGAACGGCGCGGTCGTTACCCACGGTTCGGGCGATTCGGGTCTTGACAGTGCCGGGAATTGGGTTCTTAACAAAGATTATCAGATGGTGGGTAGCCATGAGGGTTGTACTTTTGCAGACTTTTGAGACTCAAGCTTATGTCTAAAGAAATTGTTTATACGGACCAGGCCCCCGCTCCGATTGGGCCTTACAATCAGGCTGTGAAAGTAACTACGGCCTGTGGCAGCACAACACTCTATGTATCAGGGCAGGTTGCCATTGAGTTGGCCCCGCTGGGTGATATCCAGGCTGAGACCCAAAAAGTAATGGAGAACGTGGGCGCCATTCTGCGGGCAGGCAACATGGATTATGCCAACGTAGTTAAGGCGACCATCTTCGTAAAAGATATGAACAACTTCGCGGCCATCAATGAGGTCTACGGCCGCTTTTTCACGAGCGATTTCCCGGCTCGCGAAACCGTCGAAGTTGCCCGATTACCCAAAGACGTCAACGTCGAAATTTCAGTCATCGCAGTTAATTGATTGGCACGTGGATGACATGGATTTCAAGGATGATCGCGGATTGTTTGCTCAGTTTGTTGACTGTAAAATCCGCAATCGTCCTTAAAATCTGCGTCATCCGCGTTCTATCCCCCAACTATGAAACCACGCGTTCGTTTCGCGCCCAGTCCCACCGGCCCCCTGCATATCGGTGGGGTTCGCACGGCGTTATATAATTACCTGTTTGCCCGAAAAATGGGTGGGCAGATGCTCCTTCGGATCGAAGACACCGACCAGAACCGGTTTGTGCCGGGTGCCGAGCAATACATCATCGAAGCATTGGCCTGGGTCGGCATTCAGATCGACGAAGGGCAGACCGCTAATGGCCCCGTCGGCCCCGACGCACCCTATCGACAGTCGGAACGGCAGGCGATTTACCAGCGCGAGGCGCAGCGGCTCGTCGATGAAGGAAAAGCGTATTACGCCTTCGACACCGCCGAAGAGCTCGACGCCATGCGGGCCCGGCTCGAAGCCGCCAACGCCCCCGCCGCGCAGTACAACGCCATCACGCGGATGCAGATGAAGAACAGCCTCACGCTGCCCGCTGCCGACGTGAAAGCGCGCATCGACGCTGGGGATCCGTATGTAATCCGGCTCAAGACGCCGCGTAAGGAAGAAGTACGGCTCAACGATCTGGTACGCGGCTGGGTGAACGTGCACTCGTCGGCCATCGATGACAAGGTGTTGCTGAAGTCAGACGGGTTACCGACCTATCACCTCGCCAACGTGGTTGATGATCACCTCATGCAGATTACGCACGTGATCCGCGGCGAAGAATGGTTGCCGTCGGCACCGCTGCACGTGTTGCTGTATCGCTACCTCGGCTGGGAAGACACCATGCCGCAGTTTGCCCATTTGCCCCTGCTGCTCAAGCCCGAAGGCAACGGCAAACTGAGCAAACGCGACGCCGATTTGGGTGGCTTCCCGGTGTTTCCGCTCCAATGGCAGGATCCGTTCTCAGGTACGTTGGCGCGGGGCTTCCGCGAAGACGGCTACCTGCCCGAAGCGCTCGTGAACTTCCTGGCCATGCTGGGCTGGAACCCCGGTACCGAACAGGAGCTGTTCACGATGGATGAGCTGATCGAGGCCTTCGACATCGAACGGATTCAGAAAGGCGGGGCGCGTTTCGACATCGAAAAGGCAAAATGGTTCAACCAGCAGTACCTCCGGCAGCGTCCCAACGCCGATCTGGCCCCCACCGTACAGCGGCAGGCCCAGGAAGCCGGGTTTGATTGCTCACCCGAAAAAGCGGAGCAGTTGGTAGCGTTGCTGAAAGAGCGCGTGACCTTCGCCACCGATATTTTTCCCGAGGCCCGCACCATCTTCTTCGCCCCTACTGAGTACGACGAGACCGTTCGGGCAGCCAAGTGGAATGACGACGCCCGCCGGGCTGTCACGGCTTTCCGCGATGCGCTGTTGACGTACGACGGTCCGTTCGAAGCCGATGCCATCAAGCATTTGCTGTCGGATACCCTGACGGCGGCGGGCATCAAGCAAGGCAAAGTGATGCAGGCGATGCGGCTGGCGCTTACGGGCCTCGGCGCGGGCCCCGACCTGATGCTGACCATGCAGATTATCGGAAAAGCCGAAGTCATCAGCCGACTGGAAGCGGCTTTGTCGCAACTTTAACGGGAACGCGGATAAACGGATTAAAGCAGATTTACACAGATTTTAAGAGATTTGCCGTTTAATCCGGTTCTATCAAAAACCCGCGCTAATCCGTTCAATTCGTTTTATCCGCGTTCCTATATAGACTCATGGCGAAGAAGAAACCAACTCCCGCAAATCCCGACGAAGCAGAAAAGCCACGGGTTCATAAAGAACTGGAAGGATTCAACATCGAGATCAACTCGTTTGGCGAGATCGTGACCAGTTTCGAGATCGACAAGATCAACCAGTTTCTGAACCGGACGGTCGACGACAAGAAGCTACGCCACCGCGACGACCTGCAAGCCCTCAAAGGCGAAGCCGACCGCCCCGACGAGGACGTACCTGACGATGAAGACGAAAAACTCTTCGACGAAACCGACGACATCCTGCCCGACAACGACCCCGAAAGGTAACCAGCCAAGCGGTTCGTTTGAGCGCCTATAAACGACGGTCATCGCATTCGTGCGATGACCGCTTTTTTTGCCCGCTTATCCAATTTTCAACCCACCTAATTTCCGTTTGCTCGTACTTAGTAACTAGCAAATGGCCCCTATCTGGCCAACATTCCTGACATGACCTCACACGAAATCGACTACAAAATCATTGGCGAAGACATCCAGGTGGTTGAGATTGAACTCGACCCCAACGAGACCGTCATTGCCGAAGCAGGCAGCATGCTCTTCATGGAAGAGGGCATCTCGTTTGAAACCCGGATGGGCGACGGCTCCCAAACCAGCGGTGGCTTTCTGGGCAAGCTCATGCAGGCGGGTTCGCGCATGATCATGGGCGAGTCGCTGTTTATGACCCACTTCACTAACCGGGGTGTGGGTAAGCGAAAAGTAGCGTTTGCCGCGCCATACCCCGGCACGGTCATGCCCATCAACCTGGCCAACATTTACCAGAATACACTCATCGTGCAGAAAGACGCCTTCCTCTGCGCGGCCATGGGTACGCGGCTCAGCATTCACTTCAATCAGCGGCTCGGGGCCGGCCTGTTTGGGGGCGAAGGGTTTATCCTTGAGAAAGTGCAGGGCGATGGTCTGGCGTTTATCCACGCGGGTGGTGTCGTGATGGAGCGCACCCTCAACAACGAAGTGCTGCGCGTCGATACGGGCTGTGTGGTCGGTTTCGAGCCGCAGATTAACTTCAGCATCGAACAGGCGGGCGGGCTTCGCAGCATGATTTTCGGCGGCGAAGGCCTGTTTTTGGCCACCCTGCGCGGTACCGGCAAAGTCTGGATTCAGTCGATGCCGATCTCGAAACTCGTGCAGCGCCTGGCACCTTATAGTGCTCAATCGCACAAAGAAGGCGGCTCCGTACTGGGTCAGCTTGGCAACCTATTTGAAGGATAATCAACGGCTAATTAGCCCGTTTACCGTTCTCTTGATCAAACGCGTCGTTAATCCGCCAGTCGAGACAGGCGGATTAACGACGCGTTTTTTGTGGCCGTGCACGCCTCAAATACGGTCAGTAAAACCAGCCGCCGATGCCACACGGATACGTACCCAACCGGAACCGGGGCGATAGGCCTCCTTGTTAGGCAGGTATGGAAGTAATTTGCACAAACGACAAGTTTCCGGCCCCTGTGCTGGCGTTTTATGCGGAGTTTGGCGTGAAAACGCCCGTGAAAGACACGCTGTACACGATCCGGCAAGTGAAGCAACACACAACCGGCGAAACGGGTGTACTGCTCAACGAAATTCAGAACCCCGACGTACCGGTGAAGCACCCGGTGCTGGGCGAAGTCTGGTTTGAGCCGACGTTTAACATCAACCGTTTTGCCACGCTCATGGGCCAGCCGGTTCGCGAAGAAGAGCTGGCCGACGTAAATGCGTAGCCACACTATTTTTTTCGTAGCTTAGGGGCTTCATTTCGTCTAGTATTTTCCCGGAATAAGTCTTTGTCTACTTAGTGGTGTTTGTTTACAAGGGCTGCTGTGTCGTAAATACAGCTCTATTGAGTGCACCCGTTGCTTGCCAGGTTTAGCCGCCTAGCCGCTATCGATTTGATCAGCAACCAGCCTGCACACTGATGGTGAGTGGGTTCGGAATAGCTTAGGCATCGGGGCATTCGTCAGGCATCTCAAAAAGGCTTGAGCGTGCGCTACGGATGTACGCCCATAGGCAATAGGAACTTTTTTGGCCCGATCTATGATAGAGTAAGGAAATAGATGGGCGAAACGTTGATTGACACATAGTTGGTTACTAACTTGGCCGTTTGTAAGTAGGCCTGAGTAATCAATAAGTATTTCTCTTATCACCTAACCGCGATGAACGGTCTGACTACCGTAACCAATGATCTCTAAAAAAGCGAAGTATGCCATCAAGGCATTGAAGGTTCTGACCGAAGAGTTTGGCAAAGGGCCGGTTTTGATCTCGTACATCTCTGCGCGCGAGAACATTCCGAAGAAATTCCTAGAGGCTATTTTGCTGGAACTCCGCAACCACGGTATCCTGCAAAGCCAGAAAGGTAAAGGTGGTGGGTATCTGCTCCGTATCGACCCAGCCCGGGTAAACCTGGCTCAGGTGTTGCGCGTCATCGACGGCCCCATTGCACCCACGCCCTGCGTATCGCTGAACTTCTACGTCAAATGCGACGATTGCGAGGATGAGGTGACCTGTGCCCTCAAGCCCATCATGGAGCGCGTTCGCGATGCGAACCTCGGTGTCTATGAAAACACCACCTTGCTGACCTTCCAGAACATGGAGTCGTTGGAGACGAAAGAGATTCCCATCGGGGTTGCTCCGAATTCGGCCACAGACGCCAGCCTGTTGTCTGCCTAATCCGCCATTGCCTATGCGATAACCGCTACTCATCAACGCACAAAGGCCCGGATATTCCGGGCCTTTGGCATGTATAGGGTATACTACTAACCTTAGTCTTCCAGCGCAACAGGCTGGTGCTCGGGCCGGAGCAGGTCGTTGACCGTCTTGACCGGGTTGAACGTAATCAGCGGTACTTCTACAAACAGCGTGTTCCAGTTGGCCATAGCGCCGTTCCAGAGACCCGGCAGTTCCTGCGCTTTCAGGTCTTTGCCGTCTTTCGACTTGGCCGTGATGAAGCCCGTCAGCGGATCGCGGAAATCGGGCAGGTTGTACCGTTGGCCCTGCCGGTTTTTCAGTCCACAGACCAGGTCAACAGGGTTGAAGTGCGTAGCCTGCTCGAACAGAGTTTTCTGGGCGGCATCGTCCATGTCGATTTGCGCCGACTCCACTACCTGCAACGAAACCGAACCGTCGGCGTTTTGCGCCCAGAACGGACCACCACCCGGCTCGCCTACGTTTTTCACCATCCCACAGGCCCGAATCGGCCGATCAAGCTTTTGCCGGTAATAGAGGAGCCTGTCGGCGGCCGATCGCTGGGCAAAGTCGGCCGGGGGCGTTACGCAGAGTGTCGTACGCAAAAACTCGTCGGCTTCAGCCAGGTAGCCCTCGCTAACCTCGTCGCCGCTCAACAGCTCCTGCAGGCGGAACAGTTGTTTCTGGGCGTCGAGCAACACCGTCGCCAGCACTTTTTTGTAGGTGATGGTCTGTTCTTTCAACTCATCGGGTACCACGTTATCGATGTTCTTGATAAACACCAGATCAGCGTCGATGTCGTTCAGGTTTTCGATCAAGGCCCCGTGCCCGGCCGGCCGGAACAGCAGCGTATCGTCGCCATTCCGGAACGGGGTATTGTCGAGATTGACCGAAATGGTATCCGTGCTCTTTTTCTGTTCGGAAAACGTAACCTCAAAGTCAACGCCCAGCCAGGTTTCGTAGTCGTGCAGTTCCTGCTGAATCAGTTCTTCAAAGCGGCTCCGGTGTTCGGGCGAAACGGTAAAGTGCAACCGAACCTGCCCGTTGGCGTTGGCGTAAGCTGCGCCTTCCACCAGGTGCTCTTCGACCGGGGTACGTGGCCCATCGGCGTAGTTATGAAACTTGAGCAGGCCTTTGGGCAGGCTACCGTAGTCGAGGCCTTTGGCGGTGAGCAGGTACGTCAGGACGGTATGCCGGTCATTATCGGCAACGGCCTTGTCGAGGTCGAGGTGGTCTTTGGCCATCGCCGCTTTCAGGTCTTCGTAGAAGGCAAAATCGTCGAGGCGTTCGAAAAAGCCGTCGGTTGCTTTATCCATCTTACCATCCAGCGCCGCAAACAGGGACTTAAACATCCGGGTGGCGGCACCAGACGCCGGCACAAATTTCATCAGCGTCAACTCACTAGCCTGCGCATCGTACTGATGGATGTAGTTGGTCAGCTGGTCTTCGGGTACGCGGATGATACCGTCGCCCACAGTGGCCGCCCGGATTACATGCAGAAAGGGAAACCCATCGATAAAGTGCTGGATCTGCTGCTGAACAACGTCGGTGGTAGTGCCTTGGTTGGCAATTTGGTCAAGGTCAGTTTGGGAAAACATGGCGGTACTTCAAAATCAATGTGTGCGCGGCAAGTTGCCGGTTTCGGTCAAGTATCGCAAGGGCCTTTCTGAAAACTTAGTGAGGGGCTACGAGAGCACGCCCGAAACGACATTAATACTCAGGGCGACGATGAGCGTGTTGAAGGCAAACGCCAACAGGCTATGCACCAGAATCAGCCGCCGAAAGGCCGGGGTCGTCGGTCCCACGTCGGCCACCTGACTGGTCATACCGATCCCGAACGCGACATAGGCGAAATCTTCGTAGCCGGGCTGCTTGGTATCGGGAAAATTCAGCCCCTCGCCGGGCTCGTGCTGGTAATACAGATGCGCATACCGCAGCGTAAAGAGTGAGTGCAGGAGCACCCAGGAGTTGATTACAGTAAGCGCCGACAGAATGATATAAAGCCGCAGGTGTTGCCCGTTCAGTTGTTTGACCACGTCGAGCAGAAAAATAACGGCGAAGAAGCTAGCCAGTGCCGCCGCAACGGCGAATATCAGGATCAGCACCCGCCCCGAATCCTGCAGCTTGTAGGCTTTCAGGGCTTCGCGTGGGTGCAGGTACGTCATCGATAGCCAGGCCAGCGCGTTGATCGTCAGCGCATAGCTGTCATAGGCAAGGAGCAGTTGCAATGGCCAGATTACGTAATAGCTGGCGACGGCGAAGGTGAGCGCCGCCACACCCAGCCCAATCAGGAGCCGATGGTGTGCATCGAGGCGAGCAAGTTGATTCATGACGATACGTGATCGATAAGGGACATAAGCGGGTTTGGTATCCAATAACCAGCATCCTCTTTTCGTAAGTAGCTTTGTACACATATGCATCGCTACCTGCCAATGATACGACTTTTGACCGGGCTGTTTATAGGCCTTACCTGTTGGGCCTGCCATGACCCCAATGTAGTCTATAAAGAAAATGCCGACATCGAGGATGGGAAGTGGTTTGTAAAGAACACGCCTACCTTCCGTTTTCAGATTACCGACGCCAGCCAGCCCTACGATATTTATTATACCCTGCGCAACAACCTCACGTATCCGTATTACAACTTATACCTGACACGCTACCTCACCGACGAGCGGGGCAAAGAGCTGGAATCGCGCCTCGACGAGCTGATTCTGATGGACCCCAAAACCGGCAAACCGCGCGGCAAAGGGCTGGGCGATCTCTATGACAACAAGGTGCTGATGAAGCGGGCCTACCGGTTTCCGAAGCCAGGTACGTATGCGTTTCGGATCAAACAATATATGCGCCAGGACCCCCTCCCCGACGTGGTCAGCGTTGGGATCAGCGTGGAAAAAGCCCAATAAATAAAGAGTGGCCTATGTTCGAGTAGCAATCGGTTTAAACCGATTGCTACTCGAACATAGGCTGTTTACACTTCTTCTCTTCTCTCGTTATGTTTCTGCCCTTATTCCCGCTTAGTTTGATCGTTTACCCCGGCGAAGACCTCAACCTGCACATCTTCGAGCCGCGCTATCGGCAGCTAATCAACGAGTGCCTCGACGAAGAAAAGACGTTTGGCATTCCGGCTTATGTCGACAATAAAATGCCCGGTTACGGCACCGAAGTACACATTACGGCGCTGCACAAACGCTACGACGACGGGCGCCTCGACGTGAAAACGAAAGGCATCCGCGTTTTTCGGCTGGTCGATTTTCAGAATCCGGTCGCCGACAAGCTGTATGCCGGTGGCCATGTGCAACCCGTGGAAATCAACCCCGACGAGGAACTGCGGGCCTCGGGCGGGGGCCAGTACCTGACTCAGTTGCTCGACCGGTTGGTGAAACTGTACGATCTGCTTCAAATCGAGGCCGACTACAGCCTGACGCCACCCGACCAGTTTTCGTACCGGATTGCGCACAAGGTGGGGCTCTCCATTGAGCAGGAATATGAACTGCTGACGCTGAGTACCGAAGGCGAGCGGCAGCGTTTCCTGATCCGCCACCTCGACAAAGTGATTCCGGTGGTGTTTGACATGGAACGGACCAAAGAGCGCATCCGCATGAACGGCCATTTCAAAAACCTCGATCCACTGAATTTCTGACGTACTGCTCCGTTCGCACGCATCGCTCAGGAACCCGAATGGATTATATTCAGTAGTTGGCTACGTATCAGCAGCAAGACATGAACAACGTACCCAAACACATACTGGCCATTTCGGGGAGCACGCGGGCCGACTCGTCGAATGCGCAGTTGCTGCGGATAATGGCAGCACTGGCGGGCGACCGCTGGAACATGACGTTTTACAACCAGCTCGATCAGCTGCCGCATTTCAACCCGGACCTCAATCGCGGCAACGTACCTGAACAGGTATCCGTACTTCGAGCGGCGATCGAGGCCGCCGATGGCGTCATCATCTGCACCCCTGAATATGTGTTCAGTCTGCCGGGTAGCCTGAAAAACCTACTGGAATGGCTGGTATCGACAACCCTGCTCACCGATAAGCCCACCGCCCTGGTTACGGCTTCGGCATCGGGCGAGAAAGCACACGATGCCCTGCAACTGGTTGTAGGTACGTTGCAGGCCCGCTTCACACCCGCCACGACGCTGCTCATCAGTGGTGTCCGAGGCAAATTAGCGCCCGACGGTCACCTTACCGACGTACCCACGGAAATGGCGCTTGCCCAACTGGTAGATGCCTTCACGGTCCTGCTTAGCCGCTAATCTTTTTCATCCACCTGCCCCACTTTCTTCACCCGTTTGGGCAATTGGTCGGTCAGTTGCTGCAGGTTTTTAATGGGTGGTCGTGGTTTTTCCGCTTCGCCCAGCAGGAAACCGTAGGGCGTCATTGGTTCGACGGCGTCGAAAATCACTTTGATGATGGCCGTCAGCGGCAGCGCCAGTACCAGACCCGGCAAGCCCCACAATTTCTCCCAAACCAACAGCGCAATAATAGCAGCGAGGGGATTGATGCTCACCTTCGACCCCACGATGTAGGGCGTGATGAAGTTGCCTTCGATGGCTTGCACGAACAGAAAGACGCCAATGACGCCCAGCGCCTTCAATGGATTGTCTTGCGTGACGAGGGTGTAGGCAGCGGGTAGCAGCGACCCCAGCGAGATACCGAAATAAGGAATCAACACCAGGCAGGCCCCGAAGAAGCCGAAGAAGATAGCGTAATCGACGCCCAAGATCATCAGGCCGATGGTCATCAGGGTGCCCGTTACCAGAATCACCAGCACGAGGCCGGCCAGGTAATCTTTCACCACCTCATAAATGCGCCCCAGCACGGTGTCTACCTTGGTGCGCCGGGTGTGGCCAAATACCTTGTAGAAAAACGACCGGAAAAAGTCGCGGTAAAGCAGAAAGAAAAAGATAAACAGCAGTACGATGAAGATGTCGGTAATCGTACTGGTGGTGGCCAGCAGCGTAGACGTCAGCATGGCGCCGCCCGATTCCAGCAGGCTATTCAGGTACTTGCGTCCCTCGGTCATCTGCCGCTTACGGTCAATGTTGAAATTAGCGTCGGCGTAGGTTTGCAGCTTGTCGAGCGCGTTGTTGCCTTTCTGAATAAGCTGAGGCAGCACTTCCGAGAAGTTGCTGATCTGAATGGTGACCGCATACAACAACGTGGAGATGACAGCCAGCGTCAGGACCAGACACAGCAAGACAGCCGCGATACGGGGTATACGCCATTTTTCGAGCCGCAAACAGAGTGGATAGAGCAGGACCGAAAACAGAATGGCAAATACCAGCGGTATCAGCAACGTCTGCAATTCATACAACCCGTAGATCAGAATTAGGGTTGAGGTTAGTACAGCCGCCAGTTGGATGTAAAACGGCTGTTGAACTTCTGTAGCTCGATTGATCATGCGCTTGTTTGTAATGACCTCAATCACCAGTGGAGATTATCTCCTACTTAGTAGTATATACTTCAATAACTGATTTATGTTTCACTGGTTGCTTAACGTATTTTTTGGCGTAAAGGTCGGATTTTGTTCGTGTGCGCCCGAAGTCAGGCGATTAGGCGTAGCCCGGGTACGTTCCCAGTACCAGATCGAACGGCTGGCCCGCCTGCCGCGCGTTGTCAATGAAAGCTCCGGGTTGGCACGCCGAACCGCCGACGGCCGCACCATCTGGACCCACAACGACGGCGGTGGGCGGCCTACCTTGTATGGGGTCGACGTGGCTACGGGGACCTTGCTCGATTCGCTTCCCTTCCCGTCGTTGCGCAATACGGATTGGGAAGAGTTGACGCAGGCCGATACGTCCCGCCTGTTCATCGCCGATCTGGGCAATAACGCCAACACACGGCGTGACCTGGCCATACATCAGGTCGATCGGGCTGGCAACCATACAGCGACGCTAGCCATAAGCTACGCCGACCAGCTTGCTTTCCCGCCTGATCGGGCGACGAAGCCGGGGCGCAATTTCGACTGCGAAGCGGTTTTTTACCGCACCGACAGTTTATTCCTGTTATCAAAAAACCGGTCTGGCCATCAGGTACGTCTCTACGGCGTGCCAGCCCGCGCGGGCACGTATCAGCTGGCTCCACTCGATTCGGTTTTTATCAAGTCGATGGTCACAGGCGCGGCCATCAGCCCGGCTACGGATGGGCGGGCGGGGCAAACGCTGGCCGTGTTGACGTATGGCAAAATCCTGTTCTTCGATCTGGGTACGTCGGGCCGGCTGGGGCGGCCAACGGGCTGCCTTCGGCTACCCCGCAGCCAAACCGAAGCGATTGTCTTCCTGAACGATACCGACCTGTTAATCAGCAACGAACGGGGGTGGCTTTACCGGCTTCGTCGTCGTTAAGCAAACGTTATCTTTGTGTTAAGTCTGTAAAGCTGGCTCTTAACGTATTCGCAATGCCGCCTAACTTCGGGGCGTAGACCATCCTTCTGCACAAGCCAATGAGTACGGCAAAAGCCTCTCAGCAAGCCCATCGTGTACTGGTCGTCGATGACGACCCCGATATCGTTGAACTGCTGGAATATAACCTTCGCAAGGAGGGTTACGACGTTGAAACGGCTCCTGATGGCCGTAAGGCCGTTGAACAAGCCAAAACCTTCACACCCGAGCTGGTGCTGATGGACATCATGATGCCCCACCTCGATGGGATCGAAGCCGGTCGGCAACTCCGTGCCATTCCGGAACTGCGCAATACCTACATCCTTTACCTGACGGCCCGTTCGGAAGAATATTCGGAAGTAGCGGCCTTTGAAGTGGGCGCCGATGATTATATCACCAAGCCCATCAAACCCCGCGCGCTGATGAGCCGTATCAACGCGCTGTTTCGTCGAGAAGCCCAGAAAGCCGATACCGGCGACCTGATTCAGATTGCCGACCTGACCATCAACCGGCAGAACTACTCGGTGAACCGAGGCGATCAGACGATCATCTTGCCGAAGAAAGAGTTTGAACTGTTTTTCCACCTGGCCCAAACGCCCAACAAAGTCTTTAGCCGCGAAGAATTGCTACAAAAAATTTGGGGTGCCGATATTTACGTCCTCGAACGCACTGTCGACGTGCACATTCGTAAACTCCGCGAAAAAATCGGCGAAGGCTATATCCGAACGCTGAAAGGCGTGGGGTATATGTTTGAAATCGCGTAGCGCCGCAACCCCTTGCGGCTCACTGGCGTCAGTGGCAGGCTGTTTACCCGTACTGCTGACGCATTAGTTTGCTGACGCCAGTGAGCCGCAAGGGGTTGCGGCGCTACATGGTTTTCTGTCACATGTCCTTATCTCCCCGCATTATTGCCCTCTTGCTGGCCCTGCTCATTGCGGGGCTGACGATGGCCTTTCTGGCCTTTGTGCCGGGCACAACGGGCAGTATGCTGTTTGTCGTAGGTACGTCGTCGTTTCTGCTGTCGTTTTTTCTGGTCATGTACACCATCGATATTCTGGTGTACCGCGAAATCACGAAGCTCTATGACGCCATCCGCCGGCTGAAGGTCAAAGACTTCTCCATATCGCGCAAATCCATCCTGAAAACAGGCAATCCGTTTAAAAAGCTGAACGACGAGATTTTCGTGTACGTCGCCAAAAAGCAGCGGGAGATCGACGAGTTGAAACGGATGGAGCAGTTTCGGCGGGAGTTTCTGGCCGATGTATCGCATGAGTTGAAGACCCCCATTTTTGCTGCGCAGGGCTTTATTCACACCCTGATCGACGGGGCGGTGGACGATGAGTTCGTGCGCGACAAGTTCCTGGCCAAAGCCGCCCGCAGCCTCGACGGCCTCGATGCGCTCGTGAAAGACCTGGTGGCGCTTTCGCAGCTTGAAACCGGCGAGTTGCGCATGCATTTTGAGCGCGTGGATATGCGGCAATTAATCGAAGAAATTTTCGAGCAACTAGAAAGTCTGGCCCGCGCCCGTACGACCAGCCTGAGGCTTAAAGCCCCCCAGGGCCCGATCTGGGTCAAGGCCGACCGGCAACGCATGACCCAGGTGATGATCAACCTGATTCAGAACGCTGTCAAATACGGCAACGACAACGGCCGCGTGATCGTTGCGCTCGATGAAGACGGCAAAAAGCACATTCAGGTATCGGTGAAAGACGACGGCCCCGGCATTCCGCCCGAGCACCTCAGCCGCATCTTCGAGCGGTTTTATCGCGTTGAAAAGAGCCGCTCCAAAGAGCAGGGCGGTACCGGGCTGGGCCTCGCCATTGTGAAGCACATTTTGAACGCCCACAAATCGAAGATCACGGTGTTGAGCCGCCTCGAGAAAGGGACCGAATTCCGCTTTAAGCTGGACAAGGAATAGCCTCAGGCGTTTGCCAACGGCCAACGCATCACAAAGGTAGCACCCTCGCCCGGCTGGCTGTGCGCCTCGATGGAGCCGCCGTGGTTATGCATGACCCGTTGGCAGATGGCGAGCCCGATGCCCGTTCCGGGGTATTCACTCTGGGAATGAAGCCGCTGAAACAGCTGAAATATCCGTTCGCGATATTGGGGCGAAAACCCGATGCCTTCGTCGCTGATCGTCAGTTCGTGTTCGTTGCTGGCAGGCAAGTATTGATGGCTGATCGTGACGACGGGCGGCTGGCCGGGGCGGTGAAACTTAAGCGCATTGCTCAGCAGGTTTTGCAGCAGCTGCCCAAACATGAACCGGACGGCCGTGATCTCGGGTAACTCGGATAGCCGTATAACCGCCTGGCTTTTGGTGATGGCTTCCTGCAAATCGGTCTGCACTTCAGTGACCAGATCAGCCAGACTAAACGTTTCGGAGACGTGCTCGGCGCCGTTGATACGAGCATAGTTGAGCAGGTCATGAATCAGCTCCTGCATGCGGGCTGCCGCGCCGATGGAGCGCTTGAAAAACTCACGCCCACGCTCCGACAGCCGTTCGGCCTCCTGATCCAGAATCATCTGGTTGAAGCTCTTGATTTTGCGGAGTGGTTCCTGCAAATCGTGACTGGCTACGTGGGTAAACGAACTCAATTCGGCGTTTCGCTGCTCCAGTTGCTGGTTTTGCCGGGCCAACGTTTCATTAAGTTCACGCAATTGACGCTCCTGCTCTTTTTGCCGGGTGATGTTCATGTCGACGCCAAACACCCCAATTGCCTTCCCGGCCTCGTCGTGCACAATACGCCCGATGGTATGGATGTAAATCTCGCGGCCAAACTTGTCGTACCGCCGGTATTCCATCTCCAGATCGTCGCCCTGTAACGCTTTCGCGACAGCCGCCTCCAGAACAGGCAAGTCGCCTGGGTGCGTGGATTGAGCTACAGTGGCCAGATCGACCTCAATCTCGTTGGGTTCATACCCCCAGAATACATACATCTCGGGGCTCCAGCGAATCTTGGTATCCCCAAAATACCATTCCCAACTAGCCATGCCAGCCATCCGTTGCGCCTGGCTCAATTGGGCCTCCCGAATCAGCAGCTTCGCTCGCATGTCGAGCAATTGCTCAACGCCCGATTCGTGGGCCGGGGAGCCCTCCGCCGGCTGAATGAGGCTATTGGTAAGGGGGGTTGGTGGCGGCGTATTCATAAAGTGAACAGAGGGCAAGTGGTAGAAGTCTTCGTCTTCAGACGGGCAGTTGGGCGTAGAGTAACTCCTAGTATACTCAATCCAATAACAATCTGACAAGATGTACGGATAGCCTAGTATAAATACACGGAGAGCAGCCTATCCGACTGGATAGGCTGCTCTCCGTGTACCAAGCAAATTAGATTGAATTAATTGGCCCGAATCACCGAATCAGGAAGAAAACGGACATCGAGACCCGTCGCTTTTTTCAGGGCGGCGTAGTTGTTTTTACCATCCTGATAAGCCGGGTTTACTTCCATCGACTTGTTGTAATAATACGAGGCCAACTGATACTTCCCTTCGTTTTGGTAGATCACGCCAAGGTTGTTGTAAGCAGGCGCATAGGACGAAGCCGCCCGGATGGTCTGCTTGTAATAGTACTTGGCAGAGTCGACGTTGGGCGTGATCCGCTGGAACACGTAGGCCATTGAAAAATACGATTCGCCGAAATTGGGGTAGATCCGGCACGACTCCTGGAGGTGATCCAGCGCCCAGCGGGCGTATTTGCTCGTTTCCTTATTGTATTCGCCCAGCATCGCCTGGTATTTCTTTACCGAATCGGGCTTGGTCTGGTAGCGCACCAGCCGGCTATTGGCCGTGTCGATCTTGGCGCGTTCTTTCAGCCCTTTCTCGATCCATTCATTCGCCACGTGGCGCTGCACCTGACAGCTCGTGGGCGCATAGGGCAGAGCCGAGTTAAACAGAACGAAGTTATTTTCCCAATCCGGGTTGCGGGTGACTGTCTTGAATGAATACAGCCCGCACACCACCGCCAGGATGGCCGCCAGCGGCAGGTAATTCATGGCCAGGCTTGGCCGCGCTGCCAACGTACCTGCCGGTTCGCTGGGTACGTCCTCCTTCGGCTTGGCTACGCCTAATTTCTCTACCAACGCCTGCACAGCCCAGACCAGCACAAAGGCAAAACCCATCACGGCTGCATACAGGAAACGTTCGGCCAGGATACCGCCCCGGCTATAGATAAAGCCCAGCCCCGGTGCCATCGTGACAAAGAACCAGAACAGCCCGAAGCCCCACAGCGTCCGCCGCCGGAAACCGATCCAGGTGAGCACAATGAGACCAATCATGCTGAAGAAGCCCAGCCACGAGAGCAGATCGCTCTTGCCACCCGTCGGGATTACGTTGTACGAATAGTCGTAGACAAGCGGATGCGGCAGGATCAACAGTTTGATGTACCAGACGAAGAATTTAAACATCGTCGAGGTCTTGGTATTCAGGATCGCGTAGGGGTAGTTGGCCCAGTCGGTGGGCGGGTTGCCGCTCAACGTACCGATCATCTGCTTTTTCTGGTAGAAAAACACAGCGGCGATGATCAGGAATGGCCACAGGCTCACCATCGAGCGCACCACGTTGCGGCGGGCAAACCAGTACTGCATGGCCGGGATCAGGGCCAAACTCACGATCGACGATTCTTTCGAGAGGAACGCGAAGTACAGCGACGCACAGGCCAGCCCTACCCAAGTGGTTGATAGCCCCGCCATCACCAGCACGCCGATCACGCCACCCGCCGTAGCCCCGAACGAGTTGACCAGCAGGCTGCTCCCGATTACCCAGCCGCCTACCACGTTGAAGACCGTGAGCACGCCGCCCAGCGCCATATCCGACGTGGGGCCCTGGTACCAGAACGAGGTTTTAGCTTCGAGCTGTTTCCAGTAGGTCAGCAGCATGAGCGAGATAAACAGGAAGCTCAGCAGTTCATCGCGGCCTTTGATGTTGGCTACGATCTCGGTGTGAATGGGATGCGTGATGAACGCCAGCCCGATCAGGAACGCCATTACGGTTTTACCCGGTAACCATTTTTGCAGCAACGCCCCAATGCTCAGGCCCGTAAGGCCATACAAGACGGCGTTGATCTGATGGCTGTATTCAGGGTGTTTATCGCCGAAAAATTCCTGTTCCAGTGCAAACGTGATCAGCGACAGCGGGCGGTAATAACCCAGCGAGATATTGCTGAAGTGCCAGAACTCCGTGCGCATGAGGTCGGGCAAGCCTTTCAACCCGTTTTTCACGAACAGGTTTTGCCCGATGGCCGCGATGTCGTCGAGCGCATACTGGTGACCAAACGTGTTAGCGTAGATCAGCACACCGATGGCGGCCAGTGCCAGCAACGGCCACCACGCAACGGGTGTCCGCTCAATGGGCAGATCCGACGCGGTGGGGGCGCTGGGTCGCGGTGGAATAGTGACCACCGGCTGGGTACGTTGCGTAGGCGGCGCCGAAGGGCGCGGGGCGGGATTCTGCGGCGCGCCAGAGCCGGGGCGTTGGCTCACCGGCTGCTTCTTTTTACTCATGCTTTGGGTTAAAATGAATCAGAATGTGCGGCCTGCGAGTTAACTCATCAGCCTCTGTTGGCACAAGCAGTAAATCGCAGCGCGCACATCGTAATTTATTAGTTAGGTACGTTTTAGGTGAGGAAGCGGCCTTTTCACAGGCTTCCTAAAGTAAAGTTCTACAAGTATGGTAACAAAATCAATGGTTGGGTGTAATCGACAGCCCAGACACCTGCTTTGGGTAGGCCTTCTGCTCCTGCTCAACGGCTGTTTACACAGGCCCGTAGGTCCATCGACCGGCAACAAAGGGCAGCCCGGTACGCAAACGCCAATCAGCGAGCACCTCACGCTGGGTAACCCAAGCGAGGCCACTACGGTCGATCCCGACAACTACCTGCTGGTGAAGCCACAGTTCACGCTGTCGTTTAACCGGGGCCGGGGCATTGCCAACTGGGTAAGCTGGCACCTCGACCAAACCTGGCGCGGCGATGCGCCAAGGAGCAAAGCCTTTCGACCTGACCCCGACCTGCCAGCGGGCTATTCGACCGTACGAAGCGCTGATTATGAACGCACTGGCTTTGACCGGGGGCACCTTTGTCCGTCCGAAGACCGCGACAACAGCCCTGAAGCCAACGCGGCCACGTTTGTCCTATCAAACGTCGTGCCGCAAGCACCTAACCTGAACCGGGGCGTCTGGAAATCGTTGGAAGATTACGCCCGCAAACAGTTGGATACGGGCAATGAGGTGTACATCGTGGCGGGCGTAACCGGCACGGGCGGCTCGGGGGAGCAGGGCGAGGCAAGCAGCCTGGCCAATGGCAAAATCACGGTACCGGCTTATTGCTGGAAAGTGCTGCTTATTCTGCCCAACGGCGACAACGACCTTCAGCGTATCAACGCCAATACACAGGCGGTAGCCGTGCTGATGCCCAATCAACAATCGGCCTCGGGGCAGTCATGGACAACTTACCGGTTGACCGTCGGTGAGTTGGAACAGCGCACGGGTCTGCGCTTCTTCACCAACCTGCCGCCCGACGTTCAACTGGCGCTGAAACGCCAAACGGCTACGGGTTATTAATACAAAAACCGGCGATCGGTAGCTGACTTGCCTCAGGCAACAGTCGGCTACCGATCGCCGGTTTTATAGTCGCTTTTACTTACAGGCGCGGAATACGCAGCACCTGACCGGGATAGATGAGATCGGGGCTTTTCAGCATGGGCTTATTGGCCTCGAAGATGATGCCGTACTTCATAGGATCACCGTATACTTTTTTCGAGATGGCCGACAGCGTGTCGCCTTCTTCAACCGTGTGGAACTGCCCTTCCGGCTCCGGGTTGTCGACCTGCAACTGGTTGTCAACCACGGTTACGCCTTCCACGTTACCAACGGCCAACGCCAGTTTTTCGGCATCTTCCTGCTTGGCTACCCGACCTTCCAGTGTTACGGTGTCGCCTTTGGTTTTAACCGTCAGGGTCTGGTAGGGCAGGCCCAGTTGCTTCACGTGGTTAAGCAGCGCACTGGCTTTCAGCGGCTCGGGATCGGCAGGTTGGTTAGGAGTAGCGGCCGGAACTTCCTCTTCGTGTTTGCCGAAAACTTTTTCGCCAACGCCTTTGAAAAAACTTAAGAGACCCATGCGTAGAATTGATTAAGTGTTAAACATACTGATTCATGGTGCAAACAACTTCATTTCACCAAACAAACCAACACTCAGACGAGCCCATTGTTCAGAAGTAACAACATCGGTAGGCTTGGCGAGGCATAAAACTATGGTTAAAACCTATCCTACGTCTGTAAACGGCCTGAGCCCTCTGTTATCTTTGTGTAATTCTTCAAGCTAATTTTTTCTTCTATTTTTCACAATCTACCTCATGCACATGCGATTAACTCAGCCTGTCCGCCTGGCAGCCCTTGTGGGCCTGGTGGCGGGTCTGGCCGGTTGTTATGAAAACGACCTGGCCCGCCGTGTGGACCCCCTATCGCGCGGGACAGCCAGCTTTGCCCGCTATGTGGCTGTTGGCAATTCATTGACAGCCGGTTTTATGGACGGTGGTCTCTACCGCGACGGACAACTCAATAGCTACCCCTACATTCTCTCGCAGCAATTCAAGCTGGTTGGTGGTGGCAACTTTGTACAACCCCTGTTTTCGACTGACCAAGCCAACGGGACGGGCTACCTTAAGCTGACCAGCCTGCCAACGGCCGCTAGCGGTGGCCTGCCGGTCACGTCGCTGGTAGCGCCTCAGGCTGTTCGTACGCTGGTAAATGGGCGGCCCTTGTATACCAAGTATACGACGTACCCACTCAACAACCTGGGCGTGCCGGGCATCCGGATGAGCGACATCCAGACACCGGGCTATGGCACCGCGCTGGGTAACCCCTATTTCGAGCGCCTGCTGCCCGACAACTCAACCCAGACGTACCTGCAATTTGTGACCAATCAGGTCAACGGGGCCACGTTCTTCTCCAGCTTTATGGGCAACAACGATGCGCTGGGTTACGCTACGTCGGGTGGCGTAACGGCCTTCACCCCGACGACGCTGTTTACGGCCAACTCAGAAGCGCTGCTGAACGTGTTGAGCAACGGAGGCCGCAAAGGCGTTGTAATTGGTATTCCTAAAATTACGGTAGCTCCTTTCTTCCGCACCGTAACACTGGCGCAGGTGCTGGCGCAGGTTAACGCGGCGGTACAGAAAGCAACCCCCGGGGCTCCCGCCATAACGGCCTTCGTTATTCAGTCGCCGCTGGCCGCGCAGGGCGTCCGCGCCTCCAAAGAGGGCGATTTGCTTCTGTTGAACCAACAAGCCGACTACGCAACGATCGGTCGTACCGACGTGGGCACGAAAGTTGGCCCCTATGGCCTCTCGCTTACCAACCCGCTGGCCAACGCCTCGGTGCTCGACGCAGAGGAGGTAACCGCGCTGAATGCGAAAATTGATGAGTACAACGGGATCATGAAGGCGCAGGCCGATGCACGTGGCCTGGCCTGGACCGATCTGTCGACGCTGATCAACCAACTGACGTCTGGCCTCACGGTCAATGGCACCTCATTTGGTATTGGCTACATTCTGGGCGGTACGATTGGCCTCGATGGCATTCACTTTACCGCAGCCGGCCAGGCACTCGTAGCCAACGAAATTCAGAAAGCCATCGCCGCCAAATACAACACCCTACTCCCCGAAATCGACGCCTCGCGTTACCGCAAAGTGCTGGTTCAACCTTAATGAAGATGAAAAAACACGCATACATACTGGCCGCGCTTGTGCTTAGCTCAACGGCGGCAATGGCGCAATTACCCACTCGTTCCATTGAGGTAGGTATCAAAGGTGGAGCTACCTTCGTTCACGGATATACCACGATTCCGGCTCAGCCAACAAGTATCGTGGGCGTACAGGTGCCGCAGCTTGAGAATAAAAACAACGGCGTCGGCACCGGCTATTCATTCGGTGCATTCACCCGTTTTAACAATGCCAGCCGCAAAGGCTACATTCAGCTTGAGGTATCGTATAACCGGTATTTGTTGAAGCAGAAAACCAACGCAACGCTCGACGTCAACGCCAATCCGTCGTTGGCGGCTCGTTTACCACTCAGCTTTGCGCCCGGTCTGCTCAATGCCACAGTCGACGTAACGTCCGAATCGTCGATCGAGTCATTCAACGTACCTGTCCTGTTTGGGCGGCGTATCCTGAAAGATCGGCTGCGCGCCTACATTGGACCCTCGCTTATTTTCGTCAATAAGTCGCAGGCAGTACGCAGCACGCAGGGGCAGGTGAACCCAAATACAGCAATCGGTTTCGGCACCGCCATTGCCATTCCGGCTACGGAAGAAACAACCAATCTGCTGAGCCTTCGCGAAGCCGCTAACCTGCAAGTGAAGCGTTTCACGTGGGCGCTCGAAGCAGGTCTGGGCGTTTCACCACTGAAGTTTCTGGATGTCGACGTTCGCTATGCCGTACCGGCAGGGGGCGTTTACCGCGATGCCAACATCAAAGGGTTTCTGGGTATAGCCACCGTTACGGTTGGGCTGAAGATCCCGTAGCCGCTACGTTACGCGGCTTTCGAAGCCACCGCTCAGGGTTGAGCGGTGGCTTTTTTTTGGTGTGGCTGGCCAGCCCTATTCAGTTGGTGTAGCTCAGTTAATGCAGCTAATGTTACGCTTTAGGGCGTGTTTCTACCAGTTCAACGGATACTGGTTTAGGGGGCGCACGCGCGGTTCTAGTTTTACAGCATCTTCCTCGCTCGAACAGCAACAACGCCCTCTAACAATGATCCACATATGCCACGCCCCTGTCGCCTCGCCGCAACCTGTCCGGCCAATTGCCACGCCCATCCACGTGCCGAAGCTGTCACTGCCATTCCGCAATCAGCTTGTGCAGGTGGCCGCCACCGATATCGTCTGGCTGGAAGGAGCCAGCAATTACACCTTCATTCACACCCGCGACAAACGCCGGTATCTGGTTGCCAAGAACCTGAAACGGCTTGAAGCCGATCTGGTTGGCTCGCCATTTTGCCGGGTGCATAAATCGACCCTCGTCAACCTAACGTACCTGCTCGACGTACGGTTTGGCGACGAACCGCACCTTCACCTGAAAAACGGGCAGACGATCAGCATTTCACGGCGACGGATCACCTCAACCCGTCGGCAGATTCGCGCCTATCAGGCCGAGTTAACAAACTAGGCAACGTACCTGAACGACAAAGCCCCGCCAGATTGCTCCGGCGGGGCTTTTCAGGCCTTACAGGTTTTGGAAACCTGTAAGGTCTTCTTATTTCAATACGCTGAAATCAAACGTATCCAGGTACGCTGTCGTGAACTGACCCGACTTGAAACCGGGGTCGTCCATCATTTTGATGTGGAACGGAATGGTGGTTTTAATGCCTTCGATGACAAATTCCTGCAACGCCCGCTTCATGCGTGTCAGCACTTCCTCACGTGACTGCCCCGATACGATCAGCTTGGCAATCATCGAGTCGTAGTTGGGCGGAATGGTGTAGCCCGCATAGACGTGGCTATCCACACGCACACCGTGCCCACCCGGAATATGCAGGTTGGTGATCTTACCCGGCGACGGGCGGAATCCGTTGGCGGGATCTTCGGCGTTGATCCGGCACTCCAGCGCAAACAGCTTCGGCGTGTAGTTTTTGCCCGAAATAGGCACGCCGGCAGCCACTTTGATCTGTTCTTTGATCAGATCGTAATCGGTTACTTCTTCCGTAATCGGGTGTTCTACCTGAATACGGGTATTCATTTCCATGAAGTAGAAGTTGCTGTATTTGTCGACCAGAAACTCGATCGTGCCTGCTCCTTCATAGCCAATCGACTGCGCCCCTTTGATCGCGGCAGCGCCCATGCGTTCCCGCAGGTCGTCGGTCATGATGGGGGAAGGCGTTTCTTCGAGCAGCTTCTGGTGGCGCCGCTGAATCGAGCAATCGCGCTCCGACAGGTGGCACACTTTGCCGTATTGGTCGCCCACAATCTGAATCTCGATGTGGCGGGGCTCCTCGACAAACTTCTCCAGGTACAGGCCATCGTTACCAAAGGCAGCACCGGCTTCGGTCCGGGCGTCGTTCCAGGCTTTCTCAAACTCAGCTTCGGCCCGGATAATCCGCATGCCACGTCCGCCACCACCAGCCGTCGCTTTGATGATAACCGGGTAGCCCATCTCAGCAGCCAGCTCTTTGCCCTGCTCGATGCTTTCCAGCAGGCCTTCCGAACCCGGAATAACCGGCACACCCGCCGCTTTCATGGTCGCTTTGGCCGTAGCCTTGTCGCCCATCGCGTTGATTTGCTCGGCTGTAGCCCCGATGAACTTAATGCCGTAATCGGCGCAGATTTGCGAGAATTCGGCGTTTTCTGATAAGAATCCGTAGCCCGGGTGAATTGCATCGGCCCCGGTTACTTCCGCAGCCGAAATGATGCTGGGAATATTCAGATACGATTGGCGACTTACTGGCGGACCGATGCAGACAGCCTCATCGGCAAAGCGCACGTGCAGGCTATCGCGGTCGGCGGTTGAGTAAACAGCTACCGTGCGGATGCCCATCTCACGACAGGTACGGATGATACGCAATGCGATCTCGCCCCGGTTAGCGATTAGGATTTTCTTAAACATAAAGAGTGATAGAATGAAAGAGCGAAAGAGTGAAAGAGCGGGCTTTGGTAGGGACGTACCCATACAGAGCGAGCCACTCTTTCACGCTTTCACTCCCTCACTCTTTAGATTTCGACAACAAACAACGGCTGATCGTACTCGACAGGCGTGGCGTTTTCAACCAGCACTTTCACGATACGACCTGAAATCTCCGACTCAATTTCGTTGAAGAGTTTCATCGCTTCGATGATGCACACCACCTTGCCGGGCTTAATCTCGTCGCCCACCTCAACAAACGAGGGCGTCTCGGGATTCGACGACCGATAGAACGTCCCGATCATGGGCGATTTAATCGTGACCTGATTGGCAGCCGGTGCGGCGGGCGCTGCTGGTGCCGGAGCGGCGGCCGGTTGAGCCGGGACCGCGGCAGGTGCCGCCGGAGCCGGGGCAGCGATCGCTACGGGGGCTGGCGCAGCCGCCGCTACCGTTACTGAAGCCGACCGCTTCACGTTGATCTTGAGTTCACTGGTCTCGATATTCACCTCGTCGAGGCCCGATTTCGAGATAAAATCGATTAGCTGTTGAATGTCCTGTGTGCTCATAAGCAAGGGTTTATAGTTTGGTGTCTGACGTCTGAAGTTACGCTACCTGGGTACGTTCCCGTGGTACAGCGGAGCCACTTCAGACGGTAAACTCCAACCTATAAACTGATTTATTTTACTCGTTCCTGATACTCCCGCGTGCGGGTGTCTACGCGGATTTTATCACCCTGATTGATGAAGAGGGGTACGTTGATCATAGCCCCTGACTCGACCTGTACGCGCTTTTTCGCTCCGTTGGCGGTGTCGCCTTTCAGACCGGGCTCGGCGTAGGATACTTCCAGTTCAACCGAAACGGGCAGCTCGCAAGTGAGCGGAGCTTCGTTTTCGGTGTTGATCAACACCTCCACTTCCTGCCCTTCTTTCATCAGGTCGGCCTGATCAATGATCTTTTCGTCGATATTGATTTGGTCGAATGTTTCCTGATCCATGAAGTTGTAGCCCGCTTCGTCTTTGTAGAGAAACTGAAACTTGCGGCGCTCCACCCGAACGGGTGTGATGCTTACGCCCGCGTTGAAGGTGTTGTCGATAACACGGCCCGACGAGAGGTTTTTCAGTTTGGTACGAACGAAAGCGGCTCCTTTGCCGGGCTTCACGTGTTGGAATTCGATGATCTGGAAAAGATCGTTATTGTAGTTGATTACTAAGCCGTTCCGAATGTCTGCGGTCGTTGCCATAATGTCTAATGTACAATGAAGAATGAACAATGTACAATGCGTGAACGAATAATGCGGCTGACTATCAGCTGAAAGGGAACGCGAATTCCCATTGTGCCTTATTCATTCTTCATTGTACATTACTTGATTAATAGCTCCACTTCACATAAACCGCTCCCCAGGTGAAGCCGCCGCCAAAGGCGGCCAACACCAGGTTATCGCCTTTGCTCAGCTTCGATTCGTAATCGAACAGGCAAAGGGGAATGGTTGCTGCGGTGGTGTTTCCGTACTTATGAATATTCAGCATTACCTTATCAGAGCCGATACCCATGCGGTTGGCGGTCGCGTCGATAATGCGTTTATTGGCCTGATGCGGTACCAGCCAGGCTACGTCGCTCCCTTTCAGGTTGTTTCGTTGCATGATCTCGGCAGACACATCGGCCATATTTTTCACGGCAAATTTAAACACCGACGGGCCGTCCTGATACACATAGTGCCAGCGTTTCTCCACGGTCTCGTGGGTGGGCGGGTAGCGGCTGCCCCCGGCTTTCTGGAACAGATGATACTGCCCCACGCCATCTGAGCGGATGATGGAGTCGACGATGCCGTAGCCTTCTTCGGCGGCTTCGAGCAGCACGGCCCCGGCGCCATCGCCAAACAACACGCAGGTGGTGCGGTCGGTGTAGTCAACAATCGATGACATCTTATCGGCCCCAACCACAATCACTTTGCGGTATTTGCCGCTTTCGATAAACTGCGTCCCCACGGTGAGGGCGTACAAAAAGCCCGAGCAGGCGGCCTGAATATCGAAGCTGCCGACGTTTCGAATCCCTACCATGTCGCAAATCAGATTGGCGGTGGCCGGAAACACGTAGTCGGGCGTAACGGTGGCACAAATCAGCAGGTCGATGTCTTCGGGAGCCGTGTTCGTTTTTGTTAGCAACCCCCGAACGGCCTCAGCGCCCATGTGCGACGACCCCATGCCTTCGCCTTTCAGGATGTGCCGTTCTTTGATGCCGGTGCGTGTGGTAATCCACTCATCATTGGTGTCTACCATCCGTTCCAACTCCGCGTTGGTCAGAATGTAGTCAGGTACGTAGCCATGTACACCGGTAATTGCTGCTCTCATCATTGTTTTTTACTTACGGGGCCTCAGCTGAGCGCTTGAGCGATCTTCCGGTGGGCATCGGCTTCAACCTGCCGGATAGCTAAGTTGAGCATATTTTTAATGGCCGTTGCCGACGAAATACCGTGGGCAATAATCACGTTGCCGTTTACCCCGATGATGGGACTCCCGCCAACCGATTCATAATTGGTCCGGTCGATAAACTCGTCGTTGAAACCCCGTTCCGTTACAATATTGTAAAACGATTCGCCCAGTTTGAACAGGGCATTGCCCGTGAAGCCGTCGGTCACGATGACGTCGGCCCGGTTCAGGAACATGTCTTTCCCTTCGATGTTGCCCACGAAATGGATGCGGCGCGACTCTTTCAGCATCTGGTGCGCAGCCTGCGCAATCAACGAGCCTTTCTGCTCTTCTTCGCCAATGTTCATCAGCGCCACCCGGGGCTGATCGATGCCAAACGTGTACTGGGCGTAAATAGACCCTAACTCGCCAAACTGAGCCAGCATTTCGGGTTTACAATCGGCATTGGCCCCAATGTCGAGCATAATGGCCGTGCCGCCGTTGAGCTGAGGAACAAAGCCGGCAATGCAGGGGCGGATCACGCCCTCAATTGCCTTGATACTAAACAGTGCGCCCACGTGCATGGCACCGGTATTCCCGGCACTGCAAAAGGCATCGACCTGCTTTTCTTTCAGGAGTTTGAAACCAATGCTAATACTCGAGTTTGGCTTCTGCGACAGGGCTTTGGTGGGGTGCTCGCCCATCTCAACCACATCGTCGGCATGCATGACTTCAAGGGCTGGGTGATTGGCTACACCGTGCCGTTGAAGTTGCTCGTCGATAACAGCCTGTTGACCGATTAAGACGATACTAACCTGATCAGGCAAGCCAGCTCTGATGGCTAACGCTACGCCTTCGATGATGGCATCTGGCGCAAAATCACCACCCATGGCGTCCACAGCAATCTTCATTGAATACAATCGGTCAGTGAATCGAAGGGAAGGAATCGGAATGACGAAACCCGTTGTCTTGTGCTCTCATCCTTACATACCCCACGCTCCGAACGGTAGAACAAGGGCGTAAAATTAGCAGGGAGGGGCCAAAAAAAAGTATTCCGCCTTCATCTGAGTCAGACGCCGGCGGAATACCTGCTTCAGTTTACCAGTTTCTGGTTTTACGTTTTCGGTTGCTCCGCATCGGCGCCGCCATAGTGCAAGCAGCATTGCAGAAAACGTCGAAACGAAACTTATGAAACTGTTTTGTAGCCTTCAACGATCATTTTGCCACGGTAGAAGAGGTTCCCTTCGAATACGTGGGCGTGGTGACGCTCGTGAACTTCGCCCGTTGAGGCGTCGGTAGCCAGCGTTACAGGCGTGGCTTTGTAATGCGTCCGGCGTTTGTCGCGGCGGGTCGATGAGTGGCGTCGCTTGGGGTGTGCCATAAGTCAGTTTACAGTTTTCAGTTCGCTGTTTTCAGTTTCCAAGGCCCTCGTTACAGAATTACAGTAAACAGAAGACAGTGGACTGAAAACTCTACAATTAATTATTACTCAATTTACGCAGGGCTTCCCAGCGGGGGTCCACTGCGGGTGTTTCTTCATTGGTCTCGTCGGCGTCGGTGGTTGAACCGGAGGTATAAATCAATTTACCTTCCGACTCCTCGTCGTCATCCTCTTCGGTGGCCCGGAACCGAGGGTGCAGCCGTTTCATGGGCAATGCCAGCACAATGAAATCGAAGATGTAGCGGGCCACATTGATCGTCTGCGTATTCCGCTCGATCAGTTCAATTTCATCGGTCAGTTCCTCGTTCCGGTCAGCAAATTTGAGGTACAACGTCCGGTTCGTATCCACTGATTCGTCGTACGGATCAAGGCTGCGATCGCAAATCTGTTCCACACTACCCTGAATCGAGAAGTCCAGCCGAATCATGGTCTCTGACTTATCGAGTACTAGGTGCGTGGTCACATTGCCATCGCCAATCAGCTGCTGCTCAAGGACTTGAAAAAACGATTTGTCCGACGTAAAGTCGTACTCGTACCGTTTATTTTCCAGACCGGCAATGTTGATATCGTATGGACGTAATGCGTTCACCTCAGTCGTTTGCTAACAAGGCCGCAAAGATACGAACTCTTTCTGAATCAGGGAACCAGCAACTTAGAAATTTCGGGGTTGGGAACGCAGATGACGCGCATTATATGGATTAGCGCAGGTCCATTGACGCGGTGATGTCCGACGAATACAAAAATCCGCAGTTATCTACGGCATCCGTGTCATCCACGTTCCGGCATTTCCGCCGACCTTTGCCGCATGAAAAAACTGATCGTCGTTACGGGCGGCTCCAAGGGCATTGGCCGGGCCATCGTCGATAAATTTGTGCAGGAAGGCTACGAGGCAGTTGTGTGCGCACGCAACGTGGCCGATGTCGATGGGCCCGACCGGCTCCCGTTTGCCGCCGACCTGAGCACCCGGGCGGGTGTGGATGCCCTGGTTGAGTACGTTCGCGGGTTGAATCGGCCGGTCGACGTGCTGGTCAATAATACAGGTACGTTTCAGCCGGGGCAGATTCACAACGAAGCCGAGGGCACGTTTGAGCAGTTGATGAACACCAACGTAGCCAGCGCCTACCACCTGACGCGCGGCCTGGTTGGCGATATGATGGCCCGGCGCGATGGCCATATTATTATGATGTGCTCAACGGCCAGCATCACGGCCTACACCAACGGCGGGTCATATTGTATCTCGAAGTTTGCGCTGCTGGGCATGAGCCGGGTGCTGCGTGAGGAACTTAAACCCAGCGGTGTGCGCGTTACTGCTGTATTGCCCGGCGCCACGCTGACGGCGAGTTGGGAGGGAGTCGACCTGCCTGCCGACCGGTTTATGCAACCCACCGACGTAGCCGATGCGATCTGGACGGCCTGTTCGCTGCCCAAAACCGCCGTGCTGGAAGAAATTTTGTTACGCCCCCAGCTGGGCGATATTTGATGAATGTACAATGCACAATGAAGAATGTACACTGACTCTGTTGGCTAGACAGTATGAATCTCAAAGTAGGGTCATTGTGCAGTATTCATCGTGCATTGTACATTAACTAAGCCATGAATACATATTTCCGCCTTCTTTCATTTGGCCGACCGCTGGGGCGGTTTCTGGTGCCGTTTGTGCTGACGTCGCTACTGGCGGCGCTGTTTGCAACGGTCAATTTTGCGCTGCTGATTCCGCTCCTCAACGTCTTATTCAACCAGTCGAAGCTGGCTGATTTTCAGAGTGCGAACCCTCGGCCCGAGTCGTTGCTGGATGGGGTTGGTTGGTTCAACTATTACTTCTCGTATTTCTTCCATCAATATGGGCAGGTGGGCACGCTGAAATTCGTTTGCGCGATGGTCGTTAGTTCAGTGCTGCTGAGCAACCTGTTCAAATACCTGTCGGCCAGACAGTTGGAAAATTTCAAGGCGCGCATGGTGGCGACCCTGCGGGAATCGGTTTTTTCGCAGACCTTACGCCTGCACCTCGGCTACTTCTCCGATCAGCGCAAAGGCACCCTCATCTCCCACATTACCACCGACGTGCAGGAGGTAGAGGGATCTATTGCCAACACACTCTCGGCGGCGTCGAAAGAGGTATTCACCCTCGTTTTCTTTCTGATCACGCTCTTTACGATTTCTACCAAACTCACGCTGGTGGCCTTCCTGGTCATCCCTGTTTCGGGCGGCGTAATTGCCATGCTGGTTCGGCGCATGAAGCGCGACGCGACGCAGGGGCAACAGCGCCTCAGCGGCCTCATGAGTGTGCTCGACGAGACCTTTGGCGGCATGCGGGTGGTGAAGGGCTTCAACGCGGAATCATTTATTGTTGGCAAGTTCCAAGAAGAAAACAATGGCTACCGGCAGGCGATCCGGGCGCTGGCCAACCGGCGCGAGCTGGCCTCGCCCTTCTCCGAATTTATGGGTGTGGCGGTGTTGTCGGGGATTTTGCTGTATGGCGGTTCGCTGGTGCTGTCAGGGCAGAGTGACTTGTCGGCTTCTGCCTTCGTGACGTACCTGGCCCTGTTTTCGCAGGTGACGCGGCCGGCCAAAGATATTTCCAATGCCTTCAGTGCGTCGCAGCGGGGGTTGGTATCGGGCAAACGTGTACTGGATCTGATGGATACCCAACCGGCCATTACCGATAAGCCAAACGCCTACCAATTGACCGACTTTCAGCACGAAATCGCCTTTGAGCACGTCTCGTTTTCGTACGAAACCGGCACGCCCGTTTTGAAGGATATCAGTTTTACGCTCCAGAAAGGCAAGACCATCGCGCTCGTCGGGTCGTCGGGTGGGGGTAAGTCGACGCTGGCCGATCTGGTGCCGCGTTTCTACGACCCTACGGCGGGCCAGGTACGTATCGACGGACACGACCTGCGCGACTGCCAGACGGCGTCGCTTCGTAACCTGATGGGGATCGTTACGCAGGAGAGCATTCTGTTCAACGATAGCGTTTTCAACAATATCGCTTTTGGCAGCAACGCCAGCGCGGCCGATGTGGAACAGGCGGCGCGGATTGCCAACGCGCACGAGTTTATCAGCCAGATGCCCAACGGCTACCACACGACCATCGGCGACCGGGGTAGCAAACTATCCGGGGGGCAACGGCAACGCATCAGTATCGCCCGGGCCGTGCTGCGCAACCCGCCCATTCTGATTCTGGACGAAGCCACGTCGGCGCTGGATACCGAATCGGAGCGATTGGTGCAGGAGGCGCTTACCCGCCTAATGGCCAACCGCACCACGCTGGTGATTGCCCACCGCCTCAGCACGATTCAGCACGCCGACGAGATTCTGGTGATCAACCAGGGGCGCATTGTGGAGCGTGGACGCCACGACGAGCTCCTGTTGCTCAACGAAGGGGTTTACCGCCGTCTGCAAACGATGCAACAGGTGTAGGGCAAGGGGCATAGGGCTCGGGGTATAGGGGTATAAATGACTTATCCCTGATTCCTATGATGCCCCTTGCGCCACGCTCTTTGCCTCTACGCCATCCAGCTTCCCCAGTTTGCCCATCACGACCTCCACCAACGTGCGGCGCATTTCCAGGTCGAGGAGGCAGGCGGTATCGAAGTCCTGTTTCAGGATCGTCAGCTGGTGTTCTTTCACTACGCGCATCACGTCGTTCATCTGTTCGAACGGAAAGCGAAGCCGGTACACCTCATTCACCGTTTTCTCTACCACCGTGGCCACGTCGAGTGCAGCCATGGTGGCCAGTTTATAGGCGTTGATCAGCCCCGGCACACCGAGCAACGTACCGCCGAAGTAGCGCACCACCACCACAAGCACATTGGTCAGATCGCGCGATAACAGCACGTTCAGAATGGGCCGCCCGGCGGTTCCGCTCGGTTCGCCGTCGTCGTTGACCCGATAGTGGTTACGATCGAGGCCGAGCCGGTAGGCGTAACAATGGTGATTGGCCTTTGGGTGAATTTTACGCAGGGCCTCCAGGTACGTTCGGGCATCGGCCTCGGAGCGGATTGGGTAGGCAAAGCCCAGAAACTTGCTGCCCCGGTCCCGAAAATCACCTTCAGTAGCCGTAGTGATGGTTCGAAACGTATCGTCGAAAAGTGTCATGTCTGTTGATGGTCGATGGTTATTAATCCTCAAAAATGGGTTACGCCGCTACTGACCAAATACCAGTAAGCCAATACTTATTCTAAACAGCAGCCGCTTTCTGACAGTTATATAGCCACAAAACCGCCACCAATGCATACCATTCCAATGTCTACACAACCGCCCGAAAATACGCCTGGTCCCATCGACCAGTTAGCGTTACGCTACCTGCGGCGGGCTTTAGACTCGGCGCATCCGACTGACGAGCCGTTTGTCATGAATGAACTGGAAAACCAGGTCATTGGCAAAGTTCGTCGGCAAACGCTAGGGATGGCGGCCTTGCTGGGCATTTTTGGTGTGGTTTCTCTGTATCTGCCTCAGTATCTGTGGCCTGCTTTCTTCGCATCAAACAGCGCCACTCTATTCGGCTACTCGGTCGACCTACCCCTGATCACAACGCTGTACGCTATCTTACTGGTTTACCTTGAAGTTTATGCACTGTTGTACATCAACCTGCGGGCCGTACGGTATGTGATGGCGGTTTGCCAGTTCCCACGTCAGCACGATGCCCAGTACGAACGCCACCTGTACGCGCTGGCCGAAGCCGTCCGGGACGGGGCCGACAAAGGCTTGCTACGTTATGGTATCGACCCCTATCTGGGCCTGCCGCAGTGGGGCCTGACCGCGTTTTTCGTAGTCAATCAAGTCAAAGCAGTCATCAGCAGCTTTGTGCTGAAAGTCGCATTGCGGCCACTGGCAGGGCGTTTTGTCATTCCTCAGGTAATCAATCTGATTGGTTTACCCGTGTACGCTTTCTGGAATGTGTGGGCCTCGAACCGGGTTATTCACGAAGCCAAAATTCGGGTCATGGCGCCCCTGACCATTCGCGAATTCGTGGATGATCTTTATGAAGAATGGCGGCACAACGAAGCGTTTTGCGCCCTTATCCCGGAAGCGCTGCAATATGTGGCGGTTCTGAAGCGCCAGTACAACTATGCCCATCTGCTGCTTACCGAGACGCTGATGGACCGGTTTGGCCTCCAGGTCATCAACCCGACCGGCCGCTTTCTGGACCGGCTGGCCGAAGCACCGCCCGAGGTTCGCAAGCCACTGGAACGTCTGGTCATTTTCGGCGTTCTAATCGACGGTAACCTATCGTGGTTTGAAAAACGGCGCCTTCGTCAACTCAAAGACCGCAGCTGGCTCTCCTATTCGGTCGCCGATATCGAACAGATTGGCAAAGAGTATTACCAGGGCCGCGGCCTGTGGGTGTAACCCGAGGGGGCAGGCTGCATGTCTGTCGTTCACACAACCGCGTAGGTACGTTATCCTCTGCTGACCTTCGCCTATTGAACTCGTATGACCATGCGTTTCCTTCCTTATTTCTTCCTCCTCATACTAGCTGTGGGGTGCACCAAAAAGAGCGCCGACAAAGCCAATCAGAACGAAGTAAAAGATACGTCGCCCGCCAAACTGCCTCAGCCCGCACCGGGCGAAGCCGTAGCCACATTTGCGGGTGGTTGCTTCTGGTGCATTGAAGAAGAATTTGAGTTGCTCAAGGGTGTGCGCGAAGCCGTTTCGGGTTACGCGGGTGGCGACCTGGCCAACCCCACCTATGAGCAGGTCGGCACCGATCAGACGGGGCATGCCGAGTCGGTTCAGGTGTATTATGACCCGAAGGTGATTCCCTACGACACGCTGGTGAAAGCCTTCCTGTATGCCCATGACCCTACCACACTCAACCGGCAGGGCCCCGACGTGGGTACCCAATACCGCTCCGTGGCTTTCTACCGCACCCCAGCCGAAAAAGCAGCCATCGATAAGGCCATTGCGCACTACAATGCCAGTGGCATCTATACTGATCCGGTGGTGACGCAGGTGGTGCCGTTCAAGGCATTTTACCCCGCCGAGGTGTATCATCAGGGCTACTACCGTGCCCACCCAGACGACTTCTATATCAATAGCGTTTCGAGACCCAAAGTCGAGAAGTTTAAAAAGAAGCTGGCCGATAAGCTCAAACCAGAAACGGCAGAAAAGTAGCGGAATGGCCCAGCCTAAATTATCAGAAGAATAAGCGCGGCCTGGCCTTGTCGGTGCCACCATAAGCGCTATTTTTGTTAGTCGCAAGTCGCCCACCACTACCGGACGACTCTCTAACAATCTGATAAACAACCATCTACTAAGGTATGCTCGCTGAAACCTCTGTTGAACCGCTCCTGGAAGAAGATAAAAGCCGATTTGTGCTCTTTCCGATCAAGCACAACGACATCTGGCAGATGTACAAGAAGCACGAGGCTTCATTCTGGACCGCTGAAGAGATCGATCTGGGGCAGGACCTGAAAGACTGGAATAGCCTCAGCGACGGTGAGCGCCACTTCATTTCGCACGTGCTGGCCTTCTTTGCCGCTTCGGATGGGATCGTCAACGAAAACCTCGCCGTCAACTTCCTCTCGGAGGTTCAGTATGCCGAGGCGAAGTGCTTCTACGGTTTCCAGATTATGATGGAGAACATCCACTCAGAAACCTATTCGCTGCTGATCGACACGTACATTAAGGACCCGATCGAAAAAGACCGGATGCTCAATGCCATCGATACGATCCCCTGCGTGCAGAAGAAAGCCGACTGGGCCTTGCGCTGGATCAGCAACGGTAGCTTTGCCGAGCGGCTCATCGCCTTCGCAGCGGTTGAGGGGATCTTCTTCTCGGGTTCGTTCTGCTCGATTTTCTGGCTCAAAAAGCGGGGCCTCATGCCGGGTCTGACGTTCTCAAACGAACTGATCTCGCGCGACGAAGGGCTGCACCGCGATTTTGCCTGCTTGCTCTACACGGATCACATCCGGAACAAAATGGATCCGCAGGCGATCTACGACATCATCCGGAACGCCGTTGAGATTGAGCAGGAGTTTGTGAGCGACGCCCTCCCCGTATCGCTGATCGGGATGAACGCCGACCTCATGAAACAATACATCGAGTTTGTGGCCGACCACCTGCTGGTATCGCTCGGCTTGAACTCGATTTACAACGTCTCGAACCCCTTCGATTTCATGGATATGATTTCGCTGCAAGGCAAAACCAACTTCTTCGAGAAGCGCGTTGGTGAGTACCAGAAAGCGGGTGTCATGGCGTCAACGAGCAAGGATAAAGAGGTAACGAAATTCTCGATGGAAGAGGATTTTTAAATCCTGTCTGAAACCACGCGAAAAAGGCGCACCGAGATTGATCTCGGTGCGCCTTTTTCGCATTTGAAACGTTGCGGTTCGCCCTCTACAACTCGTAGTAATGATCGACCAGAAAGTAAAAGGCATTCAGCAGCAGGAAAACCACAAACGGCAGCATCGCAGCCTGAATGTAGCGACCGTAGCGCCGGTTGAGGCTCGTTCGGTTGGCGGCCAACAGCCCGATCAGCATGGCGAACGGCGTGAAATACCGTCCCTGAATACCGCGTAACAGGAACGTAGGCTTGTGATTCAGGAACGTGTCGGTGCAAATGGCCAGGCAAATGGCTCCGCTGATGACAGCCGCAATACCGATTAGCAACAGCCTGTGCCAGCGCCTCGTGAACAGGCGACTGTCGGCGGTAAAGGCCGTAATCGCAATCATCAGGATCGTGACTACGTACAGATACGACGGTAGCGAAGCGCAGCGCCAGCCCAAATGCCCAACGAAGCCATCCATGTAGGTACGTCCGTACTTACCACCCGTTGCGGCCAGCATCCGGCCAATATTCAGGGGGTTGGCCAGGAGAAAATTAAGCTGCGGGTAAGGCGTTGGGCCTTGGGCACTTGTTGCGGCGACTGCTTTTTCAGGCGAAAATAGCGGCGTCAGAAAGTTGTTATAGGAGATCAGCAGCGTGGCGATGCAGACAAATACCGTCAGGGCGAACGTCAGGACGTAGAGCCGACGCGATCGGAATTTAGCCGGACTGATGAGGAAATGAAGCCCGACCAGCGGAAAATAGACCAGCTTGGCCGCCGTCAGCAACGCTCCTACCCCACTGACGACCAAAAACTCATTGCTCCGCACATACGACGCTTTGTGGGCCAGATGCACGTAATAGGCGATCAACAGGAAACTCAACGACAGGGTGATGCAGTCAGCGGAAAGAGACCCCGCCTGAAAGATGGTCATGGGCAGCAGGGCAATGAACACCAGCAAATGCTTGGCAACGGGCAGCTTCCGGATGGCCAGGTACGTTACCAGCAGCCAAAACAGCAACGCGCAAAACCGGGCGGCATAGAGCGTGACAACGGCGTTGACCTGCAACAAACGCATTGGAATGATGAGGGCAAGTTGAGGCAGGTAGCTGATGAATGGGTAACCCGCCGTGTCGACGTACCTGACCCTGGCTTCGGGCCGCAGGTCGTCGTCCATCAGCGATAGGGTGTGGCCTATCGTCGTTTTCGATTCTGGGTCAACGTGTAGATACTGGGTCTCTTCGATAGCATTGACCAGACTGACGGGCAACTTATCGCTGGACGGAATCCAGCCCAGCGCGTGAAGGACATCTTCCGAAATTTGGTAAGCCCGCACAAAATGGCGCGACTCGTCGGCAACCTGAAAAGGCGGCGTAGTGGCTAAAAATAAGACGCCAAAGAAAAAGCCTATAATCAGAAACAACGTTTCAAGCGACCACCGCTGCGGCTTGGGTACTTTCTGCTCGACTGCTACCTGAATACTGGACCTCGATTTGACTGCTACCATCTGAACGACCGATTCTACTGTAAACACATTAACCTCTACTGACAACGTCCTGTGCAGCTTTTTGCTTGTGTATGAGCAGAATAGCTATCAAGACAACAATAAAGAGTCAAGTGCAGCGGAAAAGGTTGGGATGCAGCCCGGTTTAGTTAGGCAATAGCCTATCCGAATTAAGGTCTGTATGTATAGAACGCGTGAATGGAGCGCTTAGTCTTCACCCCCCAGTACTTCCCAGATCAGGCCCATTTCAAACCCCTTGCTCAGGGCATACCGGGCCAGTTTTTGCTTTACAACCAGTGGGTTATCGTCGTGGAGGGTGCGCCGTTTTTTATCCAGCAGTTCAGCGAGCCGCGCCCGGTAGTCATCGGGTTTGATGTCGGCCAGCGCCGTTTCCAGATTACGGCCCGTAATACCCCGTTGCTTCAGATGCTGGGCAATTTTTCGTTTCCCCCATCCTTTCACCCGAAATTTCCCCCCGGCAAAACTGGTAGCAAACCGCTCTTCGCTCAGGTAGCCCTGCGTAATCAGCTCGGCAATGATCTCCTCAGCATCGTCGCCGTAGATATCCCAGGCATCGAGCCGTTTGCGAACCTCCTGCTGGGTACGTTCCTGATAGGCGCAAAATGAGGCCGCCTTCCGCAAGGCATCTTTGAGGTATTCGGTCATACTGAAAAAACACCGACGGGTTGGGTGGGGTTCGGGTGAAGCTTCGGGCTACGTCACTATTTTTGTTGAATCAAACGTACCTGACCGAACGAAGCCAACCAATGAACCACAATCTCAAACTGAAAAAACCCTTAGCCGTTTTCGACCTCGAAACAACGGGCGTCAATACGGCCAAAGACCGGATTGTGGAGGTATGCGTGGCCAAAGCGATGCCGTCGGGTGAGTTGGTCGTGAAAACGTACCGCGTCAACCCCGGCGTACCAATCCCGCTCGAAACCAGCCTGATCCACGGCATTTACGACGAAGACGTCAAAGACGCTCCCTCATTCAAGAGCATCGCCCGGACACTGGCTCAATTCCTGGAAGGCTGCGACCTGGCGGGGTTCAACTCCAACCGGTTCGACATTCCGCTGCTGGTGGAAGAGTTTCTGCGCGCCAACGTCGATTTCGACATGAAAAATCGCCGTATGGTCGACGTGCAGCGCATTTATCACCTGATGGAGCCCCGCAACCTCAGCGCCGCTTACCGGCATTTCTGCGGGAAAGAACTGGTGGGTGCGCACGGGGCCGAAGCTGATACGCTGGCTACGTTTGAGGTGCTGGATACGATTGTGCAAAAACATGCTGGCCAGACTATCCGCGACGAAGGCCGTAAGCGCGACTTCGTGATCGACAACGACGTGGAGACGCTCGATGCCATTGGCCGCAACAACAACGTGGATCTGGCGGGCCGGATGGTGTTTAACGACAAGGGCGAAGAAGTCATCAATTTTGGCAAACATGCCGGGAAGCCGGTGCTCGACGTCCTGAAAAACGAACCGTCCTTTTACGATTGGGTGCAGAAGGGCGAGTTTTCGCTCGACACCAAACGCCGCCTGACCGAAATCCGCCTTCGCATGTTCACCGGCGCTTTGAACGGGACGCATTCACGGGGCCCTTCGCGGGAAAAATAGATTTTATCCTACCTTTGCCCCCAACTTTCCCTTCAACAGGCTCCTATGCAACCTACCGCTACGGCTACCATTCCGGAAGTTATTCAACAAATACCGCTCAATTATTACCTCATTTTTAGCACGGCTCTCTTTGTCATTGGCATCATCGGTGTCTTGACGCGCCGCAACGCCATCGTCATTTTTATGTCGATCGAGCTGATGCTCAACGCCGTAAACACGTTGCTAATCGCCTTCTCGTCGTATCGCTCTGATCCAACCGGGCAGGTCTTCGTCTTTTTCATCATGGCCGTTGCTGCCGCCGAAGTATCGGTTGGGCTGGCAATCATTGTCATGATCTACCGGAACATCCGCACCATCGACGTGGGGATGTTGAATAAATTGAAATGGTAAAACCTGTTTACCGTTCACTGTCTTCCGCTTTCTGTTGCTCAGCTGACTCTGTTTACGTAGGCGGAAGCCATGCAACAGACAACACTAACCAGAAGACAGTAAACTGATTTCCCTATGTCTCCTGATCTACTCTGTTTACTCATTCCGTTGTTGCCGCTGATCGGCTTTGTCATTAATGGGTTGGGCTTTCGTAAAGTGCCCAACGGGCTGGTAGGACCGTTGGCGCTGGCTGGTCCCGTAGCGGCGTTTCTGTGCGTCTGTCTGCTGTGGAGTGCGTTTGGCGTCGGCAACGAAGCCACCATCAAAACCACCCTGTTCGACTGGATCAGCGTCGGGTCGATGCCCATCAATTTCTCGTTTCAAGTCGATCAGCTTACGCTGCTGATGCTGACCATCGTGACGGGCATTGGGTCGCTCATTCATCTGTACAGCATCGGCTACATGCACCACGATGCGGGCTATGGCAAGTTCATGGCCTTCCTCAACCTGTTTTTGTTCTTCATGCTCCTGCTGGTGCTGGGGTCCAACTTCGTGGTCATGTTTATCGGCTGGGAAGGCGTGGGGCTGTGTTCGTATTTGCTCATCGGCTTCTGGAACACCAACACCAGCTACAACAATGCCGCCCGCAAGGCCTTCGTAATGAACCGGATCGGTGATCTGGGCTTTTTGCTGGGCATCTTCACGATTATGGGTACGTTCGGCTCGGTCGAGTTTACCGATGTGTTTGAACAGGTCGTAGGCATGGACGTCAACGCGCCCGTTGTCGTAACCATCACGCTGCTCCTGTTTGTTGGTGCCATGGGCAAATCGGCGCAGATTCCGCTGTTCACGTGGCTCCCCGACGCCATGGCTGGCCCCACGCCCGTGTCGGCGCTGATTCACGCCGCCACGATGGTGACGGCCGGTATCTACATGGTGGTGCGGTCCAACGTGCTGTTCAGCCTTGCTCCTATCACCCTCGATATTATCGGTGGCATCGCCATTGCCACGGCACTGTTAGCTGCGTCGATTGGTCTGCTACAAAACGACATTAAGAAAGTACTGGCCTACTCGACTGTGTCGCAGTTGGGCTATATGTTCCTGGGCCTGGCCGCAACGGCCTACACGGCGGGCATGTTCCACGTCATCACCCACGCGTTCTTCAAAGCGCTGCTGTTCCTTGGGGCGGGTAGCGTCATCCACGCGATGAGCAACGAACAGGACATCCGCAACATGGGCGGTCTGCGGAAAGCATTGCCCATTACGTTCTGGACATTCCTGATTGGTACCATCGCCATTGCGGGTATCCCGCCGTTTGCCGGTTTCTTCTCGAAAGACGAAATCCTGGCCCATGTGTTCGAACATAGCAAAGTGCTGTGGGCACTGGGGCTGCTGGGTTCGGCCATGACCTCGTTCTATATGTTCCGGCTGCTGTTCCTGACGTTCTTCGGCGAGTTCCGGGGCACTGCCGAACAGAAACACCACCTGCATGAATCACCCCTGAGCATGACGCTGCCCCTGATGGTGCTGGCCGTGCTCTCGGCGATTGGCGGTTTCATGAACGTACCTGAGGTGCTTGGCGGCGCCTCGCGGCTCGCGGAGTTTATGTCGCCGCTGTTCGATCAGGCCCGGCAGGCCAACCCAACGCTCTTTGAAGCCAATGCCCTCGACCACGGCACCGAGCTGATGCTCATGAGCATTTCGGCAGGCGTAGCCCTGGTGTCGGCCGCAGTGGCCTACGTCATGTACGTACGTAATGCCGCTGTGCCGCAGCCTGACTCGCAGGAGCGATCGCTGCCGCAACAGGTTGTGTATGGCAAATACTACATCGACGAGTTTTACGAAAGCCTGATCGTGCGGCCCGTTCGGGCGTTAGGCGATGCCTTTTACAGCCTCGGCGAATTTGCCATCGACGCGGTTGTGGGCGGTGTGGCCTGGGTTGTGCGCAGCACATCGGGCCAGCTTCGGCGCGTACAAAACGGGTCGATCGCGCTTTACGTCTTGCTGATGGTCGTCAGCATCACTCTGCTCTTTGGTCTGCGCTTCTTTAACGTTCCGTTCTTTCACGGTAAATAACCGCCGCTGCTACCATGCTTACTTTATCACTGATTCTTTTTCCTCTTGTAGCGGCAATAGCCACGCTGTTCACGTCCCGCGATACGGCACGTCTGGCGGCTCTCGTGGGCGGGCTGGGTACGTTAGGGATCGCCATCGTGGCCTTCCTTCAGTTTCAGACCAACGCCACCTTCCAGTTTGGCTTCGACTACGCCTGGTTTTTCAACGCGGTCGATGGGAAGAGCGGCATCCGGTTTAGCGGTGCCATCGACGGCATCAGCCTGCTCCCCGTGGTGCTGACGGCCCTTGTGACACCGCTCATTATCCTGTCGACATTCAAGCAGACCTACGAACGGACCAATTCGTTCTACGCGCTGATTCTATTCATGCAGGCGGCGCTGATGGGTGTGTTCGTGGCGCGCGACGGCTTTCTGTTTTACTTTTTCTTTGAAGCCGCGCTCATTCCGATCTATTTCCTGGCGGCACTTTGGGGCGGCGAAAACCGTGTAAAAGTCACGTTCAAGTTTTTCGTCTACACCATCTTTGGCAGCCTGCTCATGCTGGTGGCACTAGTGTATCTCTACATGGCTACCCCGCTGGTCAACGGTGTTCACTCGTCGGCCATCGCCGATTTTTACCAGCTTACGCTGACCCCTTCGCAGCAAGGCTGGATCTTCTGGGCTTTCTTTATCGCGTTTGCCATTAAAATGCCGGTGTTCCCGTTCCACACCTGGCAACCCGATACCTACGTTGAATCGCCCACGCCCGCCACAATGCTGCTGGCTGGTATCATGCTGAAAATGGGGGTTTACGGCCTCATCCGGCTGTTGCTGCCGATCGTGCCGGCCGGGGTTGATACCTGGGGCAACACCGCCATTATTCTTTCGGTCATCGGGATTGTATACGGCGCCATCATCGCTATTCGGCAGCGCGACATGAAGCGCCTCATCGCCTACTCGTCCTTCTCGCACGTGGGACTGATGGCCGCGGGTGTATTCTCTCGTTCAGAGGCCGGCTTACAGGGCGCCCTGATCCAGATGCTGGCTCACGGCATCAATGTGGTGGGACTGTTCTTCATCGCCGAGTTGATTCTGCAACGCACCGGTACCCGTCAGCTTGATCAACTCGGTGGCATCACGCGCACCACGCCCCGCCTGACGGTCTATTTCATGATTATCCTGCTGGGTAGCGTGGCACTCCCGCTGACCAATGGCTTTGTGGGCGAGTTTCTGCTGCTGGCGGGCGTTTATGCCTACAACCATTACATCGGGCTCATTGCCGGGCTGACCATCATCTTCGGGGCGGTGTATATGCTGCGGATGTACCAGAAAAGTATGTTTGGCCAGCCGTCGGCCCGTACCCAATCGGTCGAAGACCTCAGCGGCACCGAAAGCTATGTGCTGGCGGTCCTTTGCTTCTTCGTGTTCTGGATGGGCCTGTATCCGGCTTCTTTCCAGAAGCTCACTACTCCGGCCGTGACCAACCTATTGCAATACATAAAGTAGTTTATAGTTTTCAGTTTTTAGTTGCGCTGACCCCGTATTCTCTAGTCGCAACGCAACTGAAAACGGATAGACTGTAAGCGGTAAACTCATTTTCCAATGCTCCCCATCGTTGTACTTTCCGTTTCAGGTATTGCCCTGCTGTTTTTGGGCTTTATGAAATCGCGGGCCCTCTTAATCCCGGCGACGCTGGCCTTTCTGGTGCTGGCTGCGGTGACTAATTTCTACGACTGGAACAAGACCTATACCTATTTCAATGGTATGCTGGTCATCAACAACCTGGCGATGATCTTCACCGGCATTGTGTTGTTGTCGGCGTTTATGGTCGTGGCCTTGTCGGGAAGCCTCATCGACGACGAAGATGCCCAACCCGCCGAATACTACGCCATTCTGCTCTTTTCGCTGGTGGGTGCCATCATGATGACGGGTTTCGAAAACCTCATCATGCTCTTCGTGGGTATCGAGATCCTGTCGGTAGCGATGTACATCCTGACGGGTAGCGACAAGCGGAACCTGCGGTCAAACGAAGCCGCCCTCAAATACTTCCTGATGGGTGCTTTTGCGACGGGTATTCTGCTGTTCGGGATGGCGCTGCTCTATGGAGCTACAGGTACGTTCACCATCACGGGTATCGGCGCCACGGCCAGCACGATTCTTAAAAACCAATCGTCGCCGCTGCTGCTCTACACGGGCATGTTCATGCTGCTGATCGGGATGTTGTTCAAAGTATCGGCGGCACCGTTCCACTTCTGGACCCCCGACGTGTATGATGGCGCGCCCAGCCTGTTTACAGCCTTTATGTCGACGGTGGTGAAAACGGCGGGTTTTGCCGCGCTGTTACGCGTTTTGCTGGTTAGCTTCAGCGCCAGTGCGGTCTATGCCTACTGGGCGCAGGCGCTGATCATCGTGACGGTGCTTACCCTGCTGATCGGCAACATCACGGCCGTTTACCAAACCAGTTTCAAGCGTATGATGGCCTATTCGAGCATTTCGCACGCTGGTTATCTGCTGATCGGGCTGGTAGGGCTGTCCAAACAGTCGAACGGGGCCATTGCCTTTTACTCCCTCGCTTATTCGCTGGCGACCATCTCGGCATTCGGCATTCTGTTATTGGTGGCGAACAACCGGCCCCTGAACGCCGCCAACGTTGGCGACCAGTCAACGCTGGCACCCGCCGGTGAAAACTACGATGCTTTCAACGGACTGGCTCGCCAGAACCCCCTCCTGGGTTTTGTCATGGCCGTGTCTATGCTTTCGCTGGCGGGTATTCCGCTGACGGCTGGCTTCTGGGGTAAGTTTATGGTCTTCTCGACGGCCGCAAGCCGCGGCGCGACCTGGCTGCTGGTTGTGGCGGTACTGATGTCGGCGGTGGGTATCTACTACTACTTCCGGGTGGTTATTGCCATGTATTTTCGCGAAGGTCAGGTTGGCACTATCCGCGTGGCACCGTTTTACCGCATCGTTCTGATTGCGGCTACCGTATTAACGATTGTGTTGGGCATCATGCCGGGGCTTTTCCAGCGGCTTATTTAACTATTTGTTGCTGTAGCCGTTTACTCAGAGAACGTCTTCCCGATACAGGGTTGAACGGCTTCGGATGTACCTTTGCGGCACTTTAGATAAGCTCAACCACTTTCTTTGTGATCACTGTAGAAACAAGTCCTGTGCAGACCGAAAAATACAAAGCGCAGCGGGAATTTCTCTCGTTCTTCCTAACGGCTCTGCTGGGTGCTTCCATAAACTTCTTTAGTCAGGTATTTTACAGGGACTATTTCAGCTTCAACACGAGCGTGCTGTTGGGCTACCTGACAGCCACTGTCCTTACCTTTATTCCGACGAAACTCTACGCATTTTCCGCGAAGAACTCCGGCAACTCCAGCCGCGAGATGATCAAGTTTCTCGTTATTGCCGCCGTGGCCTGGGTCGTGCAGGTGGGCGTTGCTGCCGCCACCCTCAAATGGATCGCCAACCCTTTCCTCACTGATCAACTCACTGAGTTCTGGCGGGAGAAATTCTCGCACGTAGTCGGGATGGGCTTCAGTTTCCTGGCTAACTTCTTCGGCCATAAATTGCTCACGTTCCGGAGCACGGGCATGTACGATCGGATCCGGTCACGCACGAATCGGCAAAACGAAGATGTATACTAGTCAGCCTGTTCAGTAGGCGACGTTCCCGGTTTTGCGGATAACTACTCATAACAAACTTTTTCCATAGTATAGCGATACTGTATTTTTTTAAGACAAATAGCGCTTTCGAAAAGAATATAGGCGACTAGTTTGCACATTATCAAGGCACTACTTAGTTTTGCTACGGAAACTTTAAAGCCACCAAAAACAGTATCATGAAAAAAGTTATCGCCCTCCTCTTTGTAGGTAGCACGTTGGCCTTCGCTGCTTGCGAAAGCAAACCCAAAACGGAAGAAACCACTGTCGATTCAACTGCCGCAACCCTGGACTCATCAGCTACTGTAGTTGATTCAGCTGCCACGGCCACCGTTGATTCAGCTGCTGCTTCTATGTCAGCCGTTGCTCCTGCCGACAGCGCGAAATAAGACATTGCCTTCTGGCAAAACGAAAAGCTCCACGTCTGTGGGGCTTTTTTGGTTATAGGCGGTTGTAAATTTGTGTACCGATGACCGCACGCCAGATCCTTCAAACCTATTGGGGCTATTCGACCTTCCGCCCGTTGCAGGAAGACATCGTTGAGGCGTTGCTCAACGGGCTGGATGCCCTCGTGTTGATGCCAACCGGCGGTGGCAAGTCGATCTGTTTTCAGGTACCGGCGCTGGCCATGCCCGGCGTGTGCATTGTTGTGACACCGCTCATCGCCCTGATGAAAGATCAGGTCTTCCAGTTACGACGACGTGGTATTCCGGCGGCGGCCATTCATTCGGGTATGCATTACCGCGAGATCGACACGGTGCTCGACAATTGCATTTATGGCAACGTTAAGTTCCTGTACGTATCGCCCGAGCGGCTGCGGACCGAGATCATGATCGAGCGGGCTAAGCAGATGACCATCTGCCTGCTCGCCGTTGATGAGGCACACTGCATTGCCGCCTGGGGTCACGATTTCCGGCCGCCTTACCTTCAGATTGCTGAGTTTCGCGCTCTGCTGCCGACCAATTCGGGCCGCAACGTACCTACGGTAGCGCTGACAGCCTCAGCCACGCCCGACGTGCAGCGGGAGATTGTCGAGAAGCTGGATTTCCGTACAGGCTTCCAGACGTTCCGGCAGAGTTTTGCGCGGGCCAACCTGTCGTACTCGGCGATGCTCGAAGAAGGCAAAGAGGCACGGCTGCTGAAAGTCCTGACCAACGTACCTGGCTCGGCGATTGTGTATATCCGTAGTCGTCGACAAACGCAGCAGTTGGCCGAGTGGCTCATGAGGCAGGGCGTCAGCGCCGATTTCTACCATGCCGGCCTGAGCACGCCCGAGCGATCACAGAAACAGGACGATTGGATTAACAACAAGATTCGGGTGATGGTAGCCACCAACGCCTTCGGCATGGGCATCGACAAGCCCGACGTGCGCGTGGTGGTACACCTGGAGCCGCCCGATACCCTCGAAGCCTATTACCAGGAAGCCGGCCGGGCGGGGCGCGACGGGCAAAAAGCCTACGCGGTCCTGCTCTACACGGAAGCCGACTGCGAGAAGGTAATCCGGCAAACCGAGCTGCAGTATCCACCCGTCGACCTGATCCGACGTACCTATCAGGCACTAGCCAACTACACCGCCGTGCCGGTTGGGAGTGGTGAGTTTTCGGCGTTCGACTTTGATCTGGCTCAGTTTACCAAAACCTTCAACCTACCGCCCAACGATACGCATTACGCACTTAAGCAGCTTCAACTGGCGGGCTATATCGATCTGAGCGAAGCCTACTTTCGCCCGAGCCGGGTCGTGCTGAACCTCGATCATCGGGCGTTGTATGAGTTTCAGGTAATGAACCCGCGTTTCGACCCGTTCATCAAACTCTTGATGCGGCTCTACGGTGGTGAACTCTTCACCGATTTTGTCCCCATTTCAGAAGGCAACCTCTCGCGGGCGTTCCTGGTGTCTGAAAACGACGTGATCCAGCTCCTCGACCAACTGGCCGAGCGGGAGGTATTACTCTACGAAAAACAGAAAGACAAGCCGCAGCTGACGTTCCTGACACCCCGGCATGATGCCCGCACGCTGCCTTTCGACGTGCAGGGCCTCGACCAACGTCGGCAGCATGCGCTGCAAAAAGCCGAAGCCGCCGTCGAGTACGCTCGCCATCCGACCCAATGCCGGACGCGCCTGCTGCAAAGCTATTTTGGTGAACAAACCGACGCGGCCTGCGGAATCTGCGATAATTGCCTCAAAGCCAAACGCCGCCCCGAAGCCAGTCAGGCAGTGCGTGAGCAACTGCGCGAGTACATCACGCTGGCCCGCGAGCAGGGCGTCTCGCCCCGGCAAATTGCCCATTATTTCAGCCACACGCCCGAGCAGGCACTCGACGAGACGCTTCGCCTGATGCTGGCCGAAGACGAACTGCGCTACAATGCCGCCGGCAACATCACGCTGAACCGGTAATAGCCAAAGGCAGTAAGCTTCTGGCCGGTAACACCCTAAAAAACGAAGAGCCGGACATGTGCGCATGTCCGGCTCTTCGTTTTCAAAACACAGCTTACCAGATTCGCGCCTGAGCCGTTTCTGGTTTGTACAGTTTTTCGCCGGGCTTCACGTTGAAAGCCCGATAAAACGGCTCAAAATTGGCCAGAGGCCCATTCACCCGGAATTTTGCTGGCGAGTGGGGGTCCGTAGTCACCCGGGCGCGCTCGGTCTCGTCACGCACCTTGATGCGCCAGACCTGAGCAAACCCCAGGAAAAAGCGCTGGTCGGGAGTAAACCCGTCGATCTTATCGGTGCTCTTTCCCTGTTCAGTCAACTTGAAGGCCTGATAGGCCAGGTTGATACCGCCCAGATCGGCGAGGTTTTCACCCAGCGTCAGGCGTCCATTCAGGTGCAGGTTGTCGAGCACAGTGTAGCCGTTGTACTGGTTCACGACCACCTCCGCTTTGGTTTTGAATCGCTCGGCGTCCTGCTTGGTCCACCAGTCGCGCAGGTTACCGTTGGCGTCGTACTGACGGCCCTGATCGTCGAACAGGTGCGTCATTTCGTGCCCGATCACCATCCCGATGCCGCCGTAATTTATCGCATCGTCAGCGTCTTTGTCGAAGAACGGGAACTGAAGAATACCCGCCGGGAAGACAACCTCGTTGTTGGTCGGATTGGCATAGGCGTTCACCGTGGGGGGCGTCATACCCCATTCCATCCGGTCAACCGGCTGGTTAATTTTGGCAAAGTCCTCGCGGTACCGGTGCTGATTCGCGCGCTGCACGTTCCCGTAGTAATCGTCACGCCCAACCTTGATGTCGGAATAGTCTTTCCACTTGTCGGGGTAGCCAATTTTCTTCAGGAACCGGTCCAGCTTCACCAGCGCCACTTTTTTGGTTTCGGGCGCCATCCAGTCCAGCTTTTCGATGCGTTCCCGGTAGACCTTTTGCAGGTTATCGACCAGCGTCAACATGCGTTCTTTGGCCTCCGCCGGAAAGTATTTCTTAACCCACAACTGGCCCAGAGCTTCACCCATTGCCCCATCAATACGCCGACCGATACGCTTCCAGCGTTCGGGCATCTGGGGTTGGCCGTAGAGCGTTTTGCTATTGAACTCAAAATGGGCCTGCTCAAATGGTTTGCTGAGCAGGGTAGCGTTCCGGTCCAGACAGTCGAACGCAAGCTGATCTTTTAACAGGGCAATGGGTACTGTGGGCAACAGCTTATCCAGGGCCTGATAGTAACCCGGTTGCGCCACTAAGACGGTATCTACCTTGGTCAGGCTCATGTTGTCGAGCAAGGAGCGCCAGTTCAACGTGGGCATGCGCTTGGTCAAGTCAGCGACGGCAAACTTATTGTAGTTGGCAACGGGGTCGCGCAGGTCGGTTGGGGATTTGTGCGATTTGGCCAGGTTGGTTTCAAAAGCCAGGATAGCCTGGCCTTTCTGTTTCGCCTGCACCGAGTCGACGCCCGTCAGCGTGAACAGCTTGGCCACGTACGCCACGAAAGCAGCCCGAATCTTTTTGGTAGCCTCGTCGGAGCGGGTGTAGTAGTCTTTCTCGGGCAACGAGAGGCCCGCCTGCAAAAAGTTAATCCGGTTGATGCTACTTTGCCGGTCATCGGCTCCGACATAGAAACCGATAAACTTCCCGCCCCGGTTGGCATCGTTGGTAGCCAGGTACGTTAGCACCTGCTTGTAATCGGTCAGCGCGTTGATTTTCGCCAGCTCTGCCTTCACGGGGTCGTAACCGCGCTTGTCAATGGCGGCCGTATCCATACCGCTGGCATAAAAATCACCCACCTGCTGCTCGATGCTGCCCGCCGCCGCGTTGGCTTTAGCCGCTTCTTCCAGAATAGTCTTTGTTTTTCGCTCGTTTTCTTCGTAGAGCTGATAAAACGATCCCCAGCCGGTCTGATCGCCAGGAATCTGGGTCTTCTTCACCCAATTACCGTTGGCGTAAGTGAAAAAATCATTACCGGGTGCCACGGTCGTATCCATGCCCGACTTGTCGAAAAAGGACGTGCGGGCGGGGGTTTCGTCTTTGTCTTTTTGCCGACAAGCTATAACCGCCATGAGCCAGGCGGCGCTAATGAGCGTTTGTTTGAGGGTGATCATCAGAAAGGTGATTTTGTAAAGCGATCGGGTTTGCCGCAGAAATGTACGCATCATCTGCACTGTCTGCTATAAATGCTCCGTGAAGCCGTTGCGAGAGCCCAACAGAACAACGTACCCAGCCATTGACACTCAGGCAGAAACAAACGTCGAATTAACTCCATCAAGTGCTACGTAGTGTTCCGCACGTATCACCATCTGATCAGCGAGTCACCGGCTTAGCCGGGTTCGGATATACCCGTTTCCGATGTTTCAGTAGCCAGTTGTACAGCGTTTTGCCTTCGTACAGATACTCGATGCTGTGCCCTTGACCGGCCAGCCGAGTAAACGTAACCTTACCTTTGCACGCCTTCAGCCGCCTGGCTAGTCGCTCGGTCTCGCTGATCGGGATAACATCGTCGGCCGCGCCGTGAAATGCCCAGACAGGTACGTTGCGGATGCGGCAAATTTGCGTTGAATCGTCGCAGCCACCGCAGAGCGGAACAATAGCCGCGAACCGGTCGGGATAGGCTACGGCGGTTTGCCAGGCGCCATAGCCTCCCATGCTGATGCCCGTCAGGTAAATGCGTCTGGGGTCGATTCGGTAGCGGGTGGTCAGTTCGGTGTAGAGCGTATCGAACCAGTTTTCGGTCGACCAGTACTTTCCGTCGGGGCATTGCGGGGCGGCTATGATAAACGGAAACGCCCGTCCTCCGGCCACTTCTTTCGGCGGGCCATACCCCTTCAACTGGTTGAGGTCATGCCCTCGCTGCGAGCCGCCATGCAGGTAGATGAGCAGTGGGTATGTTGCTTTGTTGGCCGCATATTCCTTAGGCAGATAGAGCATGTAGTCGTATCGCGCCTTCGGTTTGACTAACTGACCTCTCGCCGACACCGAAATCAGTACGGCCAATAAACAGATGGACAAACGGATGGTAAACAAACGCATAGGTGGTACTTTTAGCGATACTGTTTTAACTCTATCTTATGCACGCATCATCACTCGACAAACCAATAGGTTACTGGATCAAAAAAGCCGACGATGTGCTGACCAGCCATATTGATGCCATTCAGCAACAGTTTGGCCTGAACCGACTGAGTTGGCAGTTACTCCATACGATCTGTACTCGCCCACCCCTCTCGGTCCGAATCCTGGCCGAGTTGGTTGCTCCGTTTGCGCCTGCCCCCGATGTTCAGCACGTGCTCACGACACTGTTGAATCAGGGCCTGCTCACCTGGGATGAACACCTCGATAGCGTACCGGTCTGCACACCATCGGGCCTGGAACTGCACGACCGTTGTTTTGCTCAGCAGACACTCATCCGGCAGCAGGCGATGGAAGACATTACCAACGAACAATATGCCTTGACGGTACAGACGCTCCAGGCGATCGTGCACAACCTGGAACAGCCCCGGGAAACCACGCTTAATTCGTTAGAATAGCCAGCCAGGTTGTGACCCCTTCGACGTAATTACCCAGTCGGAGGTTCTCGTTAGGAGCATGCTGGTTATTGTCGAGGTTAACCATCGGCACGTGAATAGCGGGTATGCCCAGCGTGCGAATAAACGGCACAATGGGCACCGAGCCCCCCGTCATGCGGATCTTCACGGGCTCACGCCCGAACGCCCGCACCATCGCCCGAGTGAGCCAGACATCCGCCGGAATGCCGATTTCGGTGCGAAAAGGCAACATCTCGCCACTGGCCTGCATCGAAATCAGCTTGGGGTACTGGGTACGTTCGGCTTCGGTTGGGGCGCGGTCGAGGATGTGATAGCCTTTGCTTTCGATGTATTGCCGCAACAGCGACAGCAGCCGCGCGGGGTCCGATTCGGGCACCAGCCGCAGGTCGAGCTCGGCCACCGCCCGGTCAGGAATCACCGTGCCCGACTGGTTGCCCACATACGCACTTTGAAGTCCCCGAATATTCAGTGATGGGTATTGGAGCGCCTCCTGGTAGTTGCGCCCAACCCGATCAGTGCTGGCAATCCCCAGGGTTTCGGCAATCTGCGCCGAATCATCGGGCACACTGGCGAGCAGTTGCGCGGCCTTGTTGTCGATGCTGATGCCATCGTAATAACCCGGAATCGTGACGCGGCCATCGTCATCTTTCATGCCCGCCAGCAATTGCACCATCCGTAGCGCCGGATTGGGCGCGTAGTTGCCATAGTGTCCGCTATGCTGCGGCCCACGAGGGCCGTAGGTCGTCAGGGTCACGGTCGTGATGCCCCGGCAGCCGTAGACCAGCGTGGGCAGGTTCGACAGGTGCCGCCCGCCATCCATCACCAGCAACACGTCGGCCTGTAGCTTTTCTTTGTTAGCCTGCACGGTCTGGGCCAGATGGGGCGAGCTGATCTCTTCCTCGCTGTCCAGAATCACTTTCAGGTTATAGCGTTGCGGGATTTTCTCGCGTTCCATCGCCGTTAGCGCCGCCAGCAGCATGGCAATCGGCCCTTTATCATCCGACGAAGAGCGCCCAAAAATCCGCCAGTCGGGCGATCCGTCGATACGGTTGTAGTCGGTTTGGAGGCTGGCCCAGTCGATGGGCGTCCAGCTACCATCGGGGGCTCGTTGCTTCAGCACCGGCTGGTATGGGTCGGGCTGTTGCCATTGGCTCGCCACCACCGGTTGCCCGTCGAAGTGCATGTAGAGCAACAGGGTTTTGGGACTGCTTCCGGGCAACGTACCTGCCTTCGGATTGGCCGACTTTTCAGCCAGCACTAGCGGGTTCGACGGCGTTTTGAGCGTCGATACGCGAAAGCCCCGCTGTTCAAACGCCCGTTGGAGCCAGTCGATGTTGGGTTGCATCTGTCCGGCAATATGCGCGTCGTTGGGGATACGCAGCAGGGCCTCCAGGTCCGCATACGACGCCTTCACGTAGCGCTGCGTGATGGCCTGCAACTGCGCGGTGGTGAGTGACTGGGCGAAGGATGGTAGGGCAATTAACCAAGCGAAAATGAATAAATAGTGTTTCATCAAATGACTATTCGTTTACAACCATTCTTATGCGTTACGTATCTTGTTGGTAAATAGATCCGCCCATGAAAGCGAAACAACTGATTAAGTGGAGCACGCTGAGCTGCCTGTTTACCGCATTAGCTTGCCAACAGGCAGTTGAACTAACAGATGAGCCACGCAACTATTGCAACGTTTGGACTGACGCAGCTAAAACGGACAGAATAAAGCAGGCCATACTTGGTACATGGCAATTTACGCAGCAGCGTGCAGGCTTTTCGGGTCAGTCCGTTCAAACCAGCCAAACCACCCGGCTGACGTTCACAGACACGGGTGAGCTGATCGTTGGCAAGAACAGCGCCCCGGCAAAATCCCTCTCGTACAGGATCACGGAAGAGCAAGTTGCAGGCTTCGACAAACCACTTCTACGCTTGACCCTAAACGACACTATTCCGGCCATTAACACTGGCGACGTAGCCATAAACAGTACCTATTTCTATGTCTGCAACGATCGGTTGGTTTTCGATAATGGCTCATGGTTCGATGCCCCTACAGAAACCTTCGTGCGTCTGCACTAATCCAGCCAAAGCCGAAAAGCGCTGTCTGCACGATTTACCAGCCATGATTTACGATTTTTGTGCGCTTTCTACGTTAATCAGTTCATGACACGCCTTTCGTTCCTGCTACTCCCTTTAGTCAGTCTCTTCGTTGCCGCCTGTGGCTCCTCGCAGGAGTCAGCCGACTACGTACCCAAGCCTAAAGGGTACCCCCGCATCGATCTGCCGGCGGCCAGGTACGTTGCCATAGAGCCGGGCCATCCATACCAGTTTCAGGTGAACCAGATTGCCCGCGTGTTGCCCGATACGTTCAAACGAGCCGAACCGCACTGGATTTTCGTGTATTACCCCACGCTGAAAGCCACCGTTCAACTTACCTACAAGCCCGTCAATAACGACGTCGAACGGCTCCGCAATCTGCTGGGCGATGCCTACAAGCTGACGGCCAAGCACAACGTAAAAGCGTATTCGATTCAGCAGCAGAAAGTGAAACTGAAAAACGGCATTGCGGCCAGCCTGATTACCCTTGAAGGCGAAGTACCCACTCAGTTTCAGTTCGTCACGACCGACAGCACCCGCCATTTTCTGCGGGGCGCGCTTTACTTCGACACGGCTACGGCCAACGACTCGCTTGCCCCCGTGATCGACTATGTCCGCGCCGATATGATGCAGATGTTGAATACGCTAGTGTGGAAGAAGGACTAAGTTATCAATCAGCCGTATGGAAAAGGCTGGCTGAGTGCATCGGAACAGAAGCGACCCGGTGCATTCAACCAGCCTTCCCCGTATGAAACAGCGTCTTCTTCTCTTACTGGCCCTTTTTACTACGTTGCGGGCAACAGCGCAACAACCCAATCTAGCATCGACCTATCAGATTGCAGGCCGCTGTCACGATTATTATACGGCTCTTGGCCTGAAGGCCAGCATCTCTGCCGTTGTCGATGGCAAACGGCAGAGGTTGGGGGAATGTAACGACGCAGGCAAGTTTGAGCCCAAGACAGGAACCTTCAGTGTCTCCATCCCAACTCGTACTACTGAGTTGATTTTGGAAATGCCCGGCTATCGAACCGTCACCCTGAAGGTCAATTTTGCCGACGATAGACCAACTGACAGTCCATTTGCGCTATACTATCTTGGCGACATGACGCCTGTCGATTCATTACCGAAACCAGAAGACTTACAGCATAAACACGGTCAATTTCTGAATTGCCAGATTATCCTGCCCGATAGTTTGCACACCGATTTGCTTACCTACAAACTCACCAACCTAGAAACAGGAAAAAGCAACTGGGTTGGTACATCGGCTCGTAGGCATGAAGGCATCATCCGCCTGCCCGTGAGTGCCGAACCTGGCGAATACATGGCCACACTGACTGACAAGGAAGGCCGTTTGCTATCAGTCGAAACGGTACTTGTTAAGCCCGGTATTACGTTCAAAACCGTTCGCGCTCAGAAGCCAGCCGATCTGGCTCAAGAGCCTCTTCAACGTACCCAGCCCGCCGATCTTGATAGCGCCGCAAGCTCACTACCAACCACCGGCAACGTACCCAGACCCAGCATCACCGCGCCCAGCAGGACGACCCTCTATTTCGATCAAAGCAGATACACACTACGTACCCAGGTGCTACCCACACTCGACTCCCTGGCCGACGTGCTTATCAGTAGTCCTTTACAGGCTACCCTCACCGGCTATACCGATAATGTTGGCGCTCTAACGCCCAACATAACCTTGTCGGAGTATCGCACCCGCACGGTTGCCACGTACCTAGCGGGCCGCGGCGTACCCATCAGTCGGCTCACTACGCAGTGGAAAGGACCCGACTCCACGGCCACGCCCGATGCCACCGAAGCCGTTAAAGCTGGAAGTCGCCGCGTCGAGGTACGCGTAGCGCCCCGTCAGTAAGGAATTCGCTGTCGGCGTTCGTCCTTCCTTTCCGGCTTTATCCTTGTTTTTCAGTCAGATAACCGCTACATTTGCACTCCCGTTTTCGGGCGGGGAATACTTTGCTTCGTGCAATCGTCTGTTAATCAATAAATACCGCTCACAAATCCAGTGGATACGTTAAGCTACAAAACTGTTTCGGCCAACAAAGGGACCGCAAACAAGGAGTGGATCGTCGTTGACGCAAAGGATGCCATTGTAGGTCGTCTGGCTAGCCAGATTGCGGCCCGCATTCGTGGCAAACACAAGCCCAACTTCACCCCCCACGCTGATTGCGGTGACAATGTCATCGTAATCAACGCCGAGAAAATCCGGTTTACGGGCCGGAAAATGACCGAGAAAGTGTATGTGCGGCACACGGGTTATCCCGGTGGCCAGCGTTTTGCAACGCCCCGCATCATGCTCGAAAAAACGCCTGAGCGCGTTCTCGAACACGCCATCCGTGGCATGTTGCCCAAAAACCGTCTGGGCCGCCGTTTATTCACCAATCTGTACGTGTACACGGGTGAGACTCACCCCCACGCGGCGCAGCAACCGAAAGAAATCAAATTCTAACCAATGGAGCGTATTAACACCATCGGTCGCCGGAAAACCGCTGTTGCCCGCATTTACATGCAGCCAGGTAACGGAACCATCACGGTTAACGGAAAAGAACTGAACACGTACTTCCCGACCGAAGTACTGCAAATCATCACCCGCCAGCCGTTCGCCACGGTGAAAGCCGACGCAACTTACGACGTGAAAGTAAACGTTCGGGGTGGCGGCGTAACGGGTCAGGCTGAAGCTACGCGCATGGCCATCTCACGCGCGCTGGTTGAAGCCAATGCCGAAAACCGCCCGGCCCTCAAGAAAGAAGGCTTCCTGACGCGGGATTCGCGCATGGTTGAACGGAAAAAGCCCGGCCGGAAAAAGGCCCGTCGTCGCTTCCAGTTCAGCAAGCGTTAATAATGAATGTATAGTGCACAGTGAAGAATGTATGATGTGTTTGTTGGAGTACGCTACGCCGATTCAAAGACCATTGTTCATTCTACATCTTTCACTATCCATTCCCTTTCGTCCAGACCCCGCTTAGATGATGCCGATGTGGGGTGCTGCGTATTAATTTTTCAAACACATTTTTCTTAATCGGAAATGGCACAAGTTGAATATAAAGACCTACTCGACGCGGGTGTGCACTTTGGCCACCTTACGCGTAAGTGGGACCCCCGGATGGCTCCGTACATCTTCATGGAGAAGAACGGCATCCACATTATTGACCTCAACAAGACCCTCGCGTCGCTGGAAGAAGCACAGAATGCCATCAAAGGCATCGTGCGCTCAGGCCGTAAGGTGATGTTTGTGGCGACGAAGAAGCAGGCGCAGGAAATTGTGTCGGAAGAAGCACGTCGGCTGAAAATGCCCTACGTGACCGACCGTTGGCTGGGTGGTATGCTGACTAACTTCGCCACGATCCGCAAGTCGCTGAAGAAACTGCAAACGCTGGAAAAGACGCTCAAAGACGAAGCCCTCGTTAAGAACATCGCCAAGCGGGAGCGGCTGACGCTGACGCGCGAAAAAGAAAAATTAGAGCGGGTTTTGGGTGGTATTGTTGACCTGACTCGTCTGCCGGCGGCTATGTTCGTCGTTGACGTGAAGCGTGAAAACATTGCTGTTCTGGAAGCTAACCGCTTGGGCATCCCCGTGTTTGCCATGTGCGACACGAACTCAAACCCGAACCTCGTTGATTTCCCCATCCCAGCCAACGACGACGCCTACAAGTCGATCTCGTTGATCACGCTGGCCGTTGGGAAAGCCATCGAAGAGGGTTTGATGGAGCGCAAGCAGGACAAAGACAGCCAGGCTGCACAGGAAGAAGAAGATGCGAAGCGCCAGGAAGACACCCGCGCTGCCGCTGCTGAAGGCGCTGATGCCCCCGCAGCCGTGGCCGTAGAGGAAGCGCCTGAAGCTGAAGCGGCTCCTCTCGACGCAACACCAGAAGGCAACACCGATTAGTATTAATTAACAGACACAGACGATTGACCGGATAGCCCGTAGCCCCAACACGGCTATGGGCTATTTTTTATTCAGTTTAAAAGAGTTTTCAGTTTCGTAGCTGGCGTTGGCTACCGCATACGTACCTGGTTGCGCCCGTCAGCGCCAACTACGAAACTGAAAACCGAAAACTTTTTTCAAAATGGCGATCACCGCAGCAGACGTAAACAAACTCCGGCAGGAAACAGGTGCCGGTATGATGGATTGCAAAAAAGCCCTCACCGAGGCAAATGGCGATTTCGAAGAAGCTAAAGCCATTCTTCGCAAACAGGGTCAGAAAATTGCCGATAAGCGGGCCGACAACGCCACCGCTGAAGGCATCGTGCTGGCCCACGTCAGTGAAGATGGTGGCGTAGGCCGTATCATCGCGCTGGCTTGCGAAACCGAACCCGTTTCGAAAGTAGCCGACTTCCAGAATCTGGCCATGGCCACGATGAGCAATGCTGTAGCTACGCAGGCCAACAACAAAGAGGCCCTGCTTAGCGCCACACAGGCGGATGGCCGTACGCTGCAAGACCACATCACCGACCTGATGGGCAAAATCGGCGAGAAGATCGACATCATTGCTTACGAGGTCGTAACTGCCGAAAAAGTGGTGTCGTACATCCACTCGAATGGCAAATTGGGCGTGCTGGTAGGGCTGACCAACACCAGCGGTACCGACGTGACCGAAGTAGGCAAAGACGTAGCGATGCAGATCGCGGCCATGAAGCCTATTGCCCTTGATAAAGATGGCGTAGATACATCGGTGGTCGAACGTGAGATCGAAATCGGTAAAGATCAGGCTCGCAACGAAGGCAAGCCCGAGGCTATGCTGGAGAAGATCGCGTTGGGTCGCCTCAACAAATTTTACAAAGAGAATACCCTGCTGAACCAGGAGTTTGTTAAAGACGGCTCACTGACGATCGCCCAATTGCTTGACAAAACCAGCAAGGGTCTGACCGTATCTGCCTTCAAACGGGTGTCTATTGGTTAAGTAGTTATTCACACGCGGGCCAGTCAGTAACATTTTTTGCAAAAATCGCTCAGATTGTCCCGTTGAGTAACCAAAATAGGATTGACAGTAAAAGCCTGGCCACACGGTCAGGCTTTTTTTGTTGTTTTGTGTTACTTTCCCAGACGTATCTGGTCTTACCGTAACTTAAAATGAAACATTTATCCGACGAGGAATTGGTGCGTCTCTACATTGAGACACAGCGGGATACTTATTTTGAAGCGCTCTATACCCGCCATTGCGACAAGGTTTTTCGTAAATGTCTGTCGTTTACGAAGAACAAAGCCAAGGCCGAAGACTTCACACATGATATCTTCTTGCGCATCGTCACAAAACTGAGCAGTTTTCGGGAACAGGCTAAGTTTTCGACCTGGCTATACTCAGTAACATACAATCACTGCATGGATCAGATGCGTAGCCCGCGTCAGCGCGAAGTTTACGCCGAGGATATGTATGAAACGCTGGGTACGTATGCCGACGACAACGATGCGGATCTCGTTGAGATGGAAGCCCAACGACTGAACCGGGCGCTCAATTACCTGACTCCCGATGAGCGTGGTCTTCTGCTCATGAAGTACCAGGAAGACATCAGTATCCGAGACATTGCTGATACGCAGAAAATCACCGAAAGCGCCGTAAAGATGCGCCTCATGCGGGCTAAGGAGAAGTTGCGCCGTCGCTACCTGGAGGCCCTGATCTTCTGGTTACTAATTGCGATCAAAGCGCTGACTGCGTGGAAATAACTGCTTTCGACAACATCCCATGGAAAACCCATTCAAACAGATTGAGTCGACAGAGACTTGCCCGCCTGAGCTACGCCAGGCGATCGTCGCTGAAATCGACCTCATTCGTAATGCCCTCAAAGTGGTTGAAGTCTATACCGGCGATCTGTTTGCTACGATCAACGGCCTGTTGGCAACCTCGTCGAACAACCTGAAGTAAGGGTTGCCTCGTACGCATTCTACTTGAGCGGCGCCATCTGGCCACCTGCTCAATGCATTGCTCACACTTTATTCACAGCCTCTCATGACTCCCCACCTACCGAACTTGTACGAAATACTAATCAATACCTTTCGCTCACTCATTACGCAGTTTGTGAGCTTCGTTCCAAACCTGATCGGCGCCATCGTCGTCTTGGCCATTGGTATACTAGTGGCTCGCGTGACAGCCTCTGTGGTTAAAAAGCTGTTGCAGGGAGCTGGGTTTGATCGATTGGGCGACAAACTCAACGAGATCGATATCATCCGGCAATTGCAAACCGAGATCAAGCTAAGCGATATCGTCTCTAAGGTGCTCTATTATTTCATTTTGCTTGTTTTTCTGTCGGCAGCCACCGAAACCCTGGGCATTGCCGCCATCACGGGCATGGTGACATCGCTGGTCAATTTTATCCCGAAGCTCATTGCCGCCGCGATTATGCTACAGGTCGGTGTGCTGGTTGCCGACGTGCTGAAACGAGGCGTTGTGAGCCTTTGCCAATCCTTTGGTATTGCGTCGGGGCGGTTGTTGGGAATGGTTGTCTTTTTCTTTTTTCTGATCATCACCATCATCTCGGCCCTGGGTCAGGCGGGCATCAACACCGAATTGCTGGAATCGAGCTTTAACCTACTCATTGGCGGGATCGTCTTCGCTTTTGCGATCGGGTATGGCTTTGCCTCACGCGATGTCATGGCCAATCTGGTATCCTCTTTCTACAGCAAAAGCCGCTTCAAAGAAGGTCAGATCATTCGGCTAGACGGGATTACGGGCCGGATCGTCCATGTCGATGCCACGTCGCTAACCCTGCAAACCGGCGAATCGAAGACGAGTATCCCGATGCAGTTGCTTCAGACGAAAACCATTGAATTTTTAGAGTCTTAGTTCGTACCCAATTAGTCCCACATTCGTAACAAACACGTACCCATCATGCTCTGTAAAACGCTTTACGCGGCAGCCCTCGTCGGCTGCACGTTGACGGCTGCTGCGCAGGATCCCACCACGACGCAGGTAACCACTAACTTTAAAGATACCGTTTCAGTAAAAAAAGACACAACATACTGGCAGAAATCGATCACGGGTGGTATCAACCTCAATCAGGCCAGTTTCAGCAACTGGGTAGGCGGCGGCGTCAACTCGATTGCGATCGGGGGCGTTGTGGCAGCCCGCGCGCTCTACGAAAAAGGCAAAACGTCGTGGGATAACACGGCGGATTTCCAGCTGGGCTACATTACCCAACGCGGCGTTACACGCAAGTCATCCGACCAGCTGATCATCATTTCGGTGGTTGGGCACAAGATTGCCCCTAAGTGGGATCTGTTTGCCTCAGGTACGTTCAATTCCTTCTTTGCACCCGGCTTCGTGTATGACAAGTTGCCGGCGGGCCGGTCAGACTTCAAAGTGTCCAGCTTTTTTGCGCCGGCGCAGTTGACGCTTGCCTGGGGGGTAGCCTATAAACCGAACGACGAGTTCTCGTTGCGGCTGAGCCCGTTTGCCCCTCGTTTTACGTTCCTGGCCGATGATGCCGTTCGGTACCGAACGGGCGCCGACGGGGTGATTATTCCAGACCCAACGGCCAAAGCGTATGGCGTCGAGGCTGGGAAGTCGTCGCGTTCAGAGTGGTTATCACTGCAACTTCAGGCCGTCTGGAACAAAAAACTAAGCGAGAATATCAGTCTGAATGCCCGTTATCAGCTTTACGCCAATTACCAAACGCTCAGCGCCATCGATCACCGCGTTGATCTGCTGCTGACGGCCAAATTGAACCGGTACCTGAGCACGACGTTCGGCGTCATTGCACTTTACGACAAAGACTTCTTCGACGGTTTGCAGATTCAGCAGTCGCTCGGGATTGGGCTGATTTATAACGCCAGCACCTTCCGAAAAAAGTAAAAACGTTGCTTATTCGGCTATAAATCAATAGGTTTAGTCAAATTCTTACTCAGTAAAGTTGTTTGTCTTACCCTAATCCAAATTGTTATGATTAAAGAATTCCGCACATTCATTGCACAGGGCAATGTGCTTGATCTGGCCGTTGGTGTAATCATTGGTGCTGCCTTTGGCAAGATTACCACCTCACTGGTTGAAGACATTTTGAACCCGATTATTGGTTTAATTCTGCCAGCTGGTGACCTGGCACAGGCAAAAATCGTCTTGAAGGAGGCAGTCGGCACCGAGCCGGAAGTTGCGATCCGTTACGGAAACTTTCTCAACATCGTCATTCAGTTTCTGATTGTGGCGTGGGTTATTTTTCTAATTGTGAAGGCAGCAAACCGGTTAAAACTATCTAGTTCAGCGGAAGCCAAATAGTCGTTTGCAAATCCAACCCATAAAAAGCCTCGGACTAATCCTCCGGGGCTTTTTTGGTAATGCGTAGCTTTGTAAAAGTTTTCAGTTTGTGGGCAGCGAGTTTTCAGTTGTGTTTTTACGCATCAACTGACTCATCGGCGCCATAACTGAAAACGCGAAACTGAAAACAGAAAACCAGATTGATGCGATTAGTAATTCTTGGCGGGGGCGAGTCGGGCGTAGGAGCTGCGCTGTTAGGGCAAGCCAAAGGGTACGACGTCTTCCTGTCTGACCGTGGGCTGCTGAAAGCCACCTACAAGCAAACGCTGGAAGCCGCGGGCATTCCTTTTGAAGAAGGCCAGCATACCGAGTCGCTCATTCTGAACGCCACGGAGGTTGTGAAGAGCCCCGGCATTCCCGACACCGTTCCGCTGGTTACCAAACTGCGCGAGCAGGGAACGGCCATCCTGTCGGAGATTGAGTTTGCCGCGCGCTACACCCGCGCCAAACTGATCGGCATTACGGGCAGCAACGGTAAAACCACCACCACCCTACTCACCTACCACCTGCTGAAAACGGCAGGCTACAACGTGGGGCTGGCCGGCAACATCGGCGAGAGCTTTGCCAAGCAGGTCATTTCCGATACGTTCGACTATTTCGTACTGGAACTCAGTAGTTTCCAGCTGGATACGATGTACCAAACCCGTCTCGACACGGCGGTGCTGCTCAACATCACGCCTGACCACCTCGACCGGTATGGGTACGTGTTCCAGAACTACATCGACAGCAAGTTTCGAATCTTGCAGAACCTGCGCCCGACCGATACGTTCATTTATTTCCGCGAGAACGCCCCGACGATGCAGGAACTGGCCACCCGCCAACCCGACGTATATGCCTTACCGATCTCGCTCGAAAGCCAGCCATCGCCCGGTGGGTACGTTGCCGACGGCCACCTGACAGCCCAGTTTCGCGACCGAACGTTTCAGATCGACACGGCCCCGTTGCCGTTGAAAGGCCCACACAATGCCCTGAATATGCTGGCCGCCACCCTGGCTGCGCTCTCGGTCGACGTACCTGACGCGGCCATCTCCGAAGGGCTGGGTACGTTCCAGAACGCCGCTCACCGCATGGAGCCCGTTGGTACGATCAATGGCGTACGTTTCATCAACGACTCGAAAGCCACCAACGTCGATTCGGTCTTTTACGCCCTGTCGAGCATGGACGTACCCACCATCTGGATTGCGGGCGGGCAAGACAAAGGCAACGACTACAGTCAGCTCGACGCAGTAGCCCGCCAGCATGTCAAAGCGCTGATTTGCCTTGGCGTCGACAACCAGAAGCTGGTTGATCACTTTGGGCATATGTTTACTACCATCCGCGAAACGCAACGCGTAACCGAAGCGGTGCAGCTGGCACTCGATCTGGCACAACCCGGCGACGCGGTGCTCCTTTCCCCCGCTTGTGCCAGCTTTGATCTCTTCAAAAACTACGAAGACCGGGGCGAGCAGTTTAAGCAGGCCGTGAAATCTTTAATGAAGAATGTAAAATGAAGAATGTATAATGGTATGCCTGAATAGAGAGGCTCCGTGGTAAATCGTCTCATTCAGTTATACATCATACAATCTTCATTTAATAGCACCAAATAACCCATGACCCTCTCCATCCGCGATTTTGTCCGGGACAACCTGAAAGGCGACCGCCAAATCTGGTGGATCGTGCTGTTTCTGTCCATCCTGAGCGTGCTGGTCGTGTACAGCGCGACGGGCACCATTGCCTACCAGAAAATGGGTGGCAACACCGAAGCTTACCTCTTCAAGCATGGGGCGCTGGTGGTGCTGGGTCTTGGCTGTATGTTTCTGGCGCACCGTGTCAACTACATTCACTACGCCCGACTCTCCAAATTCGGGCTTTATCTGTCTGTTCCGTTACTGATCTGGGCGTATTTCAAGGGGGCCAACCTCAACGATGCCTCCCGCTGGATCACCATCCCCCTGATTAACCAGACGTTTCAGCCATCCGATTTGGCCAAACTAGCCTTGATCTCGAATCTGGCGGCGATGCTGGCTAAGCGGCAGCGCGTCGCCTACGAGCCACAGGTGCTAGTGAACATGATCGGCTGGATTGGCCTGATCTGCGCCCTGATCGTGATCTCCAACGCCTCCACCGCGCTGCTGCTGGGGGCCACCTGCTTCCTGCTCATGTACATCGGGCGGGTGCCGCGTGGGTATCTGGCGGGCATGGTACTGTTTTGCCTCGTGGCGGGCGGTTTTGCGCTGGTCGTTGGGCAGCGGTATCAAACGTTCGTAGGCCGGATCAGCCGATTTCAGGACAATGAGAAAATCGATTTTCAGGTCGAGCAGTCGTACATCGCGCTGGCCAATGGCGGCCTGACGGGGCAAGGGCCTGGCAACAGTCATCAGCGCAATTTTCTACCGCACCCCTACTCCGATTTCATCTACGCCATCATTGTCGAAGAATACGGGCTGCTAGGCGGTATCGCGGTGCTGCTGGCCTATCTCTGGCTGCTGACGCGGGGCATGCGAGCCATCCGAAGTAGTACGCGGCCCTTCGGCGGGCTGCTTTCGGCGGGGCTAACGTTCAGCATCGTTATTCAGGCCATGATCAACATGTCGGTAGCCGTTGGCCTTGTCCCCGTTACGGGCCTGCCACTCCCGTTGCTCAGTATGGGCGGAACGTCGCTGCTCTTCACCGGCGCGGCCATCGGGATTGTCATCAGTGTCAGCCGCGACGAAGCCGACGAAAGTAAATTATAACAACATGTTGGTCCGTCTCCAGTTCGCTATCTTCTGTTGGGGTGCTAAAGAACAGAAGTCAGCGGACTGAAGACGGACATCTGGTTTTCTATGAACGTAATTATCTCCGGCGGCGGCACGGGGGGCCATATTTACCCCGCTATCGCCATTGCCAACGAACTGAAACGGCTCGACCCCACCACGAACATTCTGTTTGTCGGCGCTGAGGGAAAAATGGAAATGGAAAAAGTACCCCGCGCCGGGTATACCATCGAAGGGCTGCCCGTGGTGGGTATTCAGCGGAGCCTGACGCTCGCCAACCTCGCCTTTCCGTTCAAACTGGCCCGGAGTCTGCGCCGCGCCCAACAGATCGTGCGCGACTTCAAGCCCGACGTGGCGGTGGGCGTGGGCGGTTACGCGAGTGGTCCCACCTTGCTTGCCGCCACCAGGCAGAACGTACCTGTGCTGATTCAGGAGCAGAACTCCTATGCTGGCCTAACCAACAAAGTGCTGGCGCGCTGGGCCAAACGAATCTGCGTTGCCTACCCCGGCATGGATGCGTTTTTCCCTGCCGATAAAATCCGGCTGACGGGTAACCCGGTCAGAAGCGACATTCAGTTGGCCGATCAGCAGGTCGAGGCGGGGCGGGTGCAGTTTGGGCTGGCGAACCGGGACGCCGGACCGGTACCCACGCTGCTGGTTATTGGCGGTAGTCAGGGCGCACGTACGCTCAACGAAAGTATTGAAGCGGGCTTACCACAGCTCATGGCGGCGGGAGTGCAGGTGGTCTGGCAAACCGGCACAGGCTTTATCGGACGAGCCAACGAAGCGGTGGCCAAAGCCGGAGCCACAAACGTGCATCCGTACGAATTCATTTACGAGATGGATCGGGCCTACGCCGTTGCCGATGTGGTGGTGTCGCGGGCGGGCGCGCTGTCGGTGTCGGAGTTATGCCTCGTGGGCCGACCCGCCATCCTGGTCCCTTTTCCCGACGCTACCGACGATCACCAAACCAAGAACGCAATGGCCCTGGTAGAGCGCGATGCGGCCCTGCTGGTACGCGATCAGGATGCCCGGCAAAACCTGGTTACTGAAGCACTCAACTTATTAACTGACTCAGCAAAAAAAGAAAATCTGAGTAAACAAATTAAGCTATTGGCATTTCCTAACGCAGCGTCTGACATCGCCCAGGAGGTGCTGAAACTTACCTCAAGAAATAAATTAGTATAGACTGCTTGCCTGAGTGTAAATCATCGACTTACTTTTGTTTAACCACTCCTTCACATTCCTTTGAGTCATTCAACTTTATCCACCATTCGTAATGTTTACTTTCTCGGTATAGGTGGTATCGGGATGAGTGCGCTGGCCCGCTGGTTTCTGGTCAATGGCTACGCTGTGGCCGGGTATGACCGCACCTCAACCGCGTTGACCGATGCCCTAACGGCCGAAGGGATGGCTATTCATTTCGACGAAGACATCGCCAAAATACCGGCTTCGTTCCGGGAAAACCCGGCAGAAACGCTGGTTGTCTATACACCGGCCGTCCCGAAAACACATGCTGAATACATCTACCTGACCGAGAACGGCTACACCCTGCAAAAACGATCGCAGGTGTTGGGCTGGCTGGCAGGCCGCATGACAACCATTGGTGTGGCCGGCACGCATGGCAAAACCACAACGTCATCGATGGTGGCGCATCTGCTTCGGCAGGCGGGTGTCAACTGCGCGGCTTTCCTGGGCGGCATCACCCAGAACTACGGCACGAATTTCCTGCTCAACGAGCCAGCCGACGATCTCTCGAAGGTCATCTGTGTGGTAGAGGCCGATGAGTTTGATCGCTCGTTTCTGACGCTCTTTCCACAGTATGCGATCGTTACCTCGACCGATGCGGACCACCTCGACATCTACGGCGATCACGCCTCGGTACTCGATTCATTTGCCGCCTACGTAAGTCAGATCAAGCCCGACGGCGTGCTGTTTATGCGTGATGGCCTGTCATTGGCCGATAAGACGCCAGCAACGGTACGTACCTACGCCCTGGACGGAGCCGAGTACCGGGCAGCCAACCTTCGGGTGGAAAAGGCCCGGTTTGTCTTTGATCTGGTGTATCCGGACGGCATAATCACCGACATCCGCATGGTGATTCCCGGCTTTCACAACGTCGAAAACGCGCTGGCGGCCTCGGCAGTAGCCCTTCAGGTGGGCGTGTCGCCCGACGCCATTCGCGATGGACTCAACACCTACCGGGGCGTGAAGCGGCGCTTTGAATACGTGCTGGATACCGACGAACTGGTACTGATCGATGATTATGCCCACCATCCGGCCGAGGTGCGGGCGTTCCTGTCGTCGGTGAAAGCGCTGTACCCCGAACGGGCGCTTACGGTGGTGTTTCAGCCGCATCTGTTCAGCCGCACCCGCGACTTCGCCAACGAGTTTGCCGAAAGCCTCTCCCTGGCCGATAACGTGGTGTTGCTCGACATCTATCCGGCCCGTGAGGCACCCATCGAGGGCGTGACATCCGACAGTATCCTCCGTCACATTACCTCAAAGACCAAACAAATTAGTACCAAAGACGACCTGCTCGGCGTTCTGCGAGAAATGAGCCCCTCGCTCGTCGTTACGGTGGGCGCAGGCGATATTGACCAACTGTTGCCCCTTCTGAAAGCAGAATTGAAGCCAATGGATAAAATAATCAATTAGCTGATTTAGCTTATTTACAGATGTTTTCTACTTTTAGTAACCGAAAAAAGTGGCTTTGGCGAGCAGCAGGCGGCTTAACCCTTTTCGGGTTGGTTGCGTTTACCGAGCAACGGCTGCGGCACACGCACTGCGAGTCAGTAGTCGTCCGGATCGACGGCACCGACGAGCAGCGGTTTCTGAATCGTAGGGATGTCACGGGTTTTCTGACCAACAACGGGGCCGAGCCGGTCGTGGGAAAGGCACTGGATCAGATCAATTTCGGGCAGTTGGAGCAACGGCTTCGGCAATACGGGCTTATTCGGCGGGCACATGTCTCCTACGATCTGGCGGGTAACCTGCTGGTCGATGTAGAACAGCCACACCCGGTAGCTCGGTTGATCAGCAACGGTCCCGACGATGTCGTTCGGGGCGTAGGTGGTCAGTACATCAGCGACGAAGGGCGATTTTTCCCGCTGTCGATGAATTACACGGCTCGCGTGCCGGTGGTGTCGGGCGAATGGTTTCGGCAACATCGGACCCTGGCCGATAAAGCGGGCGAACCGCTACTTGAGTTGTTGCGCTACATACGCGACTCTGATTTGTGGCGGGCGCAGATTGCCGAGCTAACCGTTGACGCGGCGGGTGAGGTGACCCTTTGGCCGCAGGTGGGTACGTACCGGATTGAGTTTGGAACGCCTGATGAGTTGGAGACGAAGTTTAAAAAAATAAAACTGTTCTACACGCAGATAGCGCCCCGCAAAGGCTGGGACCGCTACCAACGGGTAAATGTGCAGTACCGTAACCAGTTAGTTTGCGAGTGATGACCCATCACCTTATGGATGACAAGATTGTGGTAGGACTCGACATCGGCAGCACGAAGGTCTGTGCGGTGGCGGGTCGGCTATCTCGAAGCAGCAACAACCAGCCTATGCTGGAAGTGCTGGGCGCTGGCCGGGCCAGTTCCGAAGGCGTCACGAAAGGCAAAGTGATGAATATCAGCCGAACGGTTGAAGCGATTAACCGGGCTATTGAAGAAGTGTCGAATCAGTCGAACGTTGACATCGGGCTGGTCAACGTCAGCTTCAGCAACCACAATATCAATTCGCAAAAACAGCCCGGTAGCATTACCCGACTCTCGCCGGGTGATGAGGTAACGCCTGCCGACATCGATCACCTGCTACGCGACATGTACCGCACCCCCCAACTGGCGGGTAAGGAAATCGTGCACGTGCTTCCTATGGACTTCACGGTCGATAGTGAAACGGGGGTTGAGGATCCCGTTGGCCGAAATGGTGTTAAGCTGGGGGCCGATTTCCAGATCATTACCACGCAGGCCGATGCGGCAGTCAACGTACGGCGTTGTATCGAGCGCACGGCCAGCCATCTTCAGCGCGATCAGGTGTTACTATCGCCACTGGCTTCGGCCATGGCGGTGCTGACCCCCGAAGAGCGGGAAGCCGGTGTGGCCCTGGTGGATATTGGCGGCGGCACCACCGACGTAGCCATTTATTACCGGAATGTGCTGCGCCACGTGGCGGTGTTCCCCTGGGCGGGCAACTGCCTGACCAACGACATTCAGGATGGATGCAAGGTCCTGCCCCAACAGGCCGAACTGCTGAAGATCAAGTTTGGTAACGCCAACCCCACTACGTACCGCCTCAACGAGGTGGTATCGGTGCCGGGGTTGCCAGGTCGCCAGCCCAAAGACGTGCTGTTACGGAATGTGTCGATCATCCTGAGCGAACGGCTCAAAGAGATTGCTGCACTCGTACAGGCCGAAATTATTCGGTCAGGTTACAAAGATAAATTGCTGGGTGGTATTGTCTTGACCGGGGGCACCGCGCTCATCGAAGGCATTGACGAAGTGTTCCGAACCGTCACTGAGATGGATGTGCGCGTGGGTTACCCCGAACAGTTGGAATACAATTTGCGCGCTGATCTGGTCAGCGATCCGGCTTATGCCACGGCGGTGGGATTAGTGTGGGCCGGGTTCCGCAGCGTCGATGATCGGATTTCGTTCATCAGCGATCCGGGTCTGGCTAGTTCGGCGCCGATCAATGGCAATGGGCAGGGTCGTCCTGTTGATACCACGCGCCCAAATCCGGGGCCGAAGGGTAACGCAGGTACGTCGCCAGCCAAGCCAGCTGATGATGCGGGCGAGACAGGCCAATCGACGGGTTGGCTGAGCTGGCTGAAAAAACTAATTAACCCCAAGCTTGGTGACATCAACGACTCGTATCGGGACTAGCCAATAATTTTGCTGGCCAAAAGCGAACTAAAGTCCGGGTTTGGCCTTGTTTCTGTACCATCGCTTACCCCATACACGCTTTACCACAACCTAACCGCCCTCATGATTAATCGGACACCATTAAGGAATCAAGCTATGTTGGACCACGGATTTACCCTCGATATACCCGAGCAAAACGCCCCGATCATCAAGGTTATTGGTGTGGGTGGCGGCGGTAGCAATGCCGTGCAGCATATGCTTAAGATGGGTGTAAAGGATGTCGAGTTCGCGATCTGCAATACTGACCGGCAAGCCTTAATGAGCAGCGACGTGAAAACGAAGCTGAAACTCGGCACGGGATTGGAAGGGGCTGGTATGGACGTGGAAGTGGGCCGCCGAGCCGCTACCGAAAGCCTCGACGAACTGCGCAACCTGCTGGGTGGATCGATCAAGATGGTCTTCATCACGGCCGGGATGGGCGGTGGTACCGGCACGGGCGCAGCGCCGGTAGTAGCCCAGCTCGCCCGCGAAATGGGCCTGCTGACAGTTGCCGTCGTGACGGCCCCTTACAAATATGAAGGCATCGACAAGCGTTCGCAGGCGGCAGAAGGCATCGAACTGCTAAAGAAAAGCTGCGATACGGTGCTGGTTGTCATGAACGACAAGCTGGCCGACCTGTATGGCAAGCTCAGCATTCGGAAAGCCTTCGCTCATGCCGATAACGTGCTGGCTACCGCCGTGAAAAGTATTGCCGAAGTCATTACCACCCGCGGCGACGTGAACACCGACTTCATGGACGTGAAGAAGGTACTGCAGGATGCAGGGCCGTCGGTGATGGGCTCGGCAGATGCAGAAGGTGAAGAGCGGGCGTTGCACGCCATTCAGGAGGCGCTCAACTCACCGCTGCTGAACGACAGCGACATTTTGGGGGCCAAGCGCATCCTGCTGACCATTTCGTCGAGCTCGGAGTACGAAGCCACGCTGGAAGAACAGACAATCATCTCCAACTACATCGTGGAGAAGATTGGCGAAGAAGCCCGTCTGTTTAAAATTGGTGCCATCTTCGACGATTCGCTCGGCGCCCGAATGCGGGTAACGATCATCGCGGCTGGTTTTGAGACCAACATGGATGGCATTATCGCCCCGCTGCCGATTGCCAGAGAAGAACCCGCCAAACCCGTTGAGGCCGTTGACACACCGGACCAAACACCGAGCGCACCGGAAGCTAACCAGCCCGAGCTGGTACTCGATGAGGCGGGCGTCAGCACACCTACGTTTACGCACAGCGGGCCGGTACCAGTGCCACCCGTACCTGGTCCGTATGCCAATGGGCTGGGGACGAACGATCATGCTGGCTATAACGGCATCACGTTGAACCCGACCCGACCCGACGATACGGAAGAGGTGAAGCAACTCATCACCGATTTTCTGCAAAACCGCTTCAGCGAGCGCGAGTTGGAAGCTCCGGCTTTTAGCCGTCACCGGGTAATGCTGTACGAAATTCCACTGTTGCCCGACCACGAGCTGATTCGCTCACGCCTGTTCGATTAGGCAACACCCACTTGATTTGTCTTTATTGGCACGGGCTTCGGCTCGTGCCTTTTCGTTGGTACCCCATGACCCCAGACTACCAGACCGTTCGGCAAACTATACTGGCGCAGGAACAACCTGAGCGCGCCGCTTTCGCAGCTCGTTATTTCAAAACACAGGCCGGCCAATACGGGGAGGGCGATGTGTTTCTGGGTCTGTCGATGCCGCAACAACACGCCTTGGCCCGGCAGTTTCGCAACCTGGCCATTGCCGATACTGAGCAACTCGTTCAGGACCCATACCACGAGTGCCGCATGGTGGGCCTGCTGATCTGGAATCTACAGGCCAAACGGGGCGGAACGGTGCTACGGCAGGCCTTGGCCGACAGGTACGTTGCCAACCGGCAATTCATCAACAACTGGGACCTGGTCGATAGCAGTTGCCCCACCCTACTGGGGCTGCCTTTGCTCACGGCTGACCGGACCTTGCTGTATGAACTGGCCCAGCAGGATCACCTCTGGAGCCAACGGATTGCCCTGGTGACCACCTGGCAGTTTATCCGGCACGGGCAGTTTAGCGATACGTTTGCCCTGGTCGAGCAACTGATCACCCACCGTCACGATCTGATTCACAAGGCGATGGGCTGGATGCTGCGCGAAGTGGGCAAACGTAACCTTGATGCCCTCAACGAATTCCTGCACGACCATGCCCGCCAATTGCCGCGTACGGCCCTGCGCTACGCGCTCGAACGGCACGACCCCGTCAGTCGGCGGGCATTTATGGCCAAATAAGGGTTGGCTGTTCGACGGCGCATCCGTAAACATCAGCCGTCAAACAGCCAACCTCATTTTCCCCTTCGTATCTTTGCTTTCTTTTAGCTCGACAAACATGTCTTGGTTTATACGAAAGGATAAGGGCATTCAGACCCCGACCGAAATGAAGCGGGAGGCCCCCGATGGGTTGTGGTATCAGTGCCCGAATTGCAAACAGGTGATGCATACCCGTGAGCATAAGCTGAACGCGTATACGTGTGTCCATTGCAATTACCACGAAAAAGTAGGCTCGGACGCCTATTTCTCACTGCTTTTTGATGGCAATGAGTTTACCGAACTCGATGAGAATATGATCTCGGCAGACCCGCTGGGTTTTACCGATACAAAACGATACCCCGACCGGATTCGGGCCACCGTGGCTAAAACGGGCCTGAAAGATGCCGTCAGAACGGCTCATGGACCTATGAATGGCACTGAAATCACCGTCGCCTGCATGGATTTCGGGTTCATTGGCGGGTCGATGGGCTCGGTGGTTGGCGAGAAAATTGCCCGCGCGATCGATTACGCGCTGGCCAACAAAACGCCGTTTCTGATGATTTCGCGGTCGGGGGGTGCCCGGATGATGGAAGCCGGTTTCTCGCTGATGCAGATGGCGAAAACATCGGCCAAGCTGGCGCGGCTGTCAGAAGCAGGCCTCCCTTACGTTTCGCTGCTGACCGACCCTACCACGGGTGGTGTGACAGCGTCATACGCCATGCTGGGCGACTTCAATATCGCCGAGCCGGGGGCACTGATTGGTTTTGCCGGGCCGCGCGTCATTCGGGAAACCATTGGTAAAGACTTACCCAAAGGCTTTCAGAGCGCTGAATTCGTACTGGAACACGGCTTCCTCGATTTCATCGTCGACCGTAAAGACCTGAAAGACAAGCTGAGCAGCTTGTTGAAAATGCTGAATTAGCGTAGGACTGGGGGCGTAAGGCACGGGGCAACTAGCACCATTGCGCCCCAGCCCCTACTCCTAGCGTCCCTATCTATGCGCCTCGTTCGTCACCCGGTTTTGTGCAATTATTACGTCACGTACCGCTGTAACGCAACGTGTGGCTTCTGCGACATCTGGGAGAAGCCTTCGCCTTACGTAACTCTCGATCAGGTACGGGCTAATCTGCGGGACCTTCGGCGGCTGGGCGTGCGGGTTGTCGATTTTACGGGTGGCGAACCCCTCCTTCATCGCCAACTGCCCGAATTGCTCGCCGAAGCCAAACGGCAGGGTTTTATTACCACCATCACGACCAACGGATTGCTGTACCCCAAACAGGCCGAACGGCTGCGGGGACTGGTCGATATGCTGCATTTTTCGCTCGATTCGCCCAATGCTGCCGAACACGACCAAGGCCGCGGGGTACGTTGCTTCGACAAAGTGATGGAGTCGATTGCGCTAGCCAACTCGCTGGGTGAGCGCCCTGACATCCTGTTCACGGTGTTCGAACACAACATCGGTCAGATCGAGGCGATGTACGAGCAGATCTGCCGCCCGAACGGGTTGGTGCTCATTCTGAATCCGGTATTCGAGTACAATGGCGTTGGGGGTACGTTGCCCGAATCGGCGCTGCAAACGCTGACACAGTGGGGCAATCGGCCCAGCGTGTACCTCAACGATGGGTTTGTTCAGCTTCGGCGCGATGGCGGTAACCACATCAACAAGCCCGTTTGCCGGGCGGCCAGTACCACCATCGTCATTTCGCCGCAAAACGAACTGGTGCTCCCCTGCTACCATCTGGGCTTGCAAACGTTCCCGATTAACGATCAGTTGCACGAGCTATACCGATCAGCCGCCGTACAGCAACTGGTGGCGCTTGAAGGCCGACTGCCTGCCTGCGAAGGGTGCGCCATCAACTGCTACATGCAGCCCTCGTTTGCCGTGGAGCTATCGAAATACTGGTGGAAAGCCTTGCCGAGCACCCTCAAATACAACCGCATGAAGGGTACCTGGAAGCAGTTGCTACCAAGTTTGTAACATCGGCATTAGGGCTTCACTACTTTCTTAACTACCTGCTGCCCATTGCTTTCCGCCCGAATCAGATACAGGCCCGCGGGCAAACTGCTCACATCAAACGCATGGCGCCGCGTCTCGGCAGCTTGTTTTAACTCAACGGACCGGTGGATGCGCCCCTGGCTATCGAGTAACTCCAGGGTAGCTGGTTTGGGCAACGCCGCTGTCAGTTCGACTTGTATTAAGCCGCTGGCCATTGGATTAGGAGAAACGGTCAGTTGCAACTTCACTTGATCAATAGCCGTAGCTGTGATCGTAGCCAGTTGAGCCGGTTCGTAGACGGGGGGTGTCACGGGCGAACCACCCCGATCGACAACAAGCAACATAAACTCTTGCTGGGTCTGGCTAATCAGTACTCCGTCCCGCCATTCGGATACCAAAATCACAGCCGAGTAGCGTCCCTGCTCCGTGGGTATGTTCCAGTTGAGCTGGCCCGTTTGCGGATTAAGCCGGTACGTACCTACCTGCTTGACGTCGTTGGGAAACTGATAACCAGCAACAACCGAAAAGCTGTTGCAAAAGCGGGTTAGCTCCGATCCTGGTTCGAGGCTGCTCATCGGCAGACCCATTCCGTAGGAAAGACTATCACCGTCGGCATCCGTTGCGGCCAGCGATAAAGACAGTGGCTGATTCAACGCGACCAGTAAGCCCGACACCGGAAGCGCCAGCACGGGTGTCTGATTGGCCAAACCAACTTGTACGGTTGTCTGGATAGCGAAGCTCAGGTTGAGCGACTGCCCATTGTTGATATTCCGAATGTTGTCATTTCGGTTTATAACCGACGCTTTGATCGAGTAAACGCCTGCCCCATTATACAGGTGCGTTACCGTGTATTCATTGACCGACACCGCCGGGGACAGGGCATTACCAGTGACCGTTTGGCTGCTAGTACGGCTCACCTGGGCCGTATTTCCATCGCCGAAACAAACGGAAATGGTCTGGGCGGCGTTGGCAGCGGCGGCACCTTCCACTAGATTATAATACATCGTGACGGTGATCCGATGGGTATTGACCTGCCCCGAAACGGATGCCGTTTTGATATATCCACCCAGAATATGAGTAGCAAATGCCGTTGGCCCTACCAGCAGGGCAAGTAACAGGTAGCAAAGCGAGCGCATAAAGGTATACGGAATAGACGTGAGCGTTTAGTTACCGATATAACTCACTGAGTGGCAGTTTCCGTATACATCAGTCAATCAATAATGTCGCGTTCTGGCTGTAGGTTTGCGCCCATGCTTGCTCGTTTGTTATTCATCTTGTTGACACTGGCGATACTACGGCCTACGGCTTCAGCGCAGCCTTTACCGGGTACGCCAGGTACGTTGCCTGGCGAGTCAGGTATTCGTCAGGGGCGTTTTATTGGCGTAATGGTGGGCACAGCGGCGTTTTACACCATCACGCTGATTCTGCTGAAAAAGCAGTGGTACAAAAAAAAACAGCCGTTCCACACCTTCAACGACAACGCCGAATGGCTACAAATGGATAAGGTCGGCCACATGGCGACTGCCTACTGCATGAGCCGGGGCGGCTACGAACTGATGCGCTGGAGCGGCGTCGACGAGCGGGCCAGTATCCTGACGGGCGGCCTGTTGGCGTTGCTATTCCAGACCACGCTCGAAGTGTATGACGGCCATGCCGAAGGCTGGGGTTTTTCGAAAGGCGATATGGTGGCGAACGTAGCCGGCACGGCGCTGTTTATGGGCCAGCAGTTTGGTACGGGGCAGCAGGTGGTTTCCATGAAATACGGCTTTCGGAAAACGATTTATCCCCCTTTCCGGCCCAATCTGCTTGGTAAAACAACCGGACAGCAGATGCTGAAGGATTACAATGGGCAGCAATATTGGCTGTCGGTCAATCTGGCGTCGGTGTTGCCCGTTGGCCCGTCGTTTCCGCGCTGGCTGAACCTCGATCTGGGCTATAGCGGCAGTGGCATGACAGGCGGCCACGAGAACCCGCCGATGGTCGATGCTGACGGGAAGCCCATTAAATTCGAGCGCTTCCGGCAATTTTTCCTTTCGCCTGACGTCGATCTGTCACGCATTAACCAGCCCGACCCGTTACAGCCTCTACCCTGGCAGCGGTTTGTAGGCACGGTGCAGTTTTTTAAAATAGCCGCGCCCTCACTCGAATATAACCGGGTCAACAAGCTCCGTTTTCACCCGCTGCTGCTCCCCAAAGAGTGAAAGCGTTGATATGAAATGAGCGGATAAAACGCCCGCCTGCTCACTTCCTGGCCAGCCAGGCTACGACCACCAGGCAAGCGGCAAACCAGGCGAAGGGCAACCGCAGGTCGATGATCGATAGCGCCCCAAAGACCAGCGTCGTACCGAAACTCGCCAGCCCCTGCATTGCCTGATTAAGGCCAAAAATTTCGCCGCGGTCAGTGTCGGTGGTTTTTTGCGCCATCAATCCTTCGATCAGTCCCTGGATGAGCGAATACGTAAAACAGTCGATGGTTACGATGACGTAGAGCCACACCCGCGACGTACCCACCAGCCCATACGAGGCCAACACGGGAGCCCCAACAGCCGCCAGCCAGAAAATCCACCGTTGTTGGTTGATCCGGTCGGCGATGAACCCGTAAAATCCGTAGCTGATCGCTACGCTCAGCCCGCCGAAATACATAAAGAAATACGAGATATCGGTGGCGTTCATCTGCAACGTACCCAGGCTCACGTAGGCCACAAAGTAGTTGTAATACCCTACGGCCATTGTCAGAGCCACCTGCATGAGCACCAGATTCAGCAAACCCGGATGCTCCCGCTCTTTTTGCCGGAGCCGGGCCAGCAGACTGCCGACGTTCAACGACTGCGCCAGTGCCACTTTCAGATCGGTCCACAGCACGCCCCTTGTGTTGGCAGCACCATCATTAGGATGCGTTTCGCGCAGCAGAAAGCTCAACAACACATTCAGCCCCGACAGCCCAACGGCCATCATGACAACGTACCTGGCCTGCTCGACGGGCTCAGTCAGGTTGAGGGTCGTGATGAGTAAGCCCGCTATGGCCGGGCCAATCACGAAACCCAGCGAGATAATTGCCCCCTCGATACCAAGGTTACGGAACAGTGCTTCTTTGGGCGAAATGTCGGTAATGGCCGACCGCACGGTGGCGTAGAGGCCGTTGGTCAGCCCGTCGCTGAGGCGGTTGGCCAGGTACGTGCCCATCCTGACCGGCAGCAGCAGGCAATCGGCCAGGAACGTACCCAGCGCCGACAGTCGGAAAATGGGCTTACGGCCGTACGCATCAGACAGTTTACCCAGTAGCGGGGCCGAAACGAGTTGCACGCCCAGGAATAGCGACGTACCCAGCGCGAGCCAGAGTTGCGGCTGGGTGTGGCCCCGCACGAACTCAGGAAGCACAGGCCCGATAATTGACCCGACCACGACGTCGAGAAAGATAATGGCGTAAATATGAAGCAGCCGCCGGTCGTTGAACATGGCCGCGAAGGTACAAGAATTGGACCCGCCAACGCCGCAAAAACCAGCCTACAGCGTTGTGGGCGTGAAATCAGCCCGGTAATACTGCACAACATCAGATGGTAACGTGGCCAACGTTGGCAACAGTCGGCTAAGGGCCTGCCACTCGTGCTGATCGATGGTCGTGATGGCGTCACGGATCACCTGCTCGTTGGCCGTTGCCCAGGCTAGCGGGCGGGGTTCCAGTTGCGCCCAATACCCTTTCTTATCGCCCGAAAACAGGGCCGCGCAGGGCACCTGTTCACCAACCCGCCGGGCGTGTAGTGGCAAGGCATTTACGTCGATTTTCAGAGCGCCCCAAAGCACGGGTTCGTTGTTATCTTCCGCCTTGTGCATGTTGGCCAGCACGGCTATCGCCAGTGGCTCTAAACTCGTGACGATACCGGGCACCAGCAGCCCATTTTCGTACGGGCCGCTGCCGGCGCCCTGCCCGAGCATGTAGCCCAACAGGCCAACAGCCAGCCCCAGCAGCCCAACCACCGTTGCCCATAGGCCATGATTGCTCCGCCACAGCCAGACACTCGCTCCCAGCAAGCCAAGTGCCACCACGTAGGCTATCCGTGCCAGCCAGACGTATTTCGTCTGAAACTGATCATACTGGTTTACCAACCGCCTATCCACATCGAGGTTGGCGGCACGGGTGGCCTGCGAGAAGTTTATCGACTCCCCCGGCTCACCTACTTCTCTGTTCGCTGGCATAGTTCTACATCATCTGATAGTTGTCTACATAAATAGCTATTTATAGCACATAATACCAGCGTCTATATTCAAAATCAGGCGTGAAACGTACCTGAGTTGCCAGTCGACCATGAGCCGTAACCGAAATATGCAGCCTACGTATTTATCTTCGTACTCGTTTGCAGCTATTACCATGAGTAAGAAAAACCGCTCGGGCATCGTCTTCTCAACCGATCCCGATTACCAATATCAGGGCGATGATCAGCCAACGTCCGACACCCTGCCGCCCCAGCAACAACAACTGAAAGTCTGGCTCGACCGCAAAGGCGGCGGCAAAGTCGTGACGGCCGTGCGGGGGTTTGTGGGTACCGACGCCGACCTGAACGACCTGGGCAAAGCGCTTAAAAATGCCTGTGGCACCGGTGGTACCGTCAAAGACGGCGAAATCCAGATTCAGGGCGACCACCGCGACAAAATCCTCGCTTACCTGACAAGCAAAAAATACAGCGCGAAAAAGGCAGGGGGATAAGGAGAAACAAAAGAGTGAATGAGCGAATGAGCGAACGAGTGGCTGACGCACGTAAAATCAGGCGTCAGCCACTCGTTCGCTCATTCACTCGTTCACTCTTTACCCTTAATGCGCACGTCGGCTTCGAGGCGCGATTGTGTTTGGCCGGTAAAGGTACCGCTGACGGGCGCGGTGAGCTCAGCGCGGGCCGACGACGCCAGGAAGATGTGTTTGTTGACGACCACCGTGTTTTCGGTGGGGTCGAAACCGCGCCAACCGGCACCGGGCAGGTACACCTCGGCCCAGGCGTGTAGTTGATGCTCCTGTTGCGCTGAGCCAAACAGATAGCCGCTCACGAAACGAGCCGCCAGCCCCAGACTCCGGCAAGCCGCCATGAACAAGGTCGTATAGTCACGGCACGAGCCGAGCTGATCGATCAGGGTTTGCTCGGGAGCCAGCGGAGCGCCTTCTTCCCGAACCGTGTACGTAAACTGCCGGATCGCCTGGTTCAGCGCGATCAGGAACGGCACGGTTTGCCAGTTTACACTGGCGGCCACCTGCCGGGCCCAGTTTTCGACAAGCTCGGTCACGCCTTCCCGGATAAGATACGGCTCCAGTAACGAACGTACCTGAGGCGGATACGGAAACGGCACGCGTTGCGTTTCGAACGGGTAAAGCACAAAATCGAGCGACTGAAACGGATCAGAGTCCAGCTCGATCTGTGCGGTGATGGTCAGGTAATCGGTAGGGCCGCCAAAATAGGCCACCTGCTGTACGTTCCCTTCCACGTCCACATTACGCACCACCTTCGAGGGCTCCGGGCTGATCTGTAGCTCGTAGCGCCGAAGCCGTTGGTAGGGGTACGTTCGTGGATAGAGATATAGTGTGTGCGGGGCCAGCGCAACCGGCTGATCGTACTGGTACCGCAACTGATGCTCAACAGAAATGTACATAGAATGAACGATTGTCACTAACCAATGAACAGCTGCCGATGCAATTCGTCACCCGGAAAGGCAGTTTATTGTTCACTGCCCATTATTGACGGGCTTCACGACCTTGTCGAAAATGGGGTCCATCCAATAACTGGGTAACCGCCTGACGGAATTGTTGAGCAGCGCACTCCACTGATGCGAAATCTCGTCCATGTCGTCTTTTTCAAGCCGATGCTCGGTCATGTGGAAGCTGTCTTTGGTGTAAACCACCACATCGAGCGGATAGTCGACATCGTTGGCACTGACGCGGGTGGCATCGAACGCCAAAAACCCAATTTTCAGGGCTTCCTGTAAGGTTGAATCGTAGTGTAAGTTACGGAATAACAAGGGTTTGCCATAGCCCGAGTTCCCGATAATCTTGAATAACGACCCCGAATCGACCTCGACCCAGTTGCCCTCCGGATATAACAAAAACAACTTGTGCTCTTCGTCGTCTTCCAGCTGCCCACCGACAATGGCGTGCAGGTTAAAATTCAACCCACTGGCCACAATCGACGCCCTGTCTTCAGCGGCCACCCGTTTCACCTGCTCGCCGAAGGCATTGACCGCCTTGTACAGCTTGTTGAACGTCTGGTCTCGCTCGGCCAGCACTTCACGGAAATACGTGATGGCTTTGTCGCGCACCGACCGCAACCCCGATGTCATGATGAATAACGAATGGTTCTTGACCTCGTGAACGGTGATTTTCCGGTTGGTCGAGACTTCTGTCCCCGACGTGAGGCGGGTATCGGCAATCGCGATCAGCCCTGATTTCACTTTAATCCCTAAGCAGTACGTCATACAAGTTAACACCCGGCCCGGCGAGTTTGGGCAAAGATACAATTATAGGCAAACGCCCGACGCCCCTCAGCGAATCCGTATCAGCAGCTGCGCCTCGTCATCTTCGCCCCGCCCGGCGGTGCTATTACCCGGCAGGCTGTCGGGGTCGGTTTGGTCAACGGCCTTGATTTCAGCTTTCAGCGGTAGCCCTGCCCCACTCGCGCCGCCAGTCAGCATAGCCGTAAACACCAGCGTAGCCGTTTCGCCCGACCGCAGCAGGCCAATTGTGCCCCCCACCCGATTCGCCGTGCTGGTCAGGCCCGACGGGGAAGCCAGAAACGTCAGGCCGGTAGGGAGCGGCTCGGTCTGTACCTGCACGTTGGTCGCGTCGAGCCCGCCTTCGTTGTGCACCAGCAGGCTAACCGACAGCACCTGTCCCGGCTCTCCGATGAGCAGACTACTGACCAGATTCAGGCTAAGGTCGGCTTTATTGGTATCGGGCTGAGGCTGATTGCCCAGCACCGGTGGCAATGGCACCTGGTTGGGGTTCGGCGACACGTAGGTTGCGCCCGGCTCGTTCGTCCGGATGTCTATCTGCGCACAATCATCCTGCCCGTCGCCGGTTCCTGAGTTTGTTTGGCTATCCGGGTCGGGCACAGAGGCCGCCGTTAGCTGAAGGGCGTTGGTGTAGTAACCCGGCACCGTGGGTTTCACCGTAAACGTTTTGCTAGCGTAATCGCCCGGAGCCAGGGTAGGCATGGTCCCGGTTAGCGTCGATGCGGTGAAGGTCAACCCGGCGTCGGCGGCGGTTACGAGCAGGTTGCTGGGTAGCTTGTTTTCAAACTGAATACCCGATGCGCCGCAGGGCCCTTCGTTTTGGATCGTCACGGTCAGGGCAAGCGTTTCGTTAGTAGCTAATGCTCTGTTCGAGCCCATTACCTGAATACGCAGGTCGGCAGCGGCGGGGGTAACGGTCACGCTGCGGACTCCCGACGCACACTCGTAGGCCGGATGCCGATCCTGCACCGAGTAGGGCCCCGGGGTCGTTACGGTAATGCCAGGGGTGCTGGCACCCGTGTTCCAGAGCGCGCGCCCCGTAGCCGACGACTGCAACGTAACGGACGGACTACAGAGTACCAGCCCCGACGCGGTGATCGTGGGTACGTCGGGAATCTTCTGGCCCGGTGCTACCGCCACGGCAGGCGGAAAATAAATGCGCATCTGATCGCGGGTGGCTGGGGTGGCCATCGTGCCACTTTGCACCCGCGAGGCATAGGCTCCCTGGTCGACCAGCCGCTCCTGACCGGGCGTGTTTTCGTCCCAGCGGTACGTGGTAAAGTTGTCGGGTAGCCGCAGTTTTACTTGTTGCGCGTTGGCGCAGCTGATCGACGCCAACGGCTGCGTTTCGGCCAGATAGGGCGCCGACGTAGTGAAAAAAGCGTTGTTGTTGGCCGTCAGGTTATCGGCCCATAGTTGTGCGTAATACAGTTGCCCCGCCGTTGAATAGTGCGCACCATCGGGGCGGTAGGGCGTGGGGCCGGTCGTTCCCACTGGTGGGTCCAGGTCTGGGCCCAGATAAACCTTTGCCTGCGTAGGGTCATTGTTGATGTCTGCTACCGACAGGTACTGGGCATTGCGTACGTGGTCGTGTCGCATACTGACGTAGGACGAAAGCGCAATGACCCAAGCGAGTTGACCCTTGTTCAGCTTTTGCCGAATCTGCTTCATCGACTCACGGAAATACATTCTGATGTCTTCCTGCGATTTGTCGCGGTCGTTTTCTCCGTGAATGACCAGTATACCACGTATGCCCGTCGAAGGCACATACAGGTTCATCAGGTTGCGTAGGTTGGCATAGGGCATTTGCAGATCCCAGCGGCAGAAGCTGTGTTCGAAGTACTGGTTGTTCATGGAGAGATAGGTCATGTGGATGCTGGTTCCCCCAAACCCCGCCCCATAAAACAGAACAGGCACCCCCAGTTTCTGCACCAGGAAATCGCCCATCCGCGCCCATAACCACGGGTCTCCATGGAAGGGTGCCGCCCCATACTCAGGCGTCCATTGCTCAAACAACAAGTCGGGCAGATACTGCGGATCGGCGGTTTGTTCGTAGGTACGTAATCGCTGGTTATCGACCAGCCTGACCTTCACAACTCGTTCGTCTGTGGCACCTCCCGGCGAGTCGCATTCATGGGTGCCGTTGCAGGTGCTGCCCTGCGCGTTGGAATGGCCGTAAATGGCAAACACCTCGCCAATTCCAAAATGAGCCAGTGAGCTCGTACCAACAACCTGCCCGTTTCGTTTGCCCCGGATTTCGATGCGGTACCAACCACCCTGAGCCGTGAGCGAACCGTTGAACTGCCCGTTCACGGGGTTCATCTGAATGGTCGACCAGGCTGTTGTCTGGCCACCCTGAAGACTCAAAAAGCGGCCTTCGATCTGATCCAGTTGCTCCCAGTAACTACCCGCGATCTGTACAGATGCTATATTATCGTTTGATCGCTGCACCACCATGCGGTCGCGCGGGTACGTGATTTGTAACTGCGCAACGGCGGCGGTTACCATCCCCCCTACCAGCACTATGCTGCTGAGGGCGATTCGTAGAGCGCAGAGAAGCAGTGAACCCGGCGCAGTCAATTGTACATTTATACGCATATTAAGGCACATGTTACGTACCTTAACTGATCAATAACTATGCCCCCACCTACAGATATATGAATAACTTTTTATTCACCAATTAACCACACTTCGATGCGTTAAGATTCGTCGGGCGGGCTGGCGGCCGTTGCAGAACCGCCCATGCGTGAGCGCAGGGCAAATAGGTCGAAGCGGCTGCGGCCCAATTCCTTTTCCATATCGCTGAGTTCGATCTGCAAGGCGTTGATCGAGATAGAAATCTCCCAGACGGAGATCACCAACGCCGCAATCTGGAGCAGCAGCGCCAGCCCGAACAGATAGCTGGCCAGTACCTGGCTTCCTTTGTAGATCACGAACATACACACGGCGCTTACCAGCAGGCTAAGCACCGCCAGAATCTGGATATTCCGAATCAGCCGCAAGCGCTTGTGCAGGCTTTTGATCTGCTTCACATAAACGGTTTCGGGGTTGGTGCGAAATTTCTCGTGCAGGTCGCGAATGAGGCTGGAAATGGCCAGAAAGCGATTCGTAAAGGCGATCATCAACAGCGAAACGGTTGAAAAAAGCAAGGCAGGCGTACTGATGGTGAGTTCCATAAAACTGGCGTGAGTAGGCAGAAAGCTGTTGTCCAAAGCCTATCCGGCGCGCTCATTTACCGTTGCTTCGTTAAACTTCGCGTCTGCGATTAAAACTGGCTTTCCAGACTCTGTAACGCCGTAACTTGCGCGGGCGTTCTAACGAGCAACTAACCCGATTATGGCTGAAAAGCGGCATCCGGCATTAATTTTTATTTTTATCACCGTTCTGATTGACTGCATTGGCATTGGCGTGATCATCCCCGTTGTTCCGAAACTAATTGAAGAGCTTACGGGCAGCGGCCTCAGCACGGCTTCGCAGTATGGGGGCTGGCTTACGTTTGCTTACGCCATCATGCAGTTCGCGTTTGCCCCCGTGCTGGGTGGCCTCAGCGATCGCTTCGGGCGGCGACCGGTGCTGTTGATTTCGCTCTTCGGGCTGGGCATCGACTTTCTGGTTTCGGCCTACGCGCCCACCATCGGCTGGCTGTTTGTGGCCCGGATCGTAGCCGGCTTGTGCGGCGCCAGTTTTACCACCGCCAACGCCTACATCGCCGACATCAGCACCCCCGACAAACGAGCGCAGAATTTCGGTCTGATCGGCGCGGGGTTCGGGCTGGGCTTTATCATCGGCCCTACGCTTGGTGCTTTCTTTAGTTCCTATGGGCCCCGGGTGCCCTTTCTGGTGGCGGCGGCGCTCTCGCTGCTCAATTGGCTGTACGGCTTCTTTGTGCTACCCGAATCACTGGCACCCGAAAACCGCCGGGCGTTCGACTGGCGGCGGGCCAATGCGCTCGGCTCCTTCCGGGCGCTGATGCGCTACCGGTCGCTGCTGACGCTGATCGTGGCGCTGGTGTTTATGTACCTGGCCGGGCAGGTGATGCAGTCTGTCTGGACGTATTTCACCATGCTCAAATTCGGCTGGACCGAGCGGCTCGTGGGGATTTCGCTGGGCGTAGTTGGGCTGGCCGTAGCTATTGTGCAGGCGGGGCTCATTCGGCTCATTATCCCGAAAATCGGGCAGAAGAACGCCGTCTTTCTGGGCTTGTCCATCTACGTAGTCAGCTTCATCGGCTTTGCCTTCGCCACGCAGAGTTGGATGGTCTTTGCGCTCATCGCGCCGTATTCCTTTGCGGGTATCACCGGCCCGGCTATTCAGGGGATTATTTCGGGGCAGATTCCTCCCAACGAGCAGGGCGAGTTGCAGGGTGGCCTCACCAGCCTGATGAGCCTGACGGGCATCGTCGGGCCGCTGCTGATGACCAACCTGTTCGCTTACTTCACCAAGCCCGGCGCGCCCGTTTACTTTCCCGGTGCACCGTATCTGATGGGTGCAGTCTTTATCATCATCAGCCTGTTTCTGACGGCAAGTGCGTTGAAAAACTACGTACAGCCAACGAAGACTGAGATTCCATTACCCGTAGAAGGGCACTAACGTCAGAGCACGTGCGGAACGGTCGATTGCCGGGTCAGGTGATCAGCAATCAGGCCGGAGTTGATGTTGAGGCTACGCAGAATGCCCGTGAGCGGGGTAGAAAATCCCAGGAAATACAGCCCACTCAGGCCGGGTTGGTCATACCAGAGGGCCGTGGGATAGCCGCGTTCATTCAGCACACGGGCTGCCAGTTCGGGCTCCAGCAGCTCGTATAGCGCCGGCCGATAGCCGGTAGCCAGAACAATGGCGTCGAATGGACGCTGTGACCCGTCCGTGAACGTTACCAAATGCTCGTTGATCTGCCTGATGCCCGGCGCTACGGCGATGTTACCGGCTTTGATCTGATCCAACGTACCCAGGTCAATGACAGGGATACGGCCAAACTCGCGAATCAGGCGCGAAGGTGGGTACTTGGGCTTGCCCAATCCGTAGGCCGATAAATCGCCCACGGTGAGTTGTTGCGAGATACCCGCCACCAGATCGTAAAACCAGTTGGGAAATTTGTTGAGGAAAATGGCCGTCGGCTGAGTCGGTTTTCCCAGCACATCGCGCCGGACAATGCTGATGGGGCCACGCACCGAGATGGTGGCCTCGGCACCATGCTCATACAGATCGAGTGCCAGTTCGGCCCCGGTATTGCCCATACCCACGACCAGCACCTGTTTGCCCCGAAACGGATCGCCGTTGCGGTAGGTCCGACTGTGGATAACGTCGCCCTTAAATGTGGATAAGCCCGGTAGTTGCGGCTCGTTGGGGACGCGGTTGTACCCCGTTGCCACCACGAGCTGGTCGGCAATGAAGGTGTCGGTTGTTGTCTGAACGGTCCATCGCCCCGGCTGCGTACCTCCGTACCGGGTACGTTCGATGCTCGTTACAACCTGATTGAAGCGGGGCTGAATGCCGAAGTGGTGTGCGTACTGTTCCAGGTACGTTACCAGTTCGGCGCGGGAGACGTAGGTAGGGTAATCGGCCGGGAACGGCAAAAACGGCAGTGCCGAGTGCTCTTTCACCGTATGCAGGTGCAGCCGGTCGTAGTGATTTCGCCAGGCCACGCCCACTTTATCACTGGCTTCGAGGAGGGTGAACGGCCACTTTCGGTAGGCCAACTGGCCAGCCATAGCCAGACCACCCGGCCCGGCGCCCAGAATCAACGTTGATGATTTATTGGAACGATCGGGTTGAGCAGGCATAGTTTTCATAATCGCTTATAAAGTATAAACACTTGGGGTACAGGTAGTTTCCACGTCACCCGAATATGGGATGGCGCCGCGTGTGCTTAGTTAGACCTTTGTGTCTCACTAAAACCCACATACTCCATGCCTGATTTTCAATCGTTCGACCTACTCAGCGGCAAGCCCTTCAACCGGTTTGAGCTGGCCGACCGGGGCGACCTGGTCTTCTTTCCCAATCTGCGCCCCTGCCGGGTAAAGATACTGATGGTTGTTGATGCGTCTATCTCCTTCAGCCATGCCTATTTTGGCCTTTCACACGTGCTCGACGTGTTGCGAACCAATCCCGAGTTTTACGTCAAATTCGACGTAACCCGCGCTCACCGGAATACCGATTTGATGAAACCAAACCAGGCGCAGGACCCTGTCGCCTGGGAACGCTACGGGCCCCATTTCGAAGGCTTCCGCTTTACGCAGCCCGGCTTTAACCTGGACGTTTTCGATCAGGTCTGGTTTTTTGGTTTTTATGGCGAAGGGCACCCTACCGGCCTGACCAATGCTGAACTGGAAATTCTGTCGCGCTGGATGGACAAGGGTGGCGGGGTTTTTGCCACTGGTGATCATGCCGATCTGGGTGCCGCTTTATGCTCGCGGATTCCGCGCGTAAGTACCATGCGTAAATGGACCACTGGGCAGCGCGTACCACAACCCACCGGCGTCGACCGGCACGATACCCTCCGCAAAGGAGCCGACACCACGTATACCTTCGACGATGAATCGGACGATCAGCCGATGTCAATTACGCCCAAACGCTATTACCTGAGCGGTTGGAGTCCGTTTATCCGCCGGAGTCGCCCGCACCCCATTCTGTGCGGTCAGGAGGGTGTTATCGATATCCTGCCCGATCACCCTCACGAAGGCGAAGTGCTCGACACGGGCGCCATCGACCTGAACCGCAAGTTCACATTTGGGGCCTACGCAAACCGAGACGAATACCCCAACAGCGGCACGGCCGCACCCGAACGCATTGCTACCGCCGTCGTGCAGGGTGACCACTTCCTAGGAAGCGACCTCAACAAGGGTAACGCCACGGCCAAGACGTTTGGCGTCATCGGCGCTTACGATGGCTTTCTGGCTAGCGATGCCGACCAGCATCCGGGGCGGGTTGTAGTTGATTCGACCTGGCACCACTGGTTTGATGTCAATCTGATTGGCCGACCCATAGGCAACTTGGATTCAGCGCCAATGAACGGTACCAATCCCAAAACATTGGGTTTCCGGGCTACGCCGGCAGGCCTGAATGCACTAGCCCGGATCGACAATTATTTCCGCAATGTGGCCATCTGGCTATCGCCCAAAGCCAAACAGCAGTGCATGTTTAAACGCGCTACCTGGGGCATGGTGCTTCGGTACCCACTTCTCGAACGACTGAGCCCAAAAATGCCCATCTGGGAACTGGGCGGTACGGCCTATGATGCGCTGGGGCTGCGTGCCAGCCAGTGTATCATTTCACGGTGGGTGCTTGATGTGCTCCCCCTTGAGTTACCCAAATTGTTTCAGGTGGCCCCTTTCCCCGAGCCCAACCCCTGCCTGACCTGCCCGCCTTTTGAGCTGATCGAACAGTACGTATTGGGCGGGATCACCCGCGAATTGCTGGAACTGGGCTACAAGATGGACGATGGAGCCGTCGATGAAAAACGCGAGATGAATGAAGAAACCATCACCGAGGCGTTCAACGTGGGGGCCAGACGCGGCGTTGATGAACTACTGAAAGAACTCGACAAATCGCTACAGTTGACCACCAGGCAGGTGAAGCAGTTGAGCGACGTACTCCCCCGCCTCAACAAAATATAGGCTCCACTACCGTATCGATTACCCATAAAAAAGCTGACGCACAAAGTTGCGCCAGCTTTTTTAGTACAGGGTCATTTACAGCAAGTTCAACCGGTATTGCAGCATGGTTTTGGCCAACAGCGCCAGCTTCTGCGGGTCAGGCACCCGAATGCGTTCGTTCTGAATGCGCGAGGCGGGCACCCCTTTTATTTTGTTGAAAAGCTTCAGGTAATAGGTATAGGCCAGATGCACCCCCATTTTGGCTCCGCGCGGCAAAGCCAGGATTCCCTTGTAGGCGTCGTCGAAGTCGCGCTGAATGTCGTCTTCGATCAGTTGCTTGGCATCGCGGCTGAAATCCGTGAAGTCGACACCGGGGAAGTAGGTACGTCCCCGCTCCTGATAGTCGCTTTTGATGTCGCGCAGGAAGTTTACTTTCTGGAAAGCCGACCCCAGTTTGCGGGCGGGTTCACGCAGGCGGTCGTATTCGTCGCAATCGCCTTCGCAGAATACGCGCAGGCACATCAGACCAACCACTTCGGCTGAGCCGTAAATGTATTCGGAGTAGCCCGCGGTATCGTAGTCGTGCCGGTGCAAATCCATTTCCATGCTGCGCAGGAAGGCATCGATCAGGTCACGCTCGATCTGGTATTGCCGCACCACCAGTTGAAACGAGTGGAGCACCGGGTTCAGGCTGATGCCTTCTTCGATAGCGCGGTAGGTATCCGCCCGGAACCGGTTCAGCAAGTCCTGCTTGTCGTGGTCGTGGAAGGTGTCTACGATTTCATCAGCATAGCGAACGAAGCCATAAATGGCGTAGATGGGTAGATGAAACTTCTTGTCAAGTGTTCGAATACCCAGGGTGAAGGAGGTGCTATACCGCTCGGTTATGAGCTTACTGCACTCCAGCGCAGTCTGGTTGAATAACGACATCATATGGCTAAAGGCTCAGGAAAATGATGTTCAACGTTTTATGTTTAACGTTCATGTTACTATCCTGCCGAGGCAAGATACTAACTCCGGCGTAGGAAACGATGTAAACATCAAACGTTAAATTCTTTGGCTACTTCATCGGCCACGACTAACCCAGAAATCAGCGAGGGCGGAACGCCGGGCCCGGGAACGGTGAGCTGACCAGTATAGAACAGGTTACGCACTTTTTTGTTTTTGAGGTTCGGTTTCAGGAAGGCCGTTTGCATCAGCGTATTGGCCAAGCCATAGGCGTTCCCCCGAAACGCATTGTAGTCGGCCTTGAAATCGCGGTGAGCGTAGCTACGTTTATACACCACATGATCGCGCACGTTCTCGCCCACGTAGGCCTCTAAACGTTGCATAATCAGTTGGTAATAGTGCTCGCGGGTGGCTTCATCATCAACCAGGTCAGGCGCTACAGGTATCAGCAGGAATACGTTTTCCATGCCCGCCGGGGCCACGCTTGGGTCGGTTTTCGAGGGTGCCGAGGCGTAGAACAGCGGGCGCGTGGGCCACTTCGGAGTTTCGTAGATCTCCTGCGCGTGCAGGCCGAAGTCTTCGTCGAAAAACAGATTATGGTGCTGTAGCTTCGGAATACGCTTATTGACGCCAAGATAAAACAGCAGCGACGAGGGCGCCATGACCCGTTTTTTCCAGTAATCGTCGCTGTAGTTTCGCTCGCTCGGGGCAACCAGCGTCGTTTCAACGTGGTTGTAGTCGGCGCTCGCTACCACCACATCGGCCTCAAAAATGCCCTGATTCGTGTGAATGCGTTTGGCCGAGGTCTGTCCACCCGCCTCTGCGACGGTTTCGATGCGCTCAACGGCTTCGTTGTAGAGCATCTTCACGCCTTTTTCTTCGGCCAACGTCACCATCCCCTTAACGATCTCGTGCATGCCGCCCATCGGGTACCAGGTACCGCCAGTCATCTCGGCGTAGTTCATCAGGCTGTACATGGCGGGGGTATTCTGCGGGGTAGCCCCCAGAAACAGAATCGGGAACTCGATCAGTTGCAACAGCCGCGGGTGCTTAAAGAATTTGCGGGCATGGCTGGCAAACGACTGAAACACATCGAGCCGGGCCACGTCGTAGAGCAGCTTCAGGCTCATGAACTCCGTAATGGAGCGACTCGGGCGCCACACGAAATCGTGGATCCCGACCCTGTATTTGTAGGCGGCCTGATTGAGAAAAGCATCTAACCGCGCGCCACTGCCCGGCTCGATCTGGTCGAAAAGGGCTTTCAGTTCACGCAGGCTGGCCGGAATATCCACCGCTTCGTCGGGCCCAAACACGACGCTGTAGGAAGGGTCGAGCCGAACAAGGTTGTAATAGTCGGATGGTTTCTTGCCGAAGCGGGCAAAATAGGTTTCAAAAACATCGGGCATCCAATACCAGCTAGGGCCCATGTCGAAGGTGAATCCTTCGGCTTTGAAGAGCCGGGCCCGACCACCGGGCGACTCATTTTTTTCGAGGATGGTAACGTCATAGCCTTTGTCGGCTAAGCTCGTGGCAACGGATAGGCCGGAAAAGCCGGCCCCAATAACAGTAACGCGTGTAGGCATTCAGTCGGTTTTGATTTTTATCGCGGTTCGACACCGCGGTTTACTGTCTGACGTTGCCGTGTATCCGCTAATGGGTCAGTGTCAAGTTTCCACAAACGTCAGACAGTAAACCGCGGCGGCGGACCGCAACAAACATCAAACTGATTATAAGCACAAAAAAAGTTAGACGCAGCGCATCTAACTTTTCGGAACCTTCCTCTTTTTTAACCAAAAACTACTCAATCAATATATTAGTCTGGAGAAGCACAGTCTCTCAACTGTGCTCTCTATTGATGAAATGCAACCATTACGACACCTTATGAATTGAAGTGGGCGTAAACGTGCAGTTTACTTTTAAGCTCTTTACGGGCAATGTGAATGCGGTTTTTAACCGTCCCGATGGGTATATCCAGTTTAGCGGCGATCTCGTGGTACTTGAAACCCCGGAAATGCATCATAAACGGCGTCCGGTAAGTATCATCGAGGTTGTTTACTGCCCGAGCAATGTCTTCCTGAGCAAACGACGAGTACGCGAGGTTATCGGTGCTGCTCTCGGTTGAGTTGATATAATGCAGGTTATCCGTCGTATCGATAAACGTATTCTTCCGGATCATCCGCTGGTAATTTGTGATGAACGTGTTTTTCATGATCGTGTACAACCATGCTTTCAGGTTGGTACCGTCCGTGTACTTGTCACGATTCGTAAACGCCTTTAACAGCGTGTCTTGCAATAAGTCGTTGGCGTCTTCTGCGTCTTTCGTCAGGCGGAGCGCGAACGGACGAAGGGATTTAGAAACCTTACCAATGTGGTATGTAAATTCAAGCGCTGTCATGATTACGAAAAGTTTTCTTGTTGAACCGATCTTGCTTCCACTTAGACAAAATCCCGACCAGTTTTTCAAGGATTTAAACCACTCATCCCTTTTTCAAAACAAACCACTGATAAACAGGCATTTAAAAATCCATTTAAACCCGTGCCACTCCGATCGATCACTCACCTTTTACGGGGTGCTGGGTAGAAAATTCCCCACTTTGTGGAACAGGCCCTGTGTATTTTGTTGAACAATCTTACTGTATAAGTTCAACAAAAAAAATTTTCTACAAAAAAATCCGCTAAACACAAGCCTGTTTGATCAAAATATAGTTGACAAGTTGTTGCAACTTTGTTGCGTATAAACAATTTATCAGGTATTCGCCCTCTTCTTCCCTTGCGCTCTATCCGCTTTCTTTCGATTGGTACACTTATTCTGTGGGGGCTGGGTAACGCATTCCCCAGTTTGGGACAAACGCCTTGTCAATGCTTCGTGAAGGGTGACGTGCTGGACCGGGAAACCCGCCAGCCTATTCCCGGCGCTACGTTATTGATTAAAGAAACCGGACGCGGCACCACCGCTGGCCCGGATGGCAAATACCGCATTGACAACCTGTGTGAAGGCACCTACACGCTCGTGGCCCGGATCATCGGCTACAAAGAAATTGAGCAACGCGTGGTGCTGGAACACCATGCCGACGAAGCGCAGGCCGAGATGCTACTTTCGGAAGAAGTACAACACCTTCAGAATGTGAACGTAACGGCCCAGAAAACCGACGCCATGAGTAGTCAGGCGGTGGTGGCGCTGGAGGGCCGTGCCCTCGATCAGACGCGCGGGCTCACCTTGGGCGATGCGCTGCGTAACCTGACGGGTGTAACCACGCTGCAAACGGGGGCGTCGGTAGTGAAACCCGTGATCCACGGCATGCACAGTAACCGGGTGCTTATCCTGAACAACGGAATTCGGCAGGAAGGGCAGCAATGGGGTTCGGAACACGGGCCCGAGATTGATCCGTTTGTGGCCAGCCGGGTGTTGCTGATTAAGGGAGCGGCCGGGGTACGTTACGGCTCCGATGCCATCGGCGGCGTGATCCTGGTCGAGCCGGCGGTGTTGCCCACGGCGGGCGGCATCCACGGACAGGTCAATCTGGCGGGGTTCAGCAATGGGCAACAGGGCGTGGCCTCGGTGCAGGTAGAAGGGACATTTGGCGGTGCGGTCGTGGTCGACAGTCTCCCCACACCCACTGCGCGCTTTGGCTGGCGCGTGCAGGGGACCGCCAAACGAGCCGGGAATCTGCGAACGCCCACCTATTACCTGGACAATACGGGCGTGAGCGAATTGAATGGCTCTGCGGCCTTAACGTATCGAACAACCAATTGGCAATCAGACGTCTTTTACAGCCGTTTTTCCTCAACGATCGGCATTTTTTCGGGTTCGCACATCGGTAGCCTGACCGACCTGCAACAGGTACTTACTTCCGGCGAGCCGCTGATCAAATCAGGGTTTAGCTACGCTATCGGGCGACCCAACCAGCAAATCACGCACGATCTGTTGAAGTGGCAGACCAGCTACAAACCCCACCCCGGCGTCGACTGGAACCTGACGCTGGCCCGGCAGTCAGACGATCGGATGGAATATGACCTGCACGTTCCCCGAAACGACAGCCTCGCCGCCCTGAACCGCCCCGAACTTCGTTTTCAACTGACAACCTACACAGCCGATCTGGTCAGGTCGCACCGCGGTGGCGGCAACCGGAGCGGTTCAGTAGGCGTGAGCGGGCTGTTCCAGTACAATATCATGAGTGGCCGTCCGCTGATTCCGAACTTCCAGAACTACACGCTGGGTACGTTCTGGATCGAAAAACTGCGCGTGGGCAGCTGGGAGTATGAGGCTGGCCTGCGGATCGATTGGCGGCGGATGCAGATTTTCAGGTACGTTGGGTCTGGCAGCCGCCGCGTGTTGGAAGAACCCGTTTTTCTGTTTGCCAGCCCGTCGGGGACTATCGGCGCAACGCACTACCACAACGACCATTGGACCACCCGGTTTAACATCGGGACGGCCTGGCGCGCGCCCAATATCAGCGAGTTGTTCAGCGATGGTGTTCACCACGGAGCGGCGGCCTACGAGCAGGGCGACGATCAGTTGCGGCCCGAAACCAACTACAGCCTCAACCTGACCACCGAATGGCACACGGCGCGCGTGCAGGCCGAGGTTGGCGTGTTTTACAATTACATCCGTAACTACATCTACCTGAAACCGCAGCCCGAGCCCATTCTGACGGTGCGCGGCGCTTTTCCGTTCTTCAAATACACCCAGACTGACGCTATTTACACGGGTTTGGACGCGACGGTGGATGTGTTGCTCGGTACCCGCTGGAACTGGACTACCAAGCCCTCGTACTTATACGTGCAGGATGTGCGCACCGATCAGGCTATCGTGATGATTCCGCCCAACCGTTGGGAAAACACCCTCCGGTTTGCGTTAGGACGTACCCAGCCAGGAGTGGCCCAGCCAAGTGTGGCCCAGCCGGGTACGTTCCGGTCGGGCCGTTGGCGGGATACGTACCTGAGCGTTGGCAATCTGCTGGTAGCCCGGCAAAACCGCGTACCAGCCAACAGTGATTTTGCCCCGCCTCCACCCGCCTACAGCCTTTGGACCGCGTCGGTCGGTGGTACCTGGGCGTTTTCCGACAAGCAACATATCGACGTTAGCCTGACGGCGACGAACCTGTTCGACGTGCAGTACCGCGACTACCTCAACCGGTTCCGGTATTACGCCAACGATATTGGCCGCAATATCGCCCTCCGAGTGAAGTGGGGCTTCTGATGGGGTAATACAGTAGCCATTCGCGAAGGTGTTACCTTTGCGCCCGCGAAATACCAATCGAGGAAAAGCATGGCCGAGCGCATTACGTATGGCAAAACCTGGTGGGGTCAGCAGTGGCTTAAGGCACTGACCAGCATTGACGAAGGAAACCGCCTGCCCAGGGGAAAAACATACGCCAACAAAGGAGCCGTAAAGGCGCTCAAAATAGAGGTCAATCAGATCAGCGCGCAGGTGCAGGGCAGCAAGCCCCGCCCCTACAAGGTGAAACTGGCGGTACCCTTGTTCGATGCTAAAGACAAAAAAGACCTGCTGACCGAAATTCAGCAGAATCCGGCGCTGTTGGCTCAGTTGCTCAACCGGCAGCTGCCGCCCGACCTGATCGAGTTTGCTGATCAGCGGGGAATCCGGCTGTTTCCGCGTTCGTTTGGTGAATTACAGGCAGGCTGCTCCTGCCCCGACGACGCTATGCCCTGCAAGCACCTGGCCGCTGTCATTTACCTGATTGCCAACGAAATCGACCAGAATCCGTTTCTGGTTTTTCAGCTCAAGGGCCTCGATTTGCTCGATGAACTGCGCGCCGACGACTCAGCCGGGGTATCGGGCGGGATGGACAGCGTACTGCTGGTGAAAGACCTGCTCACCGACGACCTGCCCGAGGAAGATGAAGACTGGAAGCCCGACGAAGCGGCTCGAGCGGCCATCGACTTCTCAACACTGCCTACGCTGGCCGATTCGCTGCTCGACCTGCTCGAACCCGAAACAACATTTACGAAACGGGATTTCCTCAAGGACCTGAGCAAGGCCTACAAGCTATTTACCAAGCCGATGCAGGACAAGGTGGTGACGAGCCACCCCGCACCCAGCGATAGCCTCGAACTTCAGCTGGACGAGTTGCTCGACCTGCGGAAGATCAATATTTTCAGCGAGCATGGCGATTCGCGCCGCCTGCCCCACTTCGGCATTGCCGACCTGATGGGCTGGCTGGCCGACCTCACCGACGCCGATTGGCCCGACATGAGCGATTCGGTGCGGGCGCTTTACCTCACCCGTCAGTTCACGGCGGCCCTACTGCGCCGCGGGGCCGTGGTGCCTCAGTTGCTGCGCATCGGCCCCGACGAAAACCAGTACCGGGTACGTTGGGTACCAGCTACGCTCAACGAAGCCGTCCGCCGCCTGACCGAGCAATTGGGTACACAACTGCCCCCAACGTTGCTCTCGGTTTATTGGCAGAAAGATATTCTAGCGCCCGTTTCGCCCGCCGAACAGGTGTTGATGGTGTGTAGCCTGCTGCTGCGCCAGCCCGTGAAGCAGCCGACCGTGGAGCTTTGGGAACGATGGCCGCTCGAAGACGCCGACCGCCTGTTTTTTGGGCAGGAGATTTTGCGGTTCGATGGGTTTGGCAAACGCGAAAAACCATTGGCCATGCAGCTATGGCTCAATGATTTCTTCCTGGGCCAGAAACGATTCGTACCCATTCTGGCCGTTGAAGATTCGGAGTTTGGTGACGTGTTTAAGCTGAGCCTGCTCATCCGTGACCGCGATGCCAATGAGGTCGACAGTGCCCCCGTGTCGCTCACCGAAATTCTGGACGAGCCGAAGCACGCCCGCATTCGGATGGCCGTGTTGCAGGACCTGCTGGTGCTGTCGCGGCATTTCCCCGATTTGGCCAAGCTCGCTCAGAAAAACGCGCCAACGCACCTGAGCTACGCGCCCGACGATTTTGTCAAGATTCTGCTCGAAAAGCTGCCCCGTATGCAATTGCTGGGCATTTCGCTGCTACTGCCGCGGTCATTGCAACACTGGGTACGCCCGCAGGCGGGAGTACGGCTGAAAGCCAAATCGGGCAGCGGGGCAGCCAACCCGTCATTTATGAAACTCGACGACATGCTCACCTTCGACTGGCAGGTGGCCGTGGGCAGCGAGTTCATTTCGTACAGCGAGTTCGAGCAGCTGGTCAGTAACAAAACGGGCCTGATCAAGATCAAAGATCAATACGTGCTGATCGACCCCAACGACTTGGGCAAATTACAGAAGCAGCTTAGCAAACCACCCGAACTCACCGGCTCCGATCTGCTACGGGCCGCGTTGGCCGAAGAGTTTCAGGGCAACCGCGTGGGTATTGGGGCCGATGTACGCGACCTGTTGAAACAATTTACCGACGCCGAGCCACACCCCCTCCCCGACCACCTCAACGCGCAGTTACGACCCTATCAGCTTCGCGGCTACGACTGGCTCGCCAAGAACACGGCGCTCGGTATGGGCAGTATCCTAGCCGACGACATGGGCTTGGGCAAGACGCTGCAAATCATCACGTTGCTGCTAAAATTCAGGCAGGAAGGGCGTTTCCAGAAACAGAAGGGGCTGGTCGTGCTACCCACCACCCTATTGACCAACTGGCAGAAAGAGATTGCCCGGTTTGCCCCGGACCTGAAGGCGCAGGTTTTCCACGGACCCAACCGCAAACTGCCCGATCTGAAAAAAGCGACCTCGCCCGACCTGATCCTGACCACCTACGGCGTGGTACGCTCCGACCTCGACACGCTGAAGAAAACCACCTGGGCGGTGCTGATCATCGACGAAGCCCAGAACATCAAAAACAGCGATACCGAGCAGACCAAGGCTGTCAAACAGCTCAAAAGCGACGTCCGGATCGCGCTCAGCGGTACGCCCGTTGAAAACCGGCTGTCGGAGTTCTGGAGTATCATGGACTTCGTCAATCGGGGGTATCTGGGTGGCGTGAGCAAGTTCAACGAGGAGTTTGGCAAGCCCATTCAGCAGGAGCGCGACCACCAGAAACTCGACCTGTTCCGGCGCGTGACGGGACCGTTTCTGCTCCGCCGCATTAAGACCGACAAGAGCATCATCAGCGACCTGCCCGATAAGATCGAGAACAACCAGTATTGTTCGCTGACGCAGGAGCAGGCCGCCCTCTACGAAAGTGTAGTGCAGGAGAGCATGCGGGCCATCGAAGCCAAAGACGGCATTGCCCGGCGCGGTTTGGTGCTGAAGCTGATGACCGCTCTGAAGCAGATTGGCAACCACCCGCGCCAGTACCTCAAGAAAGGTCCCGACAACGCCGCCTTGAGTGGCAAGGCACAACTGCTGCTCAACCTGCTCGAAACAATCTACGCTAGCCATGAGAAAGTACTGATTTTCACGCAGTACAAAGAGATGGGCGAGTTGCTACAGCAGTTTATTCAGCAGGCGTTCGGGCAGGAGCCGCTCTTTTTGCACGGGGGCGTTTCGCGCGCCGACCGCGACGAGATGGTCGAGCAATTCCAGAAAAACCGCTCCGACCACACGTTTATTCTGTCGCTGAAAGCGGGTGGCACGGGCCTCAACCTCACGCAGGCCAACCATGTCATCCACTACGACCTCTGGTGGAACCCCGCCGTGGAAGCACAGGCGACTGACCGCGCCTTCCGCATCGGCCAAACCAAAAACGTGCTCGTCTACCGCCTGATGAACCAAGGAACGCTGGAAGAAAAGATCGACGCCATGATCCGCTCCAAGAAAGAACTCGCCGACCTCAGCGTGCAGACCGGCGAAACCTGGCTCGGCGATCTCAACGATGATCAGTTGAAGGAACTCGTCAGTTTGGGGTAGTCACCAGTGTTCTGGCTACCCCCGCCTACTTCACCGGCATCTTGGCGGGTTCTTTGGCAGCGATGGGCTCAACTTTGGCGGCTTCGGGTTTTACGAACGGTTCGATGGAGAGCAGGGAGGCTTCGTTGCGGTTCGGAATCGTGACTGGCAGGCCTGTAGTGAGCAGTTGCTGCCCCGTGAACGTACCCACGACGGCGTTGGTCCCACCCTGCCGAATCAGGTACGTACCGGCCGGTTTCACGCCTCGGATCGGGAAGATGCGGGTTGCTTCAGGGGAATCGTTGCGGTAAAAACACAGCAGCCCCCCGTTACGCTCGGGGTTGAACCGGATGGCACCGTCCCAGTTGTGCGTATCGGGTCGGGGCAGGACATCGCCCGTCTGGTAGAATCGCGTATACTGGGTACGTTCGTTGAGCGCCGCCAGCCAGCCGTTCCAGGCTTTGAGCCACGCTTTATCAGTAGGAAGCAGTTTGGCAACGTCGCCGGTGAAGACAATGGTCGAAGAAGCCATCGACAGGTACTGCTGTTTGGCCAGTGGCTCATCGAGGCGCAGGTTACCCGTCAGCAACGTACCTGACGGCACCACCTGCCCCCGATCGTAGGTCAACTGCCGAAGGGCACGACTTCCCGCCGATGCCCCTATCCGGTTCGACGCGAGCCCGGCGTAATCGGCGTGTTGTAGCAGCCACAGATCGACGCCGTTGGCCTTTCCGTACAGTTCATGGGTGCAGTCGATCAGCAGGTTAGGGTGGCTGGCTTTGAGCGAATCCATAAGCTGACCCGTGCGTTCATAAAGCCGCCACAACGATTCCCGCTGATTGGCGTAGGTACGTCCAGCACCCGTGGCCCAGTCGCCCGCATCGCTGCTGTTGAGCCGATAAGCCGAACAGGCTGCCGCCAGGTCGAGCTTGATGTACCCAAGTCCATGCTCATCAACCAACGTTCTGATTTTCTGAAGTATATAATCGAACCAGGGGGTATCGAGGCTCATCGTGTACAGGTTTTTAGCACCGCTACCCTGTAAAGAATGGCGTTGCCCGTCGCGGTTGTTCATGAACCAGTCGGCGTGTTCCTGCCCTACCGCCGAGGTATCGGCGGCGGTGGCCAGTGCCAGCCATAAACCGGGCGTCATCCCTTTGGCGCGGATGTAGTCAGTCAGGGGGCGCAGGCCGTTCGGAAACTTGCGGGTATCCACGTTCCAGTCGCCGTAGTTATCCTGCCAGCCGTCGTCCAGAATCAGGTAATCAATGCCCGTGGGGGCCAGCTCATCGACGAGCTTTTTGAGTTGTGGGCCATTAAGGTTACGCCCAAACGGAAGCCGGGTGTTGTAGAAAGCCGTTGGCGTTTTCTTGTGCGCAAACAACCGTGTGCCCAGCTGCGTACGCACGTAGGTGGCCAGATCCTGCGCAAAGGCATCCTGCCAGACAGCCCCTTTGAACAAGCTAACGAAGGCTTTGGGCGAGGTAAAGGTTTCGTCGGTTAGTAGGGTCTTCTGAAACGGAAAATCGTCGGCTTCGAACCCCATGCCAATCCCTACTTCGGTAGAATCCCGGTATACATGAGTCCGCTTCATCACCGCCGGGGCTTCATTGCCCAACAGTATACCTGTGTTTTGTTCGGGGTTATGAATCAGCAACGCAGCATCGTCGGTACGCCCAATGTAAGGGGGCCGGGTCGGTAGCCGCCCGTAGGCTGCGTACACATCAACCGCCGTGGTGAGACCCACTCCACCCGCCGTTAGGTCGAGGTTCAGGTTTTCCCAGTCCAGCTCACTGATACGCAATGGATCGCCGCCCGTATTTCTGATCGTCAGCCATTTGCGCGTCAGGGGCAGATCGGCGTAAATCTGGTAGTACAGGCTTAGGTCGAACACGATAAACCGGTTGGGATGCTGCACCTGTAAATCAACGCGCAACACACTCCCCTGCCCGACTTTCTCGCTGATTGTGTGGGTTTTATACGTCACGGCAAAGCCCGCCGCCCCGCGCCCCGTGAAGGGTATACCGTTGACCTGAAAAGCTATCTCCCTCACTCGATTTGGGTCGCGGATCACATTGGTCTTTGTGCGCAGATCGGTGTAGGCTACCGTTTGCAGCCCCGACGGCGTCAGTTGAAGCACCCGTTTCACCAGCGAGTTTTCGAGACTAAACTGGCGCTTGGTTTCATCGTAGTGGATGCGTTGTTGCGCTGATGGCTGGGCCAATGCGCCCACAGACGCGAAAAGAATCCCGAGTAGAGTGAGGCTGTATTTCATGAATGGTGACTAGTAGGCTATTCGTCTCCGTATCAGATCAACCTGAATTGACCTGACAGACAAAAATACCTAACAGTTTTTGTCCTATGGGCAGCCGTCGGCCTCGGAATGTGTATGCGGTTCGGGAAAGGCCTATGAGTGGGGGCGGCAAGGGCGGCAAGGTAGGTCCGGAACTAAATGACTGACTTTCTTCGTAATGGAAGTAATTACTGCTCGTGATGCGGGTTAGGCATAGCCTTTGCAGGCGCCTCTTCAACATCACCCATCATGAATGAATTTTAACGACTTAGCGATTATCGCTCCAATCCTGAAGGCGCTGGCCGAAGAAGGATACACTACCCCAACTCCAATTCAGGAACAAGCTATTCCACACGTAAATGCCGGTCGCGATCTGTTGGGGTGCGCCCAGACTGGCACTGGCAAAACAGCCGCCTTTTCGATTCCTACGCTTCAGCGCTTATACACGAAAAAGCAATCCGGCGACTGGTCAAACAAGATCAAGGCGCTGATTCTGACACCGACGCGCGAGCTCGCCATCCAGATCGACGAAAGTCTGGCGGCGTATGGCCGGCACGTAGGCCTTCGCCACACCGTTATTTTTGGCGGCGTTGGTCAGAAACCACAAACCGATGCGCTGGCACGGGGCGTCGACATCCTGACGGCAACGCCCGGCCGGTTGCTCGACCTGATGAACCAGGGCTTCGTAAACCTGAAAGGCATCGAGTTTTTTGTGCTCGACGAAGCCGACCGGATGCTCGACATGGGTTTTATCCACGACGTGCGTAAGGTCCTGGCCGTATTGCCCAACAAACGGCAGTCGCTGTTTTTCTCGGCAACCATGCCGCCCGAAATTGTCAAGCTCGCCGATACCATCCTGACCGACCCGGTGAAGGTGGAAGTAACGCCTGTTTCATCGACGGCCGATACGGTTCGCCAATCGGTGTATCTGGTTGAGCGCGACAACAAACGCAATCTGCTGCGCCATATCCTTGAAGACAAAGCCATCGAATCGGCGCTGGTCTTTACCCGGACCAAGCACGGCGCCGACAAGGTGGCCGAATTCCTGAATAAGCAGGGCATCAAAACCGAAGCGATTCACGGCAACAAAGCCCAGAACGCCCGGCAACGCGCCCTGAGCAACTTCAAGGAGCGCACCACGCGGGTGTTGGTGGCTACCGACATTGCTGCGCGGGGTATCGACGTCGATAACCTCTCGCACGTGATCAACTTCGAGTTGCCCAACATTCCCGAAAGCTATGTACACCGCATTGGCCGGACGGGCCGCGCGGGCGCCAGTGGCATCGCCATTTCGTTTTGCGAAACCGATGAGCGGGCGTACCTGAAAGATATTCAGAAGCTGATTGGCCGTAAGGTGCCGGTTGAGGTGGCGAACAACCCGTTCCCGTCTGACAACCGCGACCCGATCGAGGTGGCCAAGCCGCCCAAGCCAAACCAACGTGAGCCGCGCGAACCCCGCGAGGCACGCAACGGCCGGGCTAACCAGCCGCGCCGTGCCGAAAAAGGCCCACAGCAGCAGAACCGCCCCGAACTGGTTCGCGCCTCGGAGCAACGTACCCAGCGGACCGACGACACCCAGTCGACGCGCCGCCCCGATCAGGTACGTTCGGCCAACGGACAAAAACCCCGTGGCGAGGGCAACGCACAGCCTGCGGGCCGCAATGACAACCGGAACCGGTCGAACAATAACCGTGGCCAGAAGCCTGCCCCGCGTGACTCGGGTTCATCGGCTAGTGAAGACGATCGTTGGCGCCCCTGGACGTCCTACCTGTCGACCTCGCCCGATCGGTTCGATAAGAAGAAATAGGCTTCTTAAGGAGAAGAAGTCAGTATAGTAAAAAAGTCCGAAGTCTGGACAGTCGTTTATAGGCCTGCGTAAGCAACACCTGAGCGACTGTCCGGACTTCGGACTTTTTTACTATACTGATTTTTCAGACTGCCTTATTACCCCGCCGTCATGCCGCCATCCATTTGAATGGCCTGACCGGTGCAGAATGCGTTCTCGTCGGCGCAAAGCCACACAATCGCCTGCGCGATTTCCTCGGGCTGCCCAAAACGCCCCATCGGAATGACCCGCCGCATGCGCTCCTCCATATCGGGCATCTGGCTCATCAGGTCGTGCACCATCGCCGAATGGGTATATACCGGGCAGATCGCATTGACCCGAATCTTCTTCTTCACGTATTCCAGCGCCGCTGTTTTAGTGAGGCCAATCACGCCATGCTTAGCCGCGCTGTAGGGGCCGCCCATCGGCATTCCTTTCACCCCCGCAATGCTGGCCACGTTCACGATTTTACCACCTTCGGGCTGAGTCAGCATCTGCCGGATTTGGGCCTGCAGGCCGTAGAAAACGCCACCCAGGTTTACGGCCATCATCTGCTCCCAATCGGCGGGGGTCTGGTCGATGAGTCGGGCAAAATTCCCACCGATACCGGCATTATTGACCGCGATATCCAGCCGGCCATACGTAGCCACCGCGTAGGCTACCGCCGCCTTGTGCGCTTCGGCATCGGCCACGTTACAGCGCGTGTAACTAGCTGTACCACCGGCTTCTTCAATGAGCGCTACGGTTGCCTGCCCGTTGGCATCATTTATGTCTGATACGACAACGGCGGCCCCCAGCGCGCCAAAGGCGAGGGCCGTGGCCCGTCCGATTCCTGATCCGGCTCCCGTTACGAGAGCTACCTGTTTAGTGAACGAAGTCATGCTATGAATGTACCGGAATGAGGCAATTACCAGTCGCTACGTACAGGCCGTAAAAAAAGGAACGCCAAGGCTGTAGCCGATGGCAGCCCGTAGCGTCTAATGAGCTATAGCCCGTATGCCAACCGCCCAAAGTAAGCCAAAAAAAAGCGGGTATTGTTTAAACGGCCCGGCCGTTAGGCAATCTATATTTAAGCTGGACTTCTTACTGCCGTATCTGTAAACGTACCTGTCATATGCTTTCCAACTCCGATTTAATCCCAGGCATCTATAATTTCTGCGACTCGTGGTGCGAGCGTTGCCGCCTCACCAGTCGCTGTCGCAGTTTTCAGATGCAACAGCAGGTCGCTACCGATCAGCCTGTTGATACCAACGCGTCATTGGTCGATCAGCTCACCGAAGCCCTGAACATGACCAAACGTTACATTGAAAAGCTACAGAGCGAAAACCCGTCGCTGCTGGTTAATGGCCCTTCGGAAGCGGAGCAGCAAACGCTGGAAGAGCAGGTGCTGATTCGTCGGCACCGAACCAAGGAGCATCCGGTGGCTACGCTGGCTTCTGTTTATTTGCAACAAACCGGCGCATGGCTCAGGGACGAGCGTCGGTTGCTCGAACTGGCCGGTAGGCAGCAATTGCAACAGGTAAACCTTGGCCTGCGCACGGAAGATCAGGCTATGGTGCAACTGACGGCGCTGAAAAACGCCTACGAGCAGATAAAATGGTATCGCACGCTGATTCCGGTGAAAACGATGGCGACCCTTCGCGCCCTCGACGAACCCACCAACGACGAGTACCTGCTTGACTATTACAACGGCAAGGCCAAACTGGTGTTGGTTAGCATTGATCGCTCGATCGCTTCGTGGCAGACGATTCTGTATTATTACCCCGAAAAACTGGATGGCATGCTTGATATGCTGGCTGGCCTGAACCGATTGACGAGCCAGCTTGAGGCGCTCTTCCCGACCGCCCGTGCCTTTAAACGGCCAGGATTAGACTGATGCGCATTCGTGAGGCGACAACAGCCGATCTACCTGCACTCGTGGCGCTCCTGCAACGGGTGGTGCCCCTGATGCAGGCGGCTGGTAATTTTCAGTGGGATGCCACGTACCCAAACGAAACCGTTTTTGGCAATGACATTGCGAAAAAACAGCTTTGGGTAGCCGACATCGACGGCCAAATCGCGGGTGTTGCGGCTATTACAACCGATCAGGATGCCGAGTATGCCCAGGTAGGTTGGGATATCACCGAAACCGCCATCGTAACGCATCGGCTGGCAGTTGACCCGGCCTATCAGGGTCGGGGTGTAGGTAAGGCCCTGCTGCAACAAGCCGACGAGGTGGCCCGGCAACGGGGTATCGCCATCCTGCGCATCGACACCAATACGCAGAACCAGGTTACGCAACGGCTTTTTCCAGCCCTTGGGTACGTGTACGCGGGTGAAATCGACCTGGCTTTCCGACCCGGTCTACGTTTCTTTTGCTACGAAAAGCGCCTTTCAGCACCCAGTTGACATACCGATTCCTCGATTTTTTTAAACAACTTTCGGCGCTTACCTGTTGGTTGGGTAGTTCTTGCAAAAAAAACGAACACCATGAAAACCAAACAATTGGTACTGGCCTTGTCGATGGCCTTTCTTGCCACCACCACATTTGTAGCCTGCGATTCAAAGAAAGAAAATAAAGCCGAAGAGGTACAGGACGCTCAGGAAGACCTGAACGAAGCCCGCGCCGAAGGTGATACCAGCGAAATTCGCGACGAAAAAGCGGACCTCGACTCGGCCAATAAAGAGTATCGCGATGCGGCCAAAGAAGCCCGCCGCGATTCGCTCGACAAGTAAGTGGTAAACGTATAATGAATAATGGGGCTAACGCAAGAATAGATGCGTTAGCCCCATTATTCATTATACAGTATTCGTTCCTACAACTTAATCCCCATCTTCTTGGCCATGTCGGCGAACATCTGCGGGTCGTAGGCGTATTCATCAGAGCCGGGTGCGTTGAGTTGGGGCTCTTCGTCGAGGTCAGGGACGGCGTGGCCGGGAATAGCCCCCTGAATCACTTCCAGCGGTTGTCCGTCTTCGGGGTGGGTACCGTTCCAGATCAGCGCTACCTGTTTGTAATCTTCCTGACTGAAGGTATAGAGCTTCAGGTGCATTTTATCCTCCATGAACTTCTTAGCCTCGGGGAATTTATCGTTGCTCAGATCGGGGATGGGGAGCAGTTTGGTCACCTCCACGCCCGTAAGCAATTCCAGCGCTTTGGCGTAGGCGACTACGTGCAAGCCACCGCGTACCAGTAGGTAACCAACCATCGTCCGGGCGGTGGGGTCAGATACCATCTCGTAGGTCCGCATCTTACCGGCCCGCGCCCCGCACTCCAAAAAGAAGTTGTGCAACAGATCGAGCTTCAGGTTACCGCTGCTGAAGACGTTATCACCCGACCAGAACTTACCCATCGAGTCCATCGGGAGTGCGGTCTGCCCACTATTGTTGAAATGGTAGGTGTTCCGGGCATTCACGCCATCGGCAAGCGGAGCGATGGTTGGATCGATTCCCCGTTTGCTAACTCCCGTCAGCAGCAGGTTGATGGTATACGACACCACCTCGATGTGGCCATACTCTTCGCCAGCGATACTACAGATCAGATCGTAGAAGGGCCGGAGCTTTTTGCGCCCCCGAAAATTGAACGACTGATAGGTGTAGTTCATCAGGGTCGACATCTCCCCAAACTTTCCACCCAGTAGTTCCTGTACAGCGGCAGCATCGTTGGCCGACGGGTTGGTTGGTGTTGGCAGCTCAACAGGCAACCGGTCCATTTTTAAGATCATAACGTATGCGAGTTTGACGTGATACTTGTCCGTCTAACCCGCCGTCTGATCTATAGTTTATTTAATCTATCAAAAATATAGATAATTAGAGTACACCTTCGATTCGATACGTGGTCTGGTTAAAGCGAACCTCGTCGCCTGCCCGGTGGCCTCGCAACAGGGCACCAATGGGTGATGCGATGGAGACAGCCATGTAGCTGGCCCCATCGACCGTGAGGCGGCCAGCGCTGATACTCAGAAAGAACGTGCCTTGCGACGTATTGACCACGCTACCGGCCCGCGCCACGTCCGATGCCGTCTTGTAGTCCAGCAATTCCAGTTCCTGCTTCATTTGCTGGGCCTGCGCCAGCAGTTGGGCGTGCCGATCGCGTTCAAGTTGGGCCATCGCGCGGCCTGTCTCGTATTTATCGCCCGCCGAGCTCTTTTCCTCAGAATTGGCCGCTTCCTGCGCGGCCCGCATGGCCTCGGCAGCGTTATCGATACGTTGCTGCACATAGGCCATACAGGCCGCGTAGAGTGCTTGTTTTAGTGGGTTCATTCGGGTAAAGTCAATTGCCTTTGGCGTCATTGGTAGTCATTTATTGTCATTCATAGCTTTTTTACAACGAATGACTACCAATAACGCCAAAGGCAATTGACTCATTTATTTCAAGGCCGGGCCAATGATCTGCTTCCAGAGGTCGTAGCCCTGGGCGTTCATGTGCAGACCGTCGGCCTGGAAAAGTTCGGCACGGGGTTGTCCGCCTGCATCGAGCATGGGCGTGTATACATCGATGTATGACGCGTTTTTCTGCCCGCTTAGGTACGTCTTGATGAGGCGGTTGGCTTCGGCCTGCGTGGCCAGAAACTGCTTGCGGGCTACACTGGGCTTGATGGAAATAAACGTAATCGTAGCCGATGGGGCCATTTTCCGCGCTAGGGCAAAAAAGGTCGTAAACCGGGCATACACGTCGCGGGCCGAAGCGTTGCTTTGACCAATGTCGTTGTCGCCCTCATACAGCAAAATCTGTTTGGGCCGGTCGTGGGCTATGATGCGCCCAATGTATTTGATGGCGTCGTTCATCTCCGAACCGCCGAAACCCCGTTGAACGACTGTCTTACCGGGGAAGGCCTCGGTCAGTCCGTTCCAGACCCGAATGGACGAGCTTCCGACGAAGACAATGCTGTTGGCTGCCGGGGCAGGCTGAGCCTCGAAGGCAGCAATTTCTGGTTCAAAGTCAGCCTTTTGGGCCAACGAAGCCGTAGCCGTACCAAGCAGAAAGGCTACCGCAATCAGGAAGTTTTTCATGAGCAACTGTGTGTTTGTGAAGTAAGACAAGAAAAGCACAACGAGGTTTAGCCACGTATGGCTGTCGGCTTACCGCCACTAAATAAACGGAAGCACACTTTCTAATCCCATGCCGCGCGACCCTTTAATTAACACGTGGGTATGTTGCATGGGGTTATCCATGATCCAGTTGTGCAGCGAAAACTTGTCGGGGAAGTAGTAGGCTTGGGGCAGGGAAGGCAACGCATACTGCATGTCTTTGCCCGCCAGAATGACCAGATCGAAGTGCTGCTGGGCAATCAACGTACCCAGGGCGGCGTGCTCGGCAGGGCTTTCGTCGCCCAGTTCGTACATATCGCCCAGGATAACCGCCTTGCGTTCGGCGGGCATTTGCCCAAACTGCTGCACCGCCGCTGCCATCGACGACGGGTTGGCGTTGTAGGCATCCAGCAGTACGGTGTTGGTACCGCGCACTACCACCTGCGACCGGTTGTTGGTCGGGTTGTAGTCGGCCACGGCCTGATTGGCATCGGCGTCGGGCACACCGAAATACTGCCCGATAGCCAGTGCCGCCGCCACGTTCTCAAAGTTGTAGCGACCCGGCAGATGCGTCTGGATCACCTCGCCCGTGGCCGTCCGGTACGTCGCCACCGGCGCTTCAGTCAGCAGTTCAGGTACGTTGTCGGTCAGGTAAAAAACGACGTTACCAAAGTTGGGGGTTCGGGTGCTGCGCTCGGCCTGCATGGCCATCAGCACGGCGTTCTGCGCGTTGACGAACACGGTCCCGCCTGTTTCGGCCAGGTAGTCGAAGAGTTCACCCTTGCCTTTCCGCACGCCTTCGACTCCGCCAAAACCTTCCAGATGCGCTTTGCCCACGTTAGTAATCAGCCCGTGGGTGGGTTCGCAGATCCGGCTCAGCAGATCGATTTCGCGCTGGTGATTGGCCCCCATCTCCACCACCGCCAGCTGGCAGCGGGCAGGGTCGATGCGCAGCAGGGTAAGCGGCACGCCAATGTGGTTGTTGAGGTTACCATGCGTGGCCTCAACCGCGTATTTTTTGGCTAGCACCGCCGCAATCAGCTCTTTGGTGGTGGTTTTACCGTTCGAGCCGGTCAGGCCCAAAACCGGGAAACCAAACGTACGACGGTGGTGCCGGGCCAGTTCCTGCAAGGCTAGCAGCGTATCGGCCACCAACAGGCAGCGGTCGTGCTGAGCGGCCACGTCGGCATTGTCGACCAGCGCGTAGCGGGCCCCGGCCTCCAGCGCCTGTAGGGCAAACTGGTTGCCGTCGAACTTATCGCCGCGCAGGGCCACAAACAGGCAATCGGGCGCGATTTGGCGGGTATCGGTCGAAACGGTGGTACATTCCCGGTACTTCTCGTATAAAGCTGCTGTGGTCAGCATAAATTTCTCAGTTAGTTGACAACGAAATGGTTTGGTTACTTCGTTTACAGGAAAGGCGTGTAGCGTGCCCCAAAACTACGCGCTTTCACTCGATGGCTCGTTGGTCTACTTTTCTCTTTTTATTGCTTTCACTGGCTGGTCAGGCGCAACGCATTGCGTTTGAGTACGACACCCGGCCCACCATTGAGCTAGCGGGCCGCACCCTGCCCAACGCCTGGGCGGGCGGGCTCAATGCCTGCCAGTTTGCCACCCTGCCGCTGGATGCCGACGCCCGCCCCGATCTGGTGGTATTCGACCGGGTTACCAGCCGGATCAGCACGTTTCTGGCGACGACCGGCCCCAACAACGCCTTGTTTTGGCAACATGCCCCGCAGTATGAGCGCCTTTTCCCGACCATCGGCAACTGGTTTTACCTGGTCGATTATGATGGCGATGGCCGAAAAGATCTGTTTGCGTCGGCCCCCAGCGGCATTCAAGTGTGGCGCAATGCGACACCCGCCAACGGCACACTGGCGTGGCAGCTGGTGACGCCGTCGCTACAGACCGATGCGCTGTCGGGAATTCGATCGAACGTGTACGTGGCCGGGCCGGATACCCCTGCTATCACCGACCTCGATGGCGACGGCGACGTAGACGTGGTGGCCTTTGACCCAACGGGCAATCAGGCGGTGTATTACCAGAACCTGAGCAAACAGCGCACTAATGCCGCCGCCCCGGCCGGGCTCGACTTCCGTACGGAGCCGGGCTGCTGGGGGCGCTTCAGGAAAGAATTCTGCAATGATTTCACGGCTAACGCCGATTGCGCCGCCACTGGCGGCCGACAGGGTGATCCCAACGGCCGACCCAACCACACGGGCAATACCATCCGGCTCCAGGACGTCGACGGTGATGGCAAGCCCGAGTTGATTTTTGGGTACGTTGATTGTAACAACCTATCGGTGCTGCATAACACTGGCCCCAGTAATCAGAATGCCGCGTTTACGCGGTTCGAATACGACTTTCCGAAGCAAAATCCGGTGCGTTTTGCGTCGTTTCCGGCCGCTTTTTTCGACGACCTGGACGGCGACGGCCTGACTGATATGGTGGCTTCACCCAACGTCTATGTGAATGAGCGGGGCCTGTTCGACTTCCGATCGACAAACCATTTTTACCGCAATGCGGGGACAGCCACAGCTCCCGACTTCCAGCTGGTCAGGACGGATTTTCTGCAAAGTGACATGCTGGACCTGGGCGAAAATGCGGCCCCGGTACTCGCCGACCTCGATGGGGATGGCGATCTGGATTTGCTGGTTGGGAATGGCGGCGTTCCGTTGGCTAATGGTTTTCGGGCAAGTTTGTGGCAGTTTGAGAATAAGGGTACAACCAGCAACCCCGCGTTTAGCCTCGTCACCACCGATTACCTCGGCCTCACCACCACCGATTCGCTCACGTACCTCCGCCCAACGTTCGCCGACCTCGATGGCAATGGCTCACTCGATCTGGTGCTGTCCGGTTTTTCCAAAACTGGTAGTGTACTGCGGTGGCTACCCAACAGTGCCGCCAAAGGCGCGGCCATGCGCTTCACACCCGCCACGGCCAGGAGCTTAACACTGTCGGATGGCTATTCAGCGGCATCGCCCGTGCTCTTCACTGATTTTGACGCCGATGGTAAGGCCGACCTGCTGGTGAGTGGCAGCGCGGGCAACATCAGCTACTATCGGAACAGCGGATCGGTGAGCGAGCCGGCTTTCACGCTGGTGACCGACCGGTTTGCGGGCTTCGATTTTGCGTTCGATAACCGGAATGCTTCATTGGCCCTGACCGATGTAAACGGGGATAACCAGAAACGGTTGATGCTGGCTACGCGAACGGGACAGTTGCGGGTGTATAAGCTGGCGAGCCAACCCACGCAGGCGGCCACGTTGCTCGACACCCTGGGTACGTTGCCAACCGCTGGTCTCAACCCAATTCTGGCCACAGGCGACCTTTCTGGCGACGGCCTGCCCGATCTGGTGCTGGGTAGTCTGGCCGGGGGGCTCAGGTACGTTCGTAATACATCGGATAAAGTATCGGCTGTGCTGGCCGTTGAGCCTGTCTCGACCTGGGCGTTTCCGAACCCGACCAATCGCTATGTGACCATTCGCGCTCCGCACGGAGGGCAAGTGGAGGTCATCAGCATCGACGGACGTACTGTACTCACCCCGATTCGGGTGGGTGCCCACATCGATCAGCCGCTCGATCTGGGTACGTTGTCGTCGGGGGTGTATCTGCTGCGGCTCAGCGCGGCCGACCAGCCAACAAAAGTGAGTCGGGTGGTGTTAGGTCGGTAAAGCTCAACGATCATGGAAAACCTGAATAACTCCGATCAGCAACTGAACGAACAGAACACGGGCGGCCCGCTGGAAGGCATGTCGCCGCAGTTCAACAATATGCCGGGTAACGACGTCAACGAAGAAAACGCCGTTTATGCAGAATTTGGCCTCGACGGTCAGCCCGATGTGATGAACCCCGGTGATGAAGAGGCCTCAGATACCATTCTGTACACAGACAATGCCGTCGCCACGGACATGACCGATATGGTGGCCGAAACCGAAACCGACGACACGCTGCCCGCTGAATTTTACAATGACCCCGACAATGTTAGTGAGGCCCGCATGGAGGCCGAAATGGACATGCTTGGTGACGAAGAGGGCGGCGAGTCAGAAGCCGACGCCCGCAACGCCGAATACGGCGAAAATTTCAACGGACGAGCTTAAAAGAGAGCAAAAAAAAGGTCCAAGGATCAACGATGAGTCGGCGTTAAACTAACGTGCTACCTAACGTTGATCCCTGGACCTTTTCGCATCAAGCCTGCTTTATTTTCCAAACGCCGCCTTACCAGCATCCAGAAAGGCGACGAACTTATCGACGCTGAGGTTGTAGTTGATGGGCGAAACCAGCAACGTACCCGTACCGTCGACTAGGCAATAGTGCGGCTGGGCGTTATTGTTGTACTTCACCACCTGCAAGTCGGCGTTTTGCGCGCCAATCGTCTTCTTGGTTTTCTGATCGTAGCCCGACGTATACCATTCGGCTTCGGGTAGTTCCGTTTTATCATCGACATACAGTGCCACCACCACGTAGTCATTCTGGAGACGGGACAGCACCTTCGGATCACTCCACACGCGCTGTTCCATCTCGCGGCAGTTTACGCAGCCGTGACCGGTGAAGTCGATAAAGACAGGTTTCTTCACGGTTTTTGAATAAGCCAGTGCCTCTTTGTAATCGAAGAAGCCCGGCAAGCCGTGGGGCAATTTGAACAGATTACCATGCCGAACGGCCGTTGACTGTTGGGTCGTCGCTGAAGCCGGGCCACCACGTGAAATAAAGTCCTGCGTGGCCAGGGGCGGCAGATAGCCAGCCAGCGCGTTGAGCGGCGCCCCCCACATGCCCGGAACCATATAGACCACAAACGTGAAGGTCACGATCGCCAGCAGCAGGCGCGGAATGCTCACTTTTGTATCGTTACCGCCCGTCAGTTGCACGGTGCCGCTGGTGGGCGTACCCGTCAGGGTCAACTGTCCGGCCGCGTCCGAGTCGACCAGCGCCCCAACGGGCTGGTTCATGACCCCGCGAATAGCAAACTCACGCAGGTTCAGTTTACCCGTCGAAACGGGGGCGCTGTCGTGGGGGAGTTTGAGTTTACCCAGCAGGTAGAAGCCCAGCATGCTGAAAATAACGATCCAGAAGGCCAGATACACCTCGCGGTCGAGCAGGTGCCAGTGGTATACCTGATCGGCAATGCTGAGGAATTTAAGCGCCAGCGCCAGTTCCAGAAAGCCCAGCACCACTTTCACGGCGTTGAGCCAGCCGCCCGATTTGGGCAGTTTCTGCAACCACTGCGGGAAGAGCGCAAACAACGTAAACGGAATGGCGAAGGCCGACGAAAACGCCGCCATACCCACGATGGGCTTCACCACTTCGCCACCCGCCGAGGCAACCAACAAGCTACCCACAATGGGACCCGTGCACGAAAATGACACCAGCACCAGCGTGAAGGCCATGAAGAAAATACCGGCCAGCCCACCCCGCTCCGAAGCCGCATCGGCCCGATTGACGATGGAACTGGGCAGTGTGATTTCGAACAGCCCGAGAAACGAGAGGCCAAAGACGAAGAAGACTGCAAAAAAGAGCAGGTTGGGCAGCCAGTGCGTGCTCACGAAATTGGCAAAACCCGGCCCGTTAATCCGCGACACCACCGTGCCGATCAGCACGTAGATACCAATAATCGACGCGCCGTAGAGCAGCGCCTTCCACGAGCCACCTTTCTGGTTCGTAAAAAAGCTGACAGTCATTGGAATAATCGGGAATACGCAGGGCGTGAGCAGGGCCGCCAGACCGGCTAGAAACGCCGCCAGCGCAAACGCCCATAATGATTGCCCCTGCCCCTCGACGGGCGTAGCCGCGAGCGATGCCTGCGCCGAAGCGCGTGTTTCGGCTTGCTGAGTCAGTGTATCCGTGTCTGTTACGGCCGAAGTCGTGGCGGTAGCCAGATCGGCGGGCGATGGTTCTGTAGCAGAGGCTACAGGCGCTACTGTTTCAGTCTTTACTGCAGGTACGTTGCCAACACGTTTTCCGGCTGTCGTTGATGAAGGGCTAGTTACCGCGGCAGTTGTTTTGACTATCGTTTGTAATTCAGCTTCGGCAGGCGGAAGGCAGGTGCCATCCTTATCTGAACAGGCCTGATATTCGGTCGTCAGTTCGATGGTAGGGTTATCGGCCAAGACCTTCACCTTTTGCCGGATTATTGCTTTCCCTTCAAACTGCCGCACTTTAGCGCCCCACACTTCCACATAGATTTCCTGAACGCCCACTGGTACAGGTGCACCCACCAGTTTGTAAGCCGCCGACGGCTTGAATTTGATGGATGTGGGAATCGGGCCAATATTGGGGTCGAGATCCGGCGAGTAAATATGCCAGCTTTCGGCAATGGATGCCTGAATGGTCAGTTCAACGACGTCGCCGATTTTGGCCGGTTTGGCCGGGCCGCTAATGGTCCAGCGTGTGGGATCTTTGCGAATCTGGGCCACAGCTAATTGGCTGGTCATGCCTACCATGGACAGCCAAATCAGTGACGACAGTAATAAACGGGATAATCTATTCGGGTGGGGAGAAAACCGAGTCATGATAGATACAGCAACTGACTTGTTACGTCGGTAATTTCGTACGTGTTGCTACCGTAACAGATTTTGAACCAAAAATAGTCTATACCCAAAAAAAACACCGGTCCGGCAATGGCCAGAACGGTGTTTGCAAAACCCAACATAAACCATGTGGGCGTTGGTTTGACCAAGTAGCGCCTGGTATGCCCAATGAACGTAGCGACGCCCATTATTTATTACCAGACGCGATCAACTTACTAAATTGTAAGTCAATACTGAAAGAGAATTGGATTCAACGGTCCGTCGGGCGTGGTGCCAACGGGCCAACTGCTAAGCCAGGTGGTCCAATCGTTCTGTTGGTAGGGGTTGCGCGGCTCCATCACGACCTGATCTTTGTCCATATAGATCATGGTCATCACTTTGCGGGCTTCGTTGGCAGTATTTGGGCCGGCCCGGTGAAAGGTCCAGCCCGCGTGGAAACTGACTTCGCCCAACTCGAAGGGCGTATCGTTGACGTCGAAATTCAGCTTTTGCAGTTCATCGGATAGCACGTTCTCGCTTTCATCGCTAATCTCCAGATCGCGGCCGAGTTCTACCCGCTGACTTTTAGCCGCAAAGGCCAATGGTCCCATGGTCATGGGTGTTGCCTGCAACGGAATCCAGACCGTGACGGTGTGGGGCGACGCCAGCGGCCAGTAAAACTGATCGGCATGCCAGGGCGTAATGCCCCCGGATGGCTCCTTATATAGGGCCTGATCGTGGTAGAGGCGCACCCCTTCCACACCCATCAGGTCCGTGGCGATTTTGGCCAGCCGTTTGCTGAACACAAATTCTTTAGCCGCCTTATCCTGCGTCCACAGGTTCATGATCTGGAGAAACGCCCGCTCGTAGGTCGTGCGGTCTTCCATGGGCTTCGTGAGCGTGTTGAGCCGAATGACCAGATCGGTGATGACGGCGCCGTAGTAATCGATCAGGTCGGGGCTGAGTACGTTTTTCAGTTTTACATACCCGTTCTCTCGGTAAAACGCGACGGCCTGTTGCGACAATTCGTAAGGCTCCTGCAAACGGGCCTGCAACGTGGTTTCGGTAGCTACTGCCTGCATATAAGACTATTTGTTGGTATTATAGAACATTACGATTGTTACCATCAATCAAAATTAGGACGGTTAGCTGCACCTGTTGCGGCTATTGTTGCTCCCTTTGTGTGATTTTTTGACTAATTTTCGAAACGTGATCCGCGAATAGGTCAAAATTTACCAATGAAAGCGCTTTATGAAAAGGTCACCATCGACGAGGAACACTCGATTGTGGTTAAGCACCTCCAACTCCCTTCGTTTGACGCACCCTGGCATTATCACCCGGAATATGAGCTGACTCACATCATCCGTAGCACTGGAAAGCGGTTCGTGGGTGATCATGTCAGCGATTTTGAAGCGGGTGATCTGGTGCTGGTTGGGCCCAATTTGCCCCACTTCTGGCGAAATGATGACGAGCAGCCCGCCGACGCACCGGCGGAAGCCGTCGTGGTACAATTCACGGCACTGCTCAACGATGGCCTGCTGCGGATTTTCCCCGAAGCGTATTCGCTACGGCAACTGTTGCAGCGGGCTCAGTTTGGGCTCCGCTTCAGTGCCGCCGCCGTCGCCAACATACGCCCGCGCCTACTGGGTATCACGCAGCACGATGGCATGAATCAGGTACTGGAACTGCTCGGCATTCTGAATACGTTGGCCACCGACCGCGACAGCCGTCTCCTGGCTTCCGACAGTTATCAGCTGTCGGCCAGCGAAGCCGAAACCGAGCGGATGAAGCGGGTACTGGAATTTATGCTGACCCACTTTCGGGACGAGATCCGGGTAGAGCAGATTGCATCGGTAGCGGGCATGGCGCCGGCGGCGTTTTGTCGGTATTTTCGAAAACGCACCAACAAGTCGTTTGTCGAATACCTGAACGAATTGCGGATCAGCCACGCCCGCAAGTTGCTTACCCACGCCGACCTCAGCGTGGGGCAGGTAGGCCTGGAATGCGGCTTCAACAATATCTCGCATTTTCACCGGCAGTTCAAGCAGCAAACCGGCACCACGCCCCTGCGGTACCAGGCTACCTACCGCGAAACGATGGCCCCGCCCCGGGCCGCCATGCCGAGCCTGCCCTAGTTATCCGCTCAACCCGACCATTTGCTTTGGCGCTCGCGACACACGTTTCCAGCTCGTTACGACACGGCCCCGTCGAAGGGCATCAGTTTGGCTATGCGCGCCTGCCGTGGCCCCGCCCTATTCCGGTCTGGACGTATTACGTGGATGGCTTACTGATCGACACGGGCTCCCGCTACACGCAGCGGGCCGTTTTGGCGACCTACGAGCGCCATCAGATCGAGCAGATTGCGCTGACGCACTTTCACGAAGACCACGCGGCCAATGCAGCGGCGTTAGCCCGGCAGCACGGCTGCCCGGTTCGGTGCGGTCTGCTCACGGCCGAGCGGATCGCCTATCCCTACCACCTGCTGCCTTACGAGCGCTACTGGTTTGGCCCCATCGAAGCCTGCTCGGCCGCCGTGGGCGTGGAGGTACTGGCAACGTACCCAGCCCCAGTCGAAACGGCGCATTACCGGTTTCTGCCCATCCCCACCCTCGGCCATTCCGACGACCACCACGTACTACTGGAGCCCAACGAAGGTTGGCTCTTTTCGGGCGATTTCTACGTGGGCAATCTGCGCGTGTTCCGGCGGGGCGAGAACATCTACCAGCAGTTGGAAGCCGCCCGCCACCTGCTTACCTACGATTTCGACACGCTGTTCTGCGGCCACCGTCCTGTTCTGAAACATGCCAAGACTGCCATCCAGGCCAAAATTGATCACTTGCAACGCATCGTCGATCAGTCGCTTGAAGGGCAACGGCGTGGCCTAAGCGAGGCCATAATTCTGCGGCGGATTGGGCTGCGCGAAGACTGGTTTATGCGCGCCTTCACCAGCAACGACGTCGCCGTAACGTACCTGATCCGGTCTGCTCTGCACGACCGGGCGAACGGCGCCGACTAGTCTTCCAGCACGTTGCCGAGGGGTGTGTTTTTCAGCAAGAGTGTGAACACCAACAAAACGACGCCCCACCGGAGATACGGCCGATATTGGTCCTGCACGTCTTCGTGGGTCTCGACGTATGTAGGTGCCCGTTCGAGGCGATCGATGCGGGCAAACACCTGCCGGAGCTGCCCCACGTCGGTTACCCGGAAGAAATACCCCTGCCCCATTTCGGCGATTGATTTCAGAATGCCTTCGTCAAACTGCGAGGCGAGGCTTCCGTCTTCGGTCCGGGCCGATCGCCGCCCTACGGCAATGGTGTAAATTTTCACATTAAAAGGAGTTGCTAGCCGCGCCACCGTCAGCGGATCGAGGTTGCCCGCGGTGTTGTCGCCGTCACTGAGCAGCACCAACACCCGGCTGCGGGCGGGCGAATCGCGCAGGCGGTTGATCCCGCGCGCCAGTGCGTCACCAATGGCCGTGCCGGTGGTGCGCACCAGATTGGGGCTCAGCTCGCGCAGGTATTGCCGGAGAAGGGCGTAATCGGTCGTGAGGGGGCAAAGTGAATACGCTTCACCCGCAAATACCACCAGCCCGATGCGGTCGTGTTGCCGCCCCGCCACAAACTGCTGCGCCACCAGCCGGGCCGCCGCCAGCCGATTGGGCTTCAGATCGGTCTCCAGCATCGACGACGACACGTCGAGCGCCAGCATGATATCGATGCCGACCGATTGCTCTTCGCGCAGCTGCCGTACCGTCTGGGGCCGGGCCAAGGCCACCAATAAGAAAGCCATCGACAACCACAACGACAGCGGCACCAGTAGCCGGAGCAGACTCACGAAACGCGCCCAGCCACCAGGCCGTACGCCCGTTAGCCCCAACCCCGACACCCGAAGTTGCTGCCGGTAGCGTTGCCCCAGCACATTCCGAAAGAGAAACAAACTGATTGTCAACGGAATCAGCAGCAGCGCCCACTGGTTATCGTAGTGGAACGCCCGCAACGTCGACGGCATCAGCCAATAAAGTGAGTACCAAGGCATAAAGACGAATAAACGACGTAAAACGAGACACGGGTGAGCGCCGTCGGATTACTGGTTAATTTTTTCGCGCCGTCGCTGATAGGCAGCCATCGCCACATCGCGCAAGACGCGTAAGGCCAGCGGCGACTGATCGGTGAAGGCACCGCCGTAGATCATCCGATCAGTTTCGCGCAGCGCATCGGCCACACGGTCGTCACCAATCCGCTGGGCGATTTCGCTACTGGTGAGCGATGTATACGGCTGCCGTTCGGTTTTCTCCAGGTATTGTTTCCACGCCACGATCGCCTGATTGGTTAGCTCGCCCGTCGACTCGGGGCCAACATTACGGGTTAGCTGATTGTAGGTTGTCATGAACCGCAGGTGTTTCCGCCCCAGCACGTATAGCGCCCAGCGTTGGCGGAGGGCTTTCCCAAACAAAATGTAAATAGCCGCCAATATGACCCCCGCCACCATCACTACCAGCACCAGGTTGGCGTAGTTGAGTTGCTGTGGCAACGGGGCCAGCGTTGTGTCGGGCTTTAGCTGCAACGTATCGGGCCGGGCCGAGGCCAGTACCGACGAAAAAAGAAACACCGTATCGGGCGACGACAGCACGGCCGTACAATCGGAGCCAGCGATCAGATAGACAGGCACCTGCAACACCCGCGCCCGGCTCACTTCAAACGAAACCAGCGTATATACGGCACTATCGACACTAACGCCCTGCCGGGTGCGCGTTGGGAACACCGATAGACCACGTACCCAGAACGGCGCAAATTGCCGGGCCGTATCGGGAAAGAGCACATCCTGCGTGGCGGGGTGGCGCACCGAAAGCGCATAGCGAAATGGTCGCCCGATCTCGATGGTGTCGTCGATGAACGTACCCACGGGCTGAGCCACTGCCGATGACCAGTGTACCATGAATGCGATACAATGTACCAGCCAGATCAAGCCGTTACGTGGTGACCAGCCGTTCAGAAGCCAGCTCACTGCGTACCGTTCACTGTCCATTGTGCATCGTTCATTGTTCATTGCCTATCGCCGGCTACCGATACTTCCGGGCCCGGAAAAGCTCCGCTAAGGTCGGGACAAAATCGGCCTGTGCGTCCAGGGCCACATAATCGGCATCGTATTGGCGGCAGAGGCGTTCGAGGCGGGTGCGGCTTTGGGCAAACTGTTCGCGGAGGGCATTCCGAAAGCGCGGGGCCGACGTATTCAGCCAGACCGTTTGCCTTAGTTCGGTATCGAAAACCGGCACCACGCCCAGTTTAGGCAGGTTGATCTCGCGGGGGTCGTAGAAATGAATCACCACCAGGTCGTGCTTTCGGGCGAGCGCTTTGAGGTTGTGTTCATACCCCTGATCGATAAAATCAGACAGCAGAAAAATCAGGCTGCGGCGCTTCAACACATTCATGGTAAACAGCAGCGCGTCGGCCACATTCGTTTTCACCGACTGCGGCTCCAGTTTGCCCAGCGCCGTAATCATCTGATACCCCTGTTTGAGCGTATTGGCCGGTTTCATGTACTTTTCCTTCTGATCGGAAAAGCAGTACATACCCACGTGGCTGGCTTCGTTGATAGCCGACATAGCCAATGCCCCGCAGACGTCTTTGGTCGTATCCAGTTTTGACCGCTGAAACGAACCCACTTGCTGTGAAGCACTTACATCGACCATAAAAAAAACCGTCTGATCTTTTTCTTCGCGGAATACCTTCACGAAGGCCCCGTGCCCTTTTGATGAGACGTTCCAGTCGATCGCCCGCACGTCGTCGCCGTACTGGTAGGGGCGCAGATCGGCAAACTCAAGGCCTGACCCTTTGAATACCGACCGAAAATTGCCCCGCATCTGCGAGCTGACGGCCTTCCGAATCCGAATCTCGAACTCGCGGGCCCTGATCAAAAAATCATTCATTTAACGAATTTTACCAGTCACTTTCTGTTAAAATTACGGCGCTTCAGCGTTAAGGTACTGTACTCGGGTACACTGGCTTTCCAACGCTGTTGGAGCCGGGCCGCAGGTGCTTAGGTTGCGAAGCAGTTTTCAAATTTAATCAGGATGCTACGATTCCTTTCTGTTGTTTTTTTCGGGCTGATGGCGTTGGGATGCGGCTCTTCGGAGAGTCAGCTGGGTGAGAAACCGGCCAATCTGGTTCCCGAAGAGACCATGGCCAATATACTGATGCAGGTACACCTCAACGAGGCCCGAATCAGCAAATACGGCCTTAGTTCGTCTGATTCGGCGTCGATCCTGTTTAACCGGCTGCAAGCCAAAACCTTGAAGCAGTATGGGGTAGATACCTCTGCCTATACCAAGAGCTACATCTATTATTCGGCCCGGCCGGCCGATCTGGCCCGCATCTACGAGCGCGTGGTCGAGCAACTCAAAGAGGCTCAGAAAGCTAAAGAAAAAGTGGTGAGCAAAAAGCCGGTTTCCTGAGGATACATCTGCGTAAACCAGTTAATCGTTTGTGGTTCATACAAACGAATTGTTTATCAGCCGTATGCAAAAACTAGGCATTTACGTAACTTGAGGGGCTAATCGTCCGGTTAATGCTCACACGTCTCTTCACGTACCGCTACATCCTGGCCTTGTCGCTTATTGCCGGTCTGACCATCTGGGGGCAGGTGCTGATCCAACGGCAACTCGACAAACAGGAGAACGATTCCTGGCTGATTAACGAAGCCGGTCGGCAGCGCTTTCGGAGTCAGATGATCGTGAAGGACGTCTTGTTATTAGTGAATGCACCGGTAGCCTCAATTGCACAAGAGACGCGCGCCCGGCTGAACCGTACGCTTACCCAGTGGGCAACGTATCATCAGCAATTAAAGTCGGGCAACCTCACGGTTCGGCACGCCCAATCGCTCAACAGCGCGACCATCCAGGCGATGTTTATCAGGCTTGACCCGCACTTTGGCGCCATTCAGCAGGAAGCCCGCCGGTTTGCGCAGTCAACGCTTTCGCCCGCCGAAGCCCGTAGCGCCGTAGCCACCATCCTGCAACACGATCCCGCTTTTCTAAGCCAGATGGACAGTATCGTGCAGCAATATGAAGCCGAGGCGAGCCAGAAAATTGCGGCGCTCCGCCAAACCGAACTGCTGCTCCTGGCAATCACGCTGCTGGTGCTGGTGCTGGAAGCGATTTTTATTTTCCGACCGGCCGTGCGGGCGCTGGGCCAGACACTCGGCCAGCTAACCGCCGCCCAGGAGACTACTCAATCTATGAATCACGATTTACAACAAAGCAATCAGGCCTTGCAGGACGCCCAGGGAAAGTTGTTGCGCGAATCGGCGTTGCGGCACCAGCAACAGATGAACGAGCAGGTGGTGCGGATGGCGGCGCTCATGCAGGGGCAGGAGGAAGAACGGCGGCGGTTGTCGCACGATCTGCACGATGGTCTTGGTCAGATGCTGACGGGCCTGAAATTGTTGGTCGAAAATGTGCGTTCGGTGCATCTGCTCCCCGAAAAAGAACAGCGCGCTTACGCAAACCTGAAAGACCTGGTCATTAAAACGATTCAGGAAACGCGCCAGATTTCGAACAACCTGATGCCGCCCGTCTTGAGCGATTTTGGGCTCGAACCGGCCCTGCGCCAACTCGTCGACCAGAAAGTGCGCCAAACCGGCCTGACGATCCTGATCGAGTCGGAAGGCGAGGTAGGCCGCCTGGACCCCGCCGTTGAGATTGGCCTGTACCGCATTGCCCAGGAAGCGCTCAACAACGCCATCAGGCATGCCGATGCCGACGAAATTGATGTGCTGCTTCAAATTAGCGGCGACAACCTGCTCATGACCATCAGCGACAACGGGCGCGGGGTAGCCGCCGCCGCCCCGGAGTCGATCCTGAACGGGCATGGCCTGCACAACATGCGCGAACGAGCCCGGCTACTCAATGGCGTTTTTCGGCTCGCGTCGGAAGTCGATCAGGGCACCCGCGTCATCGTGACCATTCCGCTGGGTACGTCGCCCACGCCCGACGCCGCCGTGGTGCGCCGCGCCGCTGTTGCTTAGGCAGTGACCAGTTGCTCATCGATGGGCGCTGCACGAGTCTATCGATCGACTTCGCCCATGACCAGATCGAGGGAGCCGATAACGGCCACCAGGTCGGCCAGCATGCTGCCCCGGCTGATCTCGGGCAGCACCGAGAGGTTGTGGTACGAACACGACCGGCAGTGCGACCGCACCGGTATGTCGGAGCGCCCGTCGGTGCGGAAGAAGAAGCCCAATTCGCCTTTGGCACTTTCGCCCCGAAAATAAAAATCACCCGCCTTGGGCCGGATCTTCTTGGGCACTACCGCGTGCGGGTCGAAATCGGGCGTACGTCGGTAATCGGTAGTGAGGCGGTCGAGGCACTGCTCGATGATTTTCAGCGACTCCCAGCATTCCTGCACACGTACGTAGTTACGATCCCAGCAATCGCCGACAGTACCGACCTTGCCTGTGCCCACAGGTACGTCGAAATCGAGTTCGGGGTACACCGAATAGGCGTCAACCCGGCGCAGGTCGTAGCGCAGCCCCGACCCACGCAACACCGGTCCCGTGCAGCCATAATCGATCGCCACCGGCAGGGGCAGCACACCCACGTTGGCCGTGCGCTGAATGAAAATCTTGTTGTCGATCAGCACCTCCTGCAATTCCACCAGTTTGGGCTTCAGGTACGTGACAAACTCGCGGCAGCGTTCTTCAAAACCAACGGGCAGGTCGAAAAACAGCCCACCGATCCAGATGTAATTGTAAAGCATGCGGGCGCCACTCACCCATTCGAGCATCCGCTGAATATGCTCGCGGTCGCGCATAACCCACAGAAAGGGCGTAAACGCGCCAATGTCGATCCCGTATGTACCGATGGCGACGAAGTGCGAGGCAATCCGGTTCAGTTCGGCTACCAGTACCCGGATGTATTCGATGCGCTTGGGAATGTCGTTCTCGATACCCAGCATACGCTCCACGGCCATTGCCCAGATGTGCTCGCCGTTTATGGCGGCCAGGTAATCGAGCCGGTCGACGAAGGGGATGCCTTGGTTGAATGGCACCTGTTGCGTGTGGGCTTCGAAGCAACGGTGCAAATACCCGAGGTGCGGCACCACGTCGACGATGATCTCACCGTCAGTAATGATTTCCAGCCGTAGCACACCGTGCGTGCTGGGGTGCTGCGGCCCCATGTTCAGGATCAGCTCCCCATCGGCCAGCCGTTCGGGTTCGTACAGGTTCGGCTCCGAGGCGCGAAAATGGCCGGGGCTGTATTCGTACTGAATACGATTGGTAGGCTCACTGATTGGTGTTGTCATGACCCTGCAAAGATAAGGGTTCCCAACGCGGCAACACCCGCAATTACGGCTTCAACGAGCTGTAAATCGCTTCGTGAATCCGGCGGCGGAGCCGGGTGGTGTTGATGGCGTTGTTGCCGCCCGTGGGGAACAGCCGGTTCGACAGAAACACAAAGACGAGCTCTTCGGCGGGGTCGACCCAAACCACATTGCCCGTGAAGCCGGTATGCCCAAACGACTGGGCCGAGGCCTGCGGAGCCAGGTAGCTACTGGTGTTGCTTTCGGCATTAGGCTTATCCCAACCCAGCGCCCGGTGGCTCCGGTTGCTGATCGTCTGCGTAAAGTAGGGCACCGTCAGGGGTTGCAGAATGCGCGTGCCGCCATACAACCCGCGTTGCAGATTCATTTGCAGCAGCTTGGCAATATCGTGGGCATTGCCAAACAGGCCCGCATGCCCCGAGACGCCCCCCTGCACGGCCGCCATCTGATCGTGTACCGTTCCGACCAAGAGTTGATTTCGGAAATACGTATCCTGCTCCGTAGGCGCACAGTGTGGATTAGTCAGCTTTTGCAAGGGCGTAAACGTGAGCCATTTCAGGCCCAGCGGTCCGTAAATTTCCCGCTCGACAAACCGGTCAAGCGGCTGCTTACTGACGCGCTCCACAATCTTCTGCAACATCAGGAAACTCAGGTCGCTGTAGACGAACGACGGCTTGCCATCGGCATCGACTTTCCGCGATAGCGGCGATTGAATCACCCATTTCCAGACTGAGTCTTTCACCGCAGGCACAGCCCAGAGCGTGGGGGCGATCTGCAAGGTGTGGGCGCTGTCGGCCTTGTTGCTGTAATAGACCGGATTCAACGCACCCGACGAGGTGCGGGTGCGGTCCCAGAGCGTGGGGTAAAACGAGATTAGACCCGCCTGATGCCAGAGCAGGTCCTGCAAGGTCATGTTCTGCTTGTTGCTGCCTTTCAACTCGGGCAGGTACGTCGATGCTTTTTCCGACAGGTTGATGCTCCCCCGGTCATACAGCACCATGACTGCCTGCAAGGTTGCCAGCACCTTCGTCAGCGAAGCCAGATCGTAGAGCGTGTTGTCGCTCACTTTTTCGGCGTTACTCGCGTAGGTCAGCCCGCCAAAATTTTTGTCGTAGACGATTTTGCCTTTACGGGCGATCAGAATCTGGCAGCCGGGAATAACCCGATCGTGAACGGCCAGCTCGGTCATCTTGTCGATTTTGGCCAGTTCGCTGGCTTTCATCCCTACGCTTTCGGGTGTAGCCGGCACGAGCCGCCCGGTTGGGTCTGGCACCACGCCGAGCCCCTCTTTAAAGTCGCCGCTCGAAATCGGCAGTGAGCCTTTTGCGGGCAAAGCACCAAAAATCACCTTGGCCGTTGCCCGTTGCATCTCTTCAAACTCCTGATATGAGCACAGGAGCGCATCAGCATCGGTGAGCAAATTGAGGCTGTAGGCCGACCCGAAGGCCACCACTACCACCTTTTTGCCCTGCGCCCGTAGCCGTTGCAACAGCGAGATCGTATTCAGGTTGATCCCATACCGCCGGAAGGCCGACGTGCTCATGCCGTGCAGGCTCACAATCACGGTGTTGGCCGCGCCGGTGCGCCCAATCAGTTCCGTAACGGCGGCGTCGCTCTGCGGCGGGTCAGGCACGGCAATCGGCTGAACGGGGGCCAGTTGGGTCAGTGTTTTCTGGAACGCATTGCCCGCCGTAGCCCCCATTGCAATGGAGACGACTTCGCTGGAATCGGTCGTGACCAGCGGCAGCAACTGTTTCTGATCGCTAACAAGCGTGACCGAGTTTTCGCAAAGCTCCTGTTTGAGGGCTTTGGCCTCGGGCGAGTTCAGGTCCTGAATAAGCCCGGCCAGCGGAATGGGTTTGTATTGCCCCAGGCCCGACCAGTATTTGGCGCGCAGGATCTTGCGCACTTTTTCGTCGACAAACGCCTGCGGCAACGTACCTGACTGAATGGCTTCGCGGATAACCCGGGTAGCTTCGCGGATATTTTCGGGATACAGCAGAATGTCGTTGCCAGCGATCAACGCCTTCAGGTTCACGATCTCGGCGCGGTTGATGCGGGTTACACCGCCCATGTTCATGGCGTCGGTGAAGACCAACCCCCGGAAACCCAGTTCTTTCTTCAGCAGATCGGTCACGACCTTTTCCGACAAGGTGGCAGCAATGGCCGGCATCTGATTGTCGAAAACCGGCACGTGCAGGTGGCCCGTCACCACGCCCATCAGGCTGTCGGCAATCAGCTTGCGGAACGGGTATAGGTCAATATCGTGCAGTTTCTCCGACGACCGGCTGATGACAGGCAGCGACGTGTGCGAATCGACGTTGGTATCGCCGTGGCCGGGAAAATGCTTGGCGGTGGCTATTATGTGCTCTGCTTGCAGGCCTTTCATGTAGGCCGACGCCTTGGACGCCACGTTTTCTTTCCCCTCGCCAAACGACCGGATCCCGATAACGGGGTTTTGCGGGTTGCTGTTGATATCGGAAACGGGCGCGAAGTTGATGTGAATGCCCAAGCGGTGGCACTGCCGACCGATTTCGGCCCCCATGCGCTGAATCAGTTCATTGTCGCGGATGGCCCCGAGCGTCATCTGCTTCGGAAACTCCATCGTGCTGTCGAGGCGCATACCCAGGCCCCACTCCCCGTCAATACCGATAAACAACGGAATTTTCGATGCCGCCTGAAACCGGTTGGTCAGCACAGCCTGCCGGTACGGTCCACCCTGGAAGAAAATAACCCCGCCGATGTGGTAGTTGCGCACCAAGTGCTCGATGTAGATGCGGTGGTTGTCGCTATGATTCGAGTAGGCCGCCACCATAAAAAACTGACCAATTTTCTGGTCAACCGTCATGGTGTTGAATACGCTGTCGACCCAGTGCTCGCCGTCGTTGGACATAGCCAGCACGTCGACGCCCGCATCAAACGTAGCCAGGGGAATCGAGCGGACCTTGCTCACCGGACGGCCTTCTGTGGGGCCGATGGCAAGGCTCCGGTTGGCGGTAGGTAGACGGAGCCGAAAAGTCTTCGAAAAACCGGACCAGTTTGTGCCGCCATTCGCTAGATAGGCCACAACCAACAGGCTGGTAACAACAGTCAGCAGAACGATACGCTTCCGCATAAGTACGCTTTAGGTCAAAAATTTCTACAATCTCACGGTAGGTATTCGGCTCAAAAGTGGCTAGGAGACCCTAAAATTAGCCAATGCGCCGTTTAAACCATAGCCTAACTGGAAAATAGCTTCGATTTCCACCGTTTATTTGGGCGGCCTGCGCCTCCGTCGTAGCCTCGCTGTCCCCTCCGTCGTACCGGCTTTCCCACCCTCATGCGACGCTTTGTTACCAGCTTGTTCTGGCTTTGTACGCTCACTACTGTCAACGCATGAACGTACCCACCTACGTCCCTCCGGCTGCGCATAGCCTTCTCCTAGATACTAACCGACCCAACATAGGCCTGTTCAGAGCACAGGCGACCCACCTTATAAACCTACACGCAGCTCTGTGATGCATCGTTGCTGGATGCTTCGCCAACCTGCCCACCAAGCGTCATTCGTTTGGTATCAACTGCATCAATTTGTCGGTTGGGTACGTTGTCTCGAACATATCGCCCCTTGAACTTGGTTATCAGCTCACAAGCCGGCAGCGGCGCCCGTTGAGTTCGATGATGAGCACGCCCTGATAGCCACCTCGTTCTATTTTTTAGAAGAGAGATTAATTGAGTAGCCGACCCGGTTTGCCAATGCCTTTTAGCCAATGATCCGTTCGCTTATTTCCCTGATGCTCTTAAGCCTGACATCCCCGCTTGTGGCCCAACGGACGACCAACAAGGCGTTTGGCGTCATGGTTGACGCGCTCATTAAGGAGTCGGTGCCGGTGGTAACCTGTAACGAACTGAAGCAGATGCCCGCTGCGGTTCGGCTCGATGCCCGCGAAAAAAAGGAATACCTGGTGAGCCACCTACCCAACGCCCGCTGGGTGGGCTACGACGATTTTGATATCAGCCGGGTGGCCGATCTCCCCAAATCAACGCCGATTGTGCTGTATTGCTCGGTGGGGTACCGTAGTGAAAAGGTGGGCGAAAAACTACAGGCGGCAGGGTATACTAATGTGCACAACCTCTACGGCAGCCTGTTTGAATGGGTTAACCAAGGAAACCCCGTGGTCGATGCGGCGGGGAAACCCACAAAACGCGTCCACGCCTATTCGCGGGCGTGGAGCATCTGGCTTAAGCAGGGAGAAAAAGTATACGAGTAAACCCGTATCCGCGCCGAGCGCATCAGCGGACGGATACCCGTCGGCGCTGGCGTAGAAACAGCCGCCCGCCGTTCGAGCAGGGCTTTGCGAGCAACGAACAGGTTATGTGGCCGGCCAATGCTAAAGCTCATCTGGCAGGTCATCAACAGCAGCAAACAAGTCAAAACCGCTTTCATAGGGCATGTCGTTATCTGATACCCCAAAGGTATAGGTTTTGTCTTGTACTATGCAATACAAAGTACCTTTTATTTTTCAATTGAGCTTAGCCAATCATTCTGACCTGTTCTGCGCACGCTTTTACGGTCTCTTTGGTCAGGTGAAGTTCGTCGGCTAGCCGCAGCAGGCAGGGCAAGCCCGTGTAGCTTAGTAGTACCGACTCCGTAGCGGGCACACTTGGGCCATTAATAACCAGGCCGGCTATCGGGATACGCCGCGCCCGCAACGCCTCTACCGACAACAGCGTGTGGTTGATGCTGCCCAGGTAGTTGCGCGTCACCAGCACCACCGGGTACCCAAGCTGTTCTAGCCAATCGATGTTTAGGTACGTTGGGGTGAGCGGCACCATCAACCCCCCCGCCAGTTCGATCAACAGCCGGTTGGCGGTCTCGGGTACTTGCAGGCGAGCCGGGTCGATAAGGACGCCTTCAGCCGCGGCCGCTGCATGGGGCGACAGCGGCTCCCGAAGCCGGTATACTTCCGGGTGAAATTGTGACTGGGTATTGCTTACCAGCGAACGAACCGTTTCGGTGTCCGAGTCAGGCGGATACCCCGACTGAACGGGTTTCCAGTAATCGGCTTGCAGTGCTTCGACGAGGACCGCCGATGCCACGGTTTTGCCTACCTCGGTGCCGATGCCGGCAACGACAAATCGATTGGTTTCCAAACGTAGTGTAACGAGTTATTGATGAATGGTTGAGCCGGTAGCTGGCAGCTACCGGCTTTATTTTTCGATAGTGACCGTCTCTTTCGTACAAACGGTACCGGCTTCGTTGGTCAGGCAAATGGGGCCCGATGCGGCGTCGGCGGGTACCGTAACGACCAACGTAGCGCCGACACCCCGGAATTTTGCCGCTGATGAGCGGCCGTTATTGAAGCGTACTTCCGACACCGTTAGCACGTTGGTTCCCGTAATGATCACCTCCGCCCCGACTTTCGCCGTCGTAGTTACGACGGCTACGTTACTGATTGGCAGCAGCACATCGTAAAACTCACTTGTACAGACAGTACCTGCGCCGTTGGTGAGGCAAATCGACCCATCGGCGGCATCGGCGGGTACCGTTGCAATAAGAGTAGCCCCGACCCGACGAAACGCCGCCGGCTGCGACTTGCCTTCGCTAAACCGTATCTCAGTCACGTCGGCCAGGTTTTGCCCAGAAATCGTCACTTCGCTACCAGCCAGCCCCTTTTTGGGCGAGAAACTCAGGCCCGACGGCAACCGCAGCACGGTGAACGTACCTGCCGAGCAGGCAATACCCGCCGGATTGGTGAGGCAGATGGTACCGGTGACGGCGTTGGCTGGTACGATGACTTTGAGGTTATTAAACTCACGCCGGAAGGTAGCGGGCAGCGAAGCCCCACCGTTGAACCGCACGTCGGTCACGTCTTCGAAGAACGTACCGGTCACCGTGATTTCGTCACCCGCTTTGCCCGACGTGGGCGTGAAAGCGATGTTGGGTACGGGCCTGATGATCGTCACCTGCTCCGACGAGAACACGTCGGGCGAGTCGGTAACGAGTTGGAACGAACCGGTCTGCGCGTCGTCGGGTACCCGTATCCAGAGTTCGTTGTCTTCGTTTTTGCCATCGATAAGCGCCGGGCTCGCGGCTCCGCTAAACTGCACCACGGCATCGCGCAGCCAGGTACCTTTCAACACCATGCGCGCACCAGCAGCAACGCGTCGAGGATAGTCGGTCACGGTGGGCGACTGAATGATTGTCAATGAGCGCGTCGAGATGGCTGTGCCCGCCCGGTTGGTGACGGTAATGGGTCCCGACACATCAGTAGGCGACACAAAGAAGGTTACCTCGACCCCTTCTACGGCGCTGTGGATGCTCACCGGCTTCCCATTGAGCGTAATCGACTGGATGCGAAAGAGATTCTGTCCCGTGATGGTGACCTGCTTGTTTTTGGCGCGGCGAAGGGGGGTGAAGGCAATGTTGGTCGGGGCCTGAATGTAGAAGAACGGCTGATTACCCGTCGTGCTGCCGCCTATGCCACTGATGGTCACAGGTACGTTGCCCGACTCGGTACGGGGCGGCACCGTTACCTCCAGCTGCGTGTCGTTCAAGATGCGGAAAGGCGCCGTAACGGCGCCGAATTTCACCTCGCTCACGTCGCGGTAGTTCAGGCCCGTGATGATGACTTTATCGCCCACAATCCCCTCGGCGGGTGTCGGCCCGGCCTGTATTACGGGCGTACTGGCCAGATAAATGCTGTCGGCGCTAATGCCGGTCAATTGATTGAACGTGCGCACACTCACCCGACCCGTCGTAGCGTCGGGCGGAATGATGGCCCGGATTTCGGTATCAGTACCGCGCACAGTAGACGGGTCGGCGAGGCCGCGGTTCACAAACACCTGCCCATCAGCCAAGTAGCGGCCGGTGATCACGATCTCCTGTCCGGTGCGCCCCCGTTTAGGCGTAAAACCCGTGATAACGGGGGTACCCGCCACCAGATAGGGCGTGCCGAATTCGCCACCTTCCGTCGCAAAATGAAAAATGTATTGTCCCTTAGGGAGGGTCGGCGAAATCGTTACCAGCACCTCGTTGGGTGAAACAACCGTAAAGGAAGCCGCCCGCGTGGTATCAAACCGGATGCTCGTAACCCGGTCGATGTTATCACCCGTTACTTTCATCACGCCACCCGGCGGAGTATTAGCGGGCGAAAGGGCCGTCAGCACGGGCCGGGGCTGTACTACCGTGAATGACAGTGGCGGGGTCATACCCTGGCTGTTGGCCACTTGCACCTGCGTTGGGCCGGTAGCGATGCGGGGAACCGTGACCGTGAGCACCTGATCAGACCGGCTCTGGATACTCGCCTGAACGGCCGTAGCACCCTGCCCAAAGGTGACGATCGGCTCAGCGCCAAACTGCGCGCCTTTCAGCTCCACCGTCCGGCCGATTTCGTATTGGCTCGGGTTAACGCTCCACAGTTCGGGCGGAAACTCATTGACCTTACAACCCGCCAGCGCGGCCATCAGCATGACCAGCAGGCAAAGCCCCTGTACTGCGAAACGTACCCGTTTTTCCATTCAACTGCGTAAAACTATGTATACAAAATTAACAGCTTTGTGCGGCAGGCCAAACCATTGGCCCCACAAACCATTTGCGGAAAAAGGCTGTTTCCTTTTTGTCTGACGTTTGTCGTTTATCGTTCGATGGTACCCTTGCCTGAGCAGGATCTGCTGACGAACGAACGACACATCGTAGACGACAACTAGCAAACGTTACATGAGCTACCGCAACCTGAAAGCGAAGGAACTGCTTACCATAAAGACATTGGGCGAGCTGAAAGCCGCCGGTTATAAGACCCGCACCATTAAACAGGAGTTGCGCGACAACCTGATTCAGAAGCTGAAGGCGAAAGAAAACGTGTTCACGGGCATCTGGGGCTACGAAGACACGGTCATTCCCGATATCGAGCGGGCCATTCTGTCGATGCACCACATCAACCTGCTGGGGTTGCGCGGGCAGGCCAAAACCCGGATTGCCCGCCTGATGGTCAATCTGCTGGACGAATACATTCCGGTGGTTGAGGGCTCCGAACTGAACGACGATCCGCTACACCCCCTGTCACGCTATGCGCATGACCGCATCGGCGAACTGGGCGACGCGACGCCTATCAGCTGGCTGCACCGCGACGACCGCTACACCGAGAAGCTCGCCACGCCCGACGTATCGGTAGCTGACCTCATCGGCGACGTGGATCCCATCAAAGCGGCCACGCTGAAACTGCCTTATTCCGACGAACGGACTATCCACTTCGGGCTGATTCCGCGCTCGCACCGCTGCATTTTCGTCATCAACGAATTACCCGATTTGCAGGCCAGGATTCAGGTATCGCTCTTCAACATTTTGCAGGAAGGCGACATTCAGATTCGGGGCTTCAAGCTGCGCCTGCCGCTCGACATTCAGTTCGTGTTTACGGCTAACCCGGAAGATTATACCAACCGGGGTAGTATCGTGACGCCGCTGAAAGACCGGATCGACAGCCAGATCGTGACGCACTATCCGAAGAGCATCGAAACAGGCCGGAAGATCACGCAGCAGGAAGCCATCGTGAAAACGGAGCAGAAAGGGCTGGTGAAAACCAACGACCTCGTGGCCGACCTGATCGAGCAGATCGCCATTGAAGCCCGGCAGAGCGAATACGTCGATGCCAAATCCGGCGTATCGGCCCGGATGACCATTTCGGCCTACGAAAACCTCCTGTCGGCCGCTGAACTTCGTACGCTGCTGAACAGCGAGAAAGAGACGTACGTACGCATTGCCGACCTCTACGGCGTGGTGCCGGCGATTTGTGGTAAAGTAGAACTCGTGTACGAAGGCGAGGTAGAAGGACCGGTGATTGTGGCGCAGAACCTCATTGGCAAAGCGCTACGTACCCAGTTTCTCAACTACTTCCCGAATCCTGAGAAAGCCAAAAAAGACAAGCGTGGCAATCCGTACAAGAAAATCACCGACTGGTTTGGTGATGGCAATGTCATGGACTTGCTCAACGACCTGCCCAACCGTGATTACGAAAGCCGCCTCCGTACCATCGACGGTCTCGATGACCTGGTCGATCAGTTTCACCCTCGCCTGAGCAAGGAAGAACGCCTCTTTATGATGGAGTTTGCCCTGCACGGCGTGGCCGAATACTCGCTCGTTGGTAAGAAAGCCCTCGACACCGGTCTACAGTTTAAAGACCTCGTCGGCTCGATGTTCGATCCTACCAAGCACTTTGGCGAGGAAGATGAGGAAGAGGACGACGACGATCGGTATTAAGCCGTCGACTGCAACGAATAGAGGAGGCCCTGGCGTATAGTCAGGGCCTTTTTGTTGGTAGCCAAGGCCCAATCGGCCCCTCTGTTTCCTTTTAGTGATACAGTAGCAATGCGCTGACCAACCTATTTTCGCCCAAAGAATACACTTAATGAACCGATTGTCTACGCTGTTCCTGACGTTGTCATTGCTTTTGGTCAGCCTGTCGGCCTGGGCGCACCTAGGCCGATTAGCCGGGACGGTTATTGATCAGGCGACGCAGTTACCACTTCGGGGAGCTACCGTGCAGCTGACGGGCTTAGGCCGCAGCACCACGACGAATGAGCTGGGCCAATTCGTGTTCGACCGCCTACCGCCTTCGCCCTACAAACTCGAGGTAACGTACCTGGGCTACACATCGGTCACCATCGACTTGACTATCCTCGACGACGAAACCACGACCGTCAGCATTCCGTTAGGCCGGTCAACGCTGGAACTGCGGGAAGTGGTGGTGTCGGCGGGCAAAACGCAGGGACAGCAACTCATCAGCGCTATCGACATTACGACCCGCCCGATTGTGAATTCGCAGGAGATTCTGCGGCTGGTACCGGGGCTGTTCATCGGGCAACACGCGGGCGGCGGCAAGGCCGAGCAAATTTTTCTGCGCGGTTTCGACCTCGATCACGGCACCGACATCCGACTGACGGTCGACGGGATGCCCGTCAACATGGTGTCGCACGCACACGGGCAGGGCTACGCCGATCTGCACTTCGTTATTCCTGAACTGGTCGCCGGGGTTTCGTTCAAAAAAGGGCCTTATGAAACCGACAAGGGTAATCTGACTACGGCGGGCTGGGCCGATTTCCGGACGAAAACCGTGTTGGATCGGAGTTTCGCCAAGGTCGAAATAGGTCAATACAACACCTACCGCACCGTTTTTAGCGTCAACCTTATTCAGCCCAAACCGCTGTCGCCCGATCAACTGCGCCGCGATCAGTCGGCCTACGTAGCGGGCGAGTATTCGTATTCCGACTCGTATTTCGAGAATCCACAGCGATTCAACCGCATCAACCTGTTGGGCAAATACCACCGGCATCTGTCCCCAACAACCGACCTTACGCTGACCGGCTCGACGTTCTGGAGCCGCTGGAATCATTCCGGCCAAATCCCCGACCGGGCCGTCGACAGCAGGCAGATTGGGTTCTTCGGCTCCATCGACCCGACCGAAGGCGGCGAAACCAGCCGCACCAACGCCAACCTCGAACTCGTGACGGTTACGCCCGGCCAAACCACGATCAAAAACCAGTTTTTCTACAGCCGGTACACGTTTGAACTCTACTCCAACTTCACGTTTTTCTTAAACGACTCGATCAACGGTGATCAGATCCGGCAGCGCGAAAAACGGCATCTGTTTGGGTATAACGGCATCGTCTCGCATACCTACCGCCTGGGCAATCGCCCCCTGACGGCCGCCGCTGGGCTTCAGTACCGACAGGACATTACGGGCGATGAGGAAGGCAGCGCCAGCGAACTGTCGCATACGGTTAACCGCACCGAAACCCTTGAACGGCTTCAGTTTGGCAGTGTCAATGAGCGCAACGCCGCGGCCTACGCTGACGCCACGCTTGAGCTTTCCGACCGCTTCACGCTCAACGCGGGTGTCCGGCTTGATTATTTTCAGAACCGCTACCTCGACCTCATCCCAACGGAACGTACCTGGCAGCAGGCCGACGCGGCCATTGTTTCGCCCAAGCTAAACCTGTACTACACGCTGAACCCGTCGCTGCAACTGTACCTGAACACGGGCAAAGGCTTTCACTCCAACGATACGCGGGTGGTAGTGGCGCAGCGCGGCCGGCAGATTCTACCACCAGCCTACGGCTCCGACCTGGGGCTGATTGTAAAACCATTGCCCAACCTGCTCATCAACGCGGCGGGCTGGTACCTGTGGTTGCAACAGGAATTTGTGTGGGTTGGCGATGAGGGCGTGGTCGAACCCAGCGGCCGGTCGCGCCGCTACGGGCTCGACCTATCAGCCCGCTATCAGCTCGCTAGAAACCTGTATGCCGACGTCGATCTCAACACGGCTACCCCCCGCTCACTCGACGCCGAAGCGGGTCAGAATTACCTGCCGCTCGCGCCTACCTTCACGTCTACGGGTGGGTTGTCGCTTCAACGCCAGACGGGTTTCAGTGGGTCACTCCGTTACCGCTACATGGCCGATCGACCTGCCAATGAGGATCGGTCGATAATGGCAAAAGGCTATTTCGTAACGGATATGCAAGTCAATTACGCTCGACGTCAGTTTACGTTGGGTCTGTCATTACAAAACCTGTTCAATACACGCTGGAAGGAAACGCAGTTTGCGACCGAAAGCCGCCTGCGGAATGAGGCCACTGCCGTCAATGAAATTCATTTCACGCCCGGAACGCCCTTTTTCGCCCGCCTAAGCGCTACCTGGTTTTGGTAAACGGCCAAACAAAGTAGCGCCATAACCGTATAACGTACAGGGCCAACGTATAAAGGCCACGTTACGAACGGCCAGGTACGTTAGCCTACGGTCATTTTAGAGTCACCAGTATGCTCCTGTTTTCGGAAGAAATTAACGCATTAGAAAAGAAAGTAAAGGCTACCCCGCCCGGCAGAACGGTGTTCTACGGCAGCTCGTCGATCCGGCTTTGGGCAAATCTGGAACGCGATTTCCCCCAGATTGACGCGTTAAATTTGGGCTTTGGCGGCTCTACCTTAGCGGCCTGCGCCTGGCATTTTGAGCGGTTGGTCGTACCGGCCCAGCCACGCGCGCTGATCCTCTACGCGGGCGATAATGATCTGGGTGAAGGGCGGCAACCCGAGGAGGTCTGTCTCTTTTTCCGCGATCTGGCCCGGCAGATTGAACAACACCTGCCCAACGTGCCGGTTTCGTTTTTGTCGATCAAACCGAGCCCGGCGCGCTGGCAACTCGTCGATTCGATCCGGCTGGCCAACCGGTTCATCGCTGACGATATAAGCCGACGACCGCAGTTTCAGTTTATCGACGCCACCGTAGCCATGCTCACGCCCGACGGCCGACCTGACCATTCCTTGTATGAGGCCGATGGTCTGCACCTTAGCCCCGCCGGCTACGCCCGCTGGCGCGAGCAATTGATCGGGTATGTGAAATAGATTCAACGATAAGCGGTCCAGTGGGCAAAGTGAATGTATACAGCACTTTGCCCACTGGACCGCTTATCGTTGAACTTAACTTACTTGGTATACTCCAGCAGGGCTTCGCGGCCGGTGTTCCAGCGGCGGATCACGTTGGTTTCGCGTACCACGGTGGGCAGCTTGGGTACGTTGGCTTCGAGGAAATAATCGGGCATGCGCTCAGTCATGCGGCTCACGACGTGCTCGATGGGTCCATACAGCAGCAGATCGGGTTGCTGCGCCGCCAGTTGAATCAACGCTTTGGCAATCGACGCCGTGTAAAACGCGCAGTCGATGTCCTGATGACGAACAGGCACGCCATCGTGCAGCCGTTGCAGGTTAACGCTTCCATCTTCCAGCCGATCCGATACGGGCGCGGTGCCGTCGGGTTGCGGAAAAACCGCGTCGAGCACCCGCTTGAACGTATTCCACCAGGGCGGTGTGCCGCTGGGGTTGAGCGTATCGCAGAAAATCACGCGCCGGGGCTGGTCGGGCTGAGCCGGGTTCATCAGCAGAAACGCCGCGCCCAGATGGCGATCATGCGCGGCATGGCGGCGCTGAATCACAAACCCCCGCAAAGCTGTTTCGCCCGCTTCGCCAAGCTGTTCGGTTGTCGTGCGAATGGCCCGGAGGGCGTCCTCCATGTAGCCATCGGTCATCACGTGCATGGGCAGCTCATAGGCTACCTGCGCTTCGTTGTGCAGCTGCCGGGCCAGAATGCTCAACGCCATTTCGTCGGAGCGGCGGGTACCAAAATAATAGCCGATGTCTTCGCGGGGCGGGTTTTCGCCTTCCTGCACGGTGTCGGTCCAGCCGATCGAATCGCCGTGGATACCCTGCCGACTAGTGGGACTGTAGCGAAACGGCACCTCGCGGTGTTCGCGGTGGGCGGCGAGGTTGTAGATGCGGCGCTCGAAGCGCGACAGCAGCGGTTCGTAGGCGTCGGGCTCAAAGTGAACGTCGTTGCCGGTGCGGAGCAGATGCCGGGCAATATCGGGCTGGCTGAGCAGTTGCTCAAGCGCATCGTCATGGTGTTTGAAAAAGGCGCGCAATGCACCGCCCTCCACAAAGGCATCCAGGTCGTGCGCGGCATACTCGCTGTGCACGTCGTCGGCGCTTGTATGTAAAACCGTACCCTGTTCGATCCACTGGCGCAGAAACCGTCTGACGGTTTCGTCGAAGTGATGATTCGCCTCGGCGGCGTGTTGGCTGGTGTATTCGGTAGACTGAAGTGGGTGAGTATCCATCCGTTTCTCCCCATTGAAACGGATCGGATTGAGTACGGTCATGAAGCGGCGAAAAAGAGGCCTAACGTTTGTTTTCGGTTCTGACTATCGGGTAAGTCCGTATTAGAATAACCCAAATTTAACCAACGAAATTCATTGGTAAAAGCCTCTTTCACCCTTTTTAACACTATTCGATAACAACCGCTGTTCCGTTGGCCGATACCATCAACATCGAGCCGTTTCCGCCGATGGTTTCGTAGTCCAGATCGACGCCAACGATGGCATTGGCACCCAGCCGCGTGGCCTGGTCCATCATCTCGCGGATGGCAATACTTTTGGCTTCGCGCAGGCCCTGTTCATAAGCGCCCGACCGCCCGCCGACGATGTCGCTGATGCCCGCGAAGAAATCCTTGACGATATTGGCACCAATAATGGCCTCGCCATTGACCAGACCAATGTAGTTAATGATGCGTTTGCCTTCGATGCTGGGCGTAGTCGTAACGAGCATACCGTTTGAGTTGAATGAGGCTCAAAGATAAACGGACAGAATTTACCTGATGCTCCGATCATACCATACAGCTGGCTTATTAGAAGCCGGTCTCGACGAAGTGGGACGGGGTTGCCTGGCCGGGCCCGTCGTGGCGGCGGCGGTAATCCTCCCCCCCGATTACCAGCACCCCATCCTGACCGACTCCAAACAGTTGAGCCGCCCCCAGCGCAACCGCCTGCAAGCCGATATTCGCCGCGACGCCATTGCCTGGGCCATTGCCGAGGTGTCGCCCGCCGACATCGACCGGATCAATATTTTACAGGCCAGCTTTCTGGCAATGCACCGGGCTACCGATGCGCTCAGCGTCCGCCCCGAACACCTGCTGGTCGACGGCAACCGGTTCCGGCCATACCCGATGGTGCCGCACACCTGCATCGTCAAAGGCGACTCACTCTATCTGTCGATTGCTGCGGCGTCGGTGCTGGCCAAAACGTACCGCGATGAACTGATGGAAACACTGGGCCGAACGTACCCAGCCTACGGATGGGCGCAGAACGTAGGCTACCCCACCGCCCACCACCGCGACGCCCTCCGCCTGCACGGTCCCACCGAATACCACCGGATGAGCTTTCGGTTGGTTTAATGAATAATGGATGATGTACAATGTATAATGAAAGGGGCGGCAGACCGCTAGCGCTGTTGTATTGCTGACGCGTCAGCGGTCCATCGCCCGTCTCATTATACATTATTCATCATCCACTATTCATTGTACCTCATTCTTCACTGTACCACGTCTTTGTAGAGAGCGCAGTTGGTGAGCATATCCTGCGCGAATCGAGTGCTACGGAACCGCTGACGGAATACGCTGGCTGACGAATCGTATTCGGCGCGGGCGATACCGGCGATCTTCTGGTTGAAGGCCGGGTCTTCATCGTCGACATACGTACCTGTCTTTTCTTTCTCGATCTCGCGACGTACCCGAAGGGCATCGTGCTGGCAACGGGCGGCCAGGTACGTTGCTTTGGCGGCCAGTTCGGGCGATTGTGCCAACTGAGCCGCCTGCTCAAAGTGATGCAGGGCGATGGTGTTCACGTAATACGGGTCCTGCAAAATGCGCTCGAACGTGGCGGCGGTCTGCCCATACAGTAGCGGCTCGGCACTGCTGCGGGCGCGGCGGTTCAGGATCCAGGCGTTGCCCCAATAGCTGAGGTTATACGCGCCACAACCCAGTTCATAATGGAGTTGAGCAACGACGTCGCCACGTTGCTGGCTGGCGGCGGCCTGTTTGGCTTTGGTCTGCAGGTCGGCGAGGCGTTGCACAAACTGGAGCGGGCTAACCTTGGAAGCCGGTTTGCCCTCATCGGGAAAATTAACCGTAAACGGGTCGACGGTCAGGTTGGTGGTGTAGGCTTCACTGGCCCACGCTTTGGGGCTCACTTTGGCGAAGGCCAGCGCAGCGGCTTCGTAGTTACCCACGGCGATGTTGCGCCGCCCCAACAGCTGATAGGCCACGTCGGCATCGAAACCGGCCAGTTTGGCCAGGCGTTCGTCGAACTCACCGCTGGGTTTAGTAACAAAATCGGCCACGGCCTGGGCCGTTGGTGTGTCGGTGGAATCTTCGAGCGTCAGTTGATCGTCGCCATAGAAGTTTGTCGACCGAGCCTTTGCGGCGATGACCCGCATCAGGAAGGCTTTGGCCGCGTTGGGGCCGTTCACCGTTTCAGCTTTCTTTTTCGAGCTACAGCTACTCAGCCAGCCGCCCGACGTTGCCGCCGCGCCGCTCAGATACCGATCGGCCATCTGCAAGCCCGCTGCCGACAGAGCATTGGCAAACCGGAAGTTGTAGGGCGCGGCCCCGTTGTCGTAGCGCGTTTCGGCGTTCTGCTGAAACTGGGTCAGGTAGCTCACAAACTGCGTTTCGGTAGGGGCTTCGGGTACGTCGGGCTGGGCCGAGAGCAGCAGCATCTGCTGAAGAGCGATCTGCTGTTTCAGGGCACTGTTTGAGGTTGGTTGTTTGGCGGCTTCGTCGAGCGTGGTTTTGGCGGCGGTATAGTCGCCCGCGAGGTAGTGCAGGTAGGCAGCGGCGGTCAGGTAAAGGGCGGGGTTACCCAACGCCGTGTTTTTGGCGGCCCCTTCCGCAAACGCCAGTAATTTCTGGTTATAATCGGCCACCGACGTGCGCCGCGATTCAAAATTAAGTGAATCGGTCCGGTCGTTTTCGGCGTCAACGTAGCCGGTCCAGCGGGTTTGTTTGGCGTAGTACTCGTTGCGGTTGATTTCGCGAGTCAGCACCAGTTCGTTCAGCGGATGTTTGGGGTCCAGCGCCACCATTTTTTCCAGCAAGGGTAGCCCGTCCTGTTTAGGCTGAATGGCGCAGATGGCGTAGATCGCCACTCGTTCGGCATCAGTTTTCGCCAGCTTCAGCGCGCCTTCGGTGAAATGCAGATTCCCCATCCGGATGCTTCGCTCGGCGGCGTGGCGGCGGCTGGGGCAGTTGGCAAATACCTGCGCAAACTCGAACAGGGCCCGATCTTTTTCACCCAGCGATAACAAGGCCCCCGCCTGCCGGGCCCGCGCCCAATCGCTGATAAAGGTGCGTTTGGACAGCGATCCCACCAGTTGATCATATGCCTCGCGGCTACGGGCAAATTCGCCCGCTTCGTCGGCCAGTTTGACGGCCTGAAATGCATACCGTTCTTTCAAAAACGGGTCAGCTGCAGTTTGTGCCTGCTGCCGGGCTTTGGTAGCCAGTGAGCGAAGTTGGGTCGTATCGCCGGGAACTCGTTCCCACGCAGAGCCGTGTGCCGACGCCGCCTGGGCCTCGTAAGCAAAGCGCAGGTACGTTGCCGCTGGGGCATTGGTCTGCGCCAGGCGAGCCACCAACGGACCAGCGGCGCTATCGGCCAGGGCCGCCTCAACCTGATCGGCCGTGTAGCCATTTCCCAGATAAGCCGTCCAGGCTTTTACGTTGGCCTCATTCGACAGCGAATCATCGGTCGCTCCGTCGTCGAATCCACTATAATCAGTGTTGTAGAGCAGCGGCGTAAACGCGTACAGCCGATCGTCGGGCTGGGTGTTGGCGGTTTCAGGCTGGAAGAGACTCCAGAACTCGCCTTCGTCGCCCCCGGCGCAGGCGAATCCGATCAGAATGGCGAGTAAGAGCAGCGGCCTACGGAGTTGGCGGAGGCGAACCGAAGAGTTGCTTGAGGGCAGCATGTGGGTACGAATGGAGAACCGTCGAATCGAGATGGTAAAGGGTAAATGTACGCGTTTGGGAGGGCAATCGGGTTAACAGCAGTTCCTTGGCAGTTAACAACTGCGGCAACGAACAGGCTTCGGTCCGTAACAAATCGCCACGCCGGAGTGAGACGCCCCACAGTGTGGTGTCGCGGCGCACCGTGAAGCGGGTGGTGTCGCCCGATGCAGTGGGGCTCACAACTGGTTGAGAACGTACCTGCTCGGCGTTGAGGTTGTTACGCAGGGCCAGCACGCGCCCGTTTCGGAAGATGATCGTCCAGCGAAACAGGGGCAGGGCAATGTCGAGCGGAAGCAGGTAACCGGGCAGGTAATCGACGTAGCGGCGCAGGTCGGCGGGGTCGAGGATGGAGTTGTGCGTCTCGGGCCGCTTCCAGTCGCCGATGTTGTAGGCCATGAGCATCCCCCGACCGACGGGCGGCACGCCGGTTTGCGCCGCAAACTTCACCTGATGCAGCCGGATTGTCGCCGACAGCGGCACCCGCGCCTCGGCGGCAATGGCTTTGAGCAGCGAGAAGTAGCGGGTTCGGGTGCTGCGGGTCCAGTCGCAGTCGAGTTGGAGCTCTGGGTACGTGATGGCGGCGGCTTGGGCCGTTTGCGCCACTTTCCGAACGATGCGCCGTGCCAGTTCAGGCACGTTGGCGAGGCGCAGATTCAGTAGGGTTTTGTTGGTGATGAATACCACCGGCACCAGCCGCTTCGCTACGGGTTTGGCCCGGAACGTTACCGGTCCTGTTGGCACCGGCTGCTGCGTGGCGTCGTCCCAATCGACATCGAAAAAACGGATGTATACCGTTTGTACGTTGCTATCGCGTAGCAGCGCCAGCTCCGGGGGCGTGGGTGCATAGGTGCTTTTCCAATGGTAAAAGGCAGGAACGGTGGGCTGAATATCGGCCGGGTCAACGGTGGCTGCCGACCCGCTACGTTCCTTCGTTTGGGTGTGGCAGGCTGCACTAAGCAGACAACTCCCGACCAGCCACCATCGAACCAGATAAGCGTTCATTTAGCGCGTTTCCAGGATGATTAGCTGATTTTTCTGGGTTGTCATCCGCTCCGGCCGGTATTCGAAGTTATCGTCGGCCACGATGTAGAGGCGGCGTTTACCCTCGGCCGAAGCGGGCCCCCACGCCATGCCTTCCAGATTGCGGATGCCATCGGAAAACTGGTTGGGATCGTTAAAATTGAACACTTCAGTTTTGGCAAAAGCCCCGGTTTTTGCATCGAGTTGCGCCCGGTACAGCCGCGCCAGCACGACTTCCCGTTTTCCCTGATCCTGATCCAGAAATACGTGGTAAGCCCGTTCCAGCACCAGCAACGTCGAGTCGTCGATGGCGAGCAATTCGGCAATGCCACCGGGTTTGTCGTTTCGGTAATAGGCGTTGGGAAACCGGTCGATGGGGTAGCTGATTGAGTCAGGTACGTTGCCTGGCGCGGGTTCTTTGTAACGCAGAAAATGAACCGTCGGATTGGTCATGGCCGTTTCGCCCGCCCAACCGGCTTCGGGCGCCACCCAAAGCTGCCCAGATGGCGTGATGGCCAGCCCCTCGACACCCTTGTTGGTCGAGCCGCTGACCCAGCTGAGGAGCCGAACAGCCTGCGCCGGATTGCCCAGCTCACTTCGTTTCAGCGCCAGCACCACCGTTGAATCCTGCTCGCCTGCGGCCGCCGAGTCGCGCTCGGCCGAGAGGTAAACCAGGTCGCGGCGGGCGTCGTAGCGGATGCTTTCCAGACTAAACGGCATTGCCTTCGGGGTAAGCTGGCGTGCGTCGGTGTCAGGCGGCAGCTTGTCGGTCAGAAAGATATTCCCTTCGTTGACGCGCGTTCGAGAACCGCCCCGGTCGCTCACGACATACCAGCCCTGGCCAGGTACGTAGTCGATACCCGACAGCCCCCGAAACGCCCCCCCGTTGTAGGCGGGCGAGAAGGTGGTGCTCGACACAAACGTAAACGCCTGCCCCCGCGCCGATAGGCAGGCCAAAGCGAGCAATAAGAAACTACAACAACCTTTCATCAAGCCGATTCGGTGGTTTCGCCGGGGGGCAGGGCTTTGCCTTCGTCCAGCAGTTCGATCCGGCGCTGATCGGCTTCCGGAAGCTGGAGCGTCCAGCCCATCGACGCGGCCAGTTGGAACATCATGTATTGAATCTGATTATTAGCGATGCGGGGCAGATCGCTCTGCATGGCGCGTTCGTGCATGACCTGCTTGGCTTCTTCCAGAATGCTGGTGTAGGCTTCGCTGCTGAAATGGTTGAAGATGCCCGCCTGAATGTCGTAAAACTTATAATCGGTATCGATCGACAAGATTTCGGGCCCGGGAAATGCTTCGACGATCAGCGTTTTCTCGCCAGTCTGCACCTGCCGGAACCGCACTTTCTGAAAATCGAACCCCACCAGCACTTTCGATTTGGCGATGATCATGGCCTTTTTGGGATCGTTGAACACGTACAGGATCGTCCGCTGATCCTGGTAGTTGTAGATCTCCGAGAAATAGCCCTCGGCCATCACGACTTTGAATACTTTCTCGATGCGTTCGAGCAGCAGCGTCGACTCGTGCCGAACGTCGGTAACGGTGTTGGCTGGCTTTCGGCGCAACCATAGACTCAAGCCAACACCACCGGCTCCGCCGACGGTCAGTAACAGTAAGGTGTTCAGAAAGTCCATAAACGAATGTACGGTGGATAATAACTACGTGACCAGGGCACTTTCTCGGCCGATCATGGCTGATCCTTTACTCGCCCAGCTCCTCGAAGCGTTTGTATTGCTTCCGATACAAGGCGGCGGCCTCGGAATTAGGCTGGAAGGTATGACCAAATTCGGTTGTTGCGGCCAAATCGGTCAAGGATAGTGGTTTACGGGTGGTACTGGCCAGCGCAAACTGAGCGAGTTTGACCGCACCGATGGCCCCGCTCTCGTTGCTGGCGTTGAGCCGCACCGGCACATTGAAGATGTCGGCCATCATCTGCACCCAGAATGCCGACTGGGCAAAACCGCCGTTGGCATGAATCACCCGCGTTGGGCCGGCATTGCGGGCCAGCAGCAGTTCGGTGCGGCGCAGGTTGAACAGCACCCCTTCCAGCGCCGCCCGGGCAAAGTGCGCCCGCGTGTGTAGCCAGTCGACGTGGTGATAGCTGCCGCGCACGCTGGCATCCCAGAGAGGAGCGCGTTCGCCCTGCAAATAGGGCCGGAACAGCAGACCATCGGCGCCCGGCGGCACGGTGGCGGCTTCGGTCAGCACCGTCGGGGTATCGTGCTGAATGAGTTTTTCCGACAACCATTCGAGCACGTTGGCGCCGTTGTTGGTAGGGCCGCCGACCACATACCGGTCAGGCTCGGTGGCATCGCGGGCGTGGAGCAGATAGGAAAACAGGCGGTCGTCGCCCACAGGCCGGGAACTCGTTCGGCGGACGGCGCCGCTGGTACCAATGGTAATGGTGGTTACGCCCGGCTCGATAGCACCTGCCCCCAGGTTGGCCAAACAGCCGTCGGAAGCACCAATAATGAGGGGCGTATCGGTCGCGAAAAGGGCCGGACTACCTGCTTTTGGGGCATAGGCAACGGTATGCGTGGTGTTGACGGGCGTAGAAAGCTGATCGGCGCGGACGTTAGCGACGGCCAGCGCAGGAGCCAGCCAGGTACGTTTGGCGTTGTTGAACAGGCCCGTCGCGCCCGCCATCGCGTAGTCGATTTCGTAGCGGCCCGTCAGTTTCCACCATACATATTCTTTGATCGACAGCCAGCGGACCGCGCGTTTCAGCAGGCGCGGGTTGTGCGCGCTGAACCAGGCCAGCTTACAGAGCGGCAACATCGGGTGCACAGGTACGTTCAGCGCTTTGGTTACCTCGGCATGGCTCGTGCGGATGGCGAGGGCTTCGCGGCTGGCCCGGTTATCCGACCAGATCAGCGCGTTGGTAAGGGGGCGGCCCGTATCATCAACGGCCAGCAGGCTGTGCATGGCCGTGCTGAAACAAACCCCGGCCACCTTGCTCGCCTGCGGTCCCAGTTCGGTCAGGCATTCGCCAATGACCTCGCCAACCAAGTGCCAGATGGCGTTGGGGTCCTGTTCGGCCCAGCCGGGTTTGGGCACCAGCGTCGTTACGGGCCGGGTGGCCTGCGCAATGGGTTGGCCCGTTTCGGTATCAATCGCCAGCGCTTTCAGATTGGTCGTGCCGATGTCGACGCCAAGTAACAGCATACGTCAGTGGATCAGGTGTACTACATGTGGCTTTCAACGGCCACTTCCAGCAAACGAAACTATTACACATTATCCATTGTCGCGTATAGAAGCACGCAGGCAGCGTGACAGTATATGGGCGGCTGACCCGCAACCTGCTACGCTGCCCATCGTTAATTCGGTCGTAATCAACTGATTTAACCAAAAAACAATTAACTAATTACCCAGCAGCCGTACGCGAATTTCCGTATCGTCTTTTATCTCGAAAGCAGCCTGCTCAAACGAAGGCGGGCCCATCAGCATGGCAATGTTGGAGAACCCGAACGGTTCGGTAGGCATCATCCCTGCGCGGTCCATCACGTTGTTGTTGTTCAGGTCCTGATAAAGCTGGATGGCGTATTGGCCCGGCTTCAAATTTGGTATCACGATCGTCAGCGGGCCGTCGGCAGGCACCACCACCGCCGTGTCAAGGTCCGATTTGCCCATAAAGTGTTCGGGCTTTATAATCAGCCCGACGTGCATCGTCCCCATTCGCTGGCTGATGTTCGGAATAGTAATGGTGAGTTTGTAGGTGCTGTTCTGAGCCAGCAGCGGGCGATGCACAAACAGGGCGGCAATCAACAGGGCGATGGTGTACAGTAGGGTTTTCATAAACGAGCGCGGTTTGGTTTCTGACTCAAACCTATCCATCAACGGCCTGCATCACCGACAGGCAGGGGCAAACAGCACGTTTTTGGGACAAATGGCACGCCAGGACGCGTATCTTTAACCGTTCTGATAGCTTATGGACCCAGCCAACGACCTGTTTCCACCAGTTAGCCCCCGCCACGCACGGGACCGTTTTCTGATCCGCGACGATCAATGGGAGCATCGATTCCGACCCGATTTCGACCAGTTTATCATTGCCTCGATTGCCTTCGCCCGGCCCGTGATCAAGCTTCCCGTTCCGGCAGCACGCACGGGCAACCACGCTTTATTTCTGCTCACCGACGGCTCCCTCGACCTGACGGTGGGGCACCAGGCTTATACGATGCAGCCGCAACAACTGGCCGTGGTTCCGGCGATGCAGATTTTCTCGATACCGGCCATTGGCGAAACGGCGATGGGGTATATGTGTTTTGTGGGACGGGATATGCTGGCCAGTGCCACCCACAACGCCGCCTTTGATTTTCTGAAGCTAACCAGCCAACCACTCATTACGCTGACCGACGCCAAAACCGGATTCATCGACGCGCTATTCAGCCGGCTGGCCGTCGAATACTACGAAGCGGGCGCCAGCCGAACCGACCTCATTGGGCCGTACCTGCAGGCGTTACTGGCCGAGATAAACCGGGCGTATGCCGGTACGTTGCCAACACAAACCGACGCGGGCGACCGGCTAGTGCAGGGCTTTATGGACCTACTCAATGCCCATGACAACCGGCGGGTTCGGGTGAGCGATTACGCCGATCTGCTCAACGTGAGCCCTAACCACCTGAACAAAGTGGTGAAGGCACGTACCCGGCAGTCGCCCTCGGTCTGGATTGATCAACGGCGGGTGCTGGAAGCCAAAGTTCTGCTCTACCAGTCGGCCCTGACGGTGGGGCAGATTGCCGCTGAACTAGGCTTTGCTGACCAGGCCACGTTTGGCAAACTCTTCCGGCGTTACGCGCAGACCAGTCCAGGCGCATTCCGAAGAATGATTGATAGAAACCAATTTCTGCCGGGTATGGCCTAACGCCAGCGAATCCGCGGGTGCGACCTTTGCGGGCAGAAATCGTCTGTCAAATGCTGTATCAGATTGCTTTAGTGATTCACAATGCCCTGCGCTGGCTGGTGCTGTTCAGCTTGCTGGGTACGTTGGTAAGTGCTTTTTCGGGGCTGATCAACCGCCGCTTCTACACCAAAGCCGACCAAATCATCCGGGTGATGGCCACCTCCATTGCCCATACCCAACTGTTGATTGGTTTTTACCTCTACGCCATCAGCCCCATCATCCGCTACTACTGGCGCGAAAAACCCTCCTTCGCTGAGGCCGCCGCGTTTCCGTTCTTCGCCCTTATCCACATCAGCCTGATGCTCACCGCCGTAGTATTGATGACGATCGGATCGAGCAAAGCCAAACGACAAACCGACGCCCGGCAGCAGTTCAAAACTACCGCCCTGTATTTCACCATTGGCCTTGTGCTGATTCTGGCGGCGATTCCCTGGCCATTTTCACCGCTGGCGGCCCGCCCCTGGGTACGTTGGTAGCAGTTTGGCGTTTAAGGTTTAACGTTCACTCAACCATCTAACCAATTGTCTGTCAATCAATCCATCAAACATTAAACGCTAAACATCAAACCCCAAACCCCATGTTCTTTACCTCTCCCAAATTCCGTCTGCGGGTGGCCAGTTTCCTCGAAGGAACGTCGTTGCTGGTGCTGTTGCTGGTGGGCGTGCCCATGAAACACCTTTACCAGCAACCGGCTGTCGTGCAGGCGATTGGGCCCATTCACGGGTTGCTGTTTGTCTGGTATGCGCTCACCGTTATTCAGGCCAAAACCGAGTACCGCTGGCCGCTTGGCAAGACGTTGCTGGCGTTGCTCGCTTCGTTTGTGCCTGGCGGCACCTTCTACGCCGACTATGTGATTTTTCGGAAACTGCGCGAACAGACCCAGGAGCCATGAACGTGTTAGTTTTCAGAACGAATATGGTTTGCGCAGGCTGCCGCCAAACGGTTGGGCAGGCGCTGGGTACGTTCGGCAACGCCATTCGCTGGACGGTCGATCTCGACGATTGCGACCGGGTGTTGCGGGTTGAAACGACCACCATTTCGGCCGACGTGATCCGTCAGGCTGTCGGCCGTGCGGGCTTTCTCTGCGAAGAGCTGCCTTGAGGAGAAGTACCTGCGATTTTCTGTCAGGTGAGATTAGAGGGCGGGTTGGCTTTATCAAAAACCGGCTTAACCTACTCACATGGCAAACCTCAATACAACCATTAACAAAACGCACCGCTACGATGCCATTGTCATCGGCTCAGGCATGAGCGGCGGCTGGGCGGCCAAAGAATTGTGCGAAAAAGGGCTCAAAACGCTGGTGCTGGAAAAGGGCCGGATGGTGACTCACGTGGAAGACTACCCCACGGCGATGAAAGACCACTGGGAGTTTGACCACCGCGGCGCCCTCAACCACGACGACCAGAAAGCGTATCACGTGCAGACGCGCAGTGGCTTCGTAGGCGAGAGCAACAAGCACTTTTTCACCAACGACCTCAACGACCCATACATCGAAACCAAGCGGTTCGACTGGATCCGGGGCAACCACGTGGGCGGGCGTTCGCTCACCTGGGGGAAACACTGCTACCGCTGGAGCGACCTCGATTTTACGGCCAACGCCCGCGAAGGCATTTCCGTCGACTGGCCTATCCGTTACGCCGACATTGCCCCCTGGTATAGCTACGTCGAAAAGTTCGTGGGCATCAGCGGCGAGAAGCTGGGCCTCGATCACCTGCCCGACGGCGAGTTTCTGCCGCCCATTCCGCTCAACTGCCTGGAGTCGCACTTCCGGCAGGCGATGAAAACGAAGTATGGTAATCGCTACGTAACGCCGGGCCGCGTCGCTCACCTCACCGACCCGCAACCGTGGCACCTCGAACTGGGGCGTGGAAAATGCCAGAACCGGAACCGCTGCGGCCGGGGTTGCCCCTACGGCGCTTATTTCAGCAGTAACGCCGCCACGCTGCCCGCCGCCAACCTGACCAAAAACTTTACAATCCGGCCGCATTCGGTGGTGCATTCGATTATGTACGACGAAGCTACGGGCCGGGCCACGGGCGTGCGCGTGGTGGATGCCGAGTCGAAGGAGATAACTGAGTTTTTCGCCAACCTGATCTTCTGCTGCGCCTCCACAATGGCCACGACGCAGATTCTGCTCAACTCAACGTCGAAGCGGTTTCCCAACGGGATGGGCAACGACAGCGGCGAGCTGGGCCACAACATCATGGACCACCACTACCACGTGGGCGCGATGGGCAGCTACGATGGCTTCGAGGATCAGTACTACAAAGGGCGCAAACCCGCCGGGTTGTTCATTCCGAAGTATGTGAACATCGACGAGAAATCGAAGAACCCGAACTTCCTGCGGGGTTATGATTACCAGGGTGCCGGAGCAGGCCGCGGCAACTGGGGCGGGGGCGTCAATACACCCGGTGTCGGGGCCGCCTTCAAAGAGTCGCTGTTCAAGCCGGGTGGCTGGAGCATGGGGCTGATGGGCTTCGGCGAGGTGCTCCCCTACCACGACAACAAAGTGACCCTGCATCCCGACAAGAACGATCAGTGGGGCTTGCCCATGCTAGTGTTCGACGCCGAATTCAAGCAGAACGAACTGGCAATGCGCAAGCAGATCATGGCCGATGCCGCCGAGATGCTCGACGCTGCCGGTTTTAAAGACATCACCACGTTTGACTATTCGGGCGGTATTGGCGTGGGTGTTCACGAAATGGGCACGGCGCGGATGGGCCGCGACCCCAAAACGTCGGTCGTCAACGGGAACAATCAACTCCACAGCGTCCCCAACGTCTTTGTGACCGATGGCGCCTGCATGACCTCGTCATCGTGCGTGAACCCGTCGATTACGTACATGGCCCTAACAGCCCGCGCCGTTGATTTTGCCACGAAAGCCAAAAACCGCAACGACCTATGAACCGCCGTAACGCCCTCAAAACCTCGGCTCTGTTTATGGGCTACGCCGTCTCGGCCACAGCCCTGACCGAAACCTTCATAGCCTGCCAGAAAACGGTCAAGCTAGACTGGAAGCCCGTTTTTCTGTCTCCTGAACAGGCCAATACCATTGCTGAAATTACCGAGACGATTCTACCCAAGACCAGCACACCAGGCGCCAAAGAACTAGGCGTGCCGCAGTTTGTGGACAAGATGCTGCACGATCTACTGTCGGAGGAAGATCAGAAGGACTTTCTGGCGGGCCTGGAATCCTTGGACGAGCGTTGTGAATCGAAATACGGGAAATCGTTTGTCGAGTGTACGCCCGCTCAGCGCGAGGCCCTGTTGCTGGCACTCGACAAAGAAGCCGAGCCGTTTCCGCCGTCGCTTTGGGGCATAACGCTCAAACCATCCGGGCCACCCGCTTTCTTCCGCCGCCTCAAAAGCCTGACGCTACTGGGGTACTACACCAGCGAAAAGATCGGCAAGGAGGTGTTAGCCTACGACCCCGTCCCCGGTGAATACATTGCCTGCATGCCCCTTAACAGCCAAAACGCCTGGAACGAGTAAGCGCTTTCTACTTTCATCATTGCTTTTGTCATCCCGACACCAGGAGGGATCTTGAAGCATAATGGCTTGTTCGTTAGTATGCTTCAAGATCCCTCCTGGCGTCGGGATGACAAAAAAGACACCTCCACCCCATTTAAAACCTGATATGAAGAATTATGCCTTCTATGTATACATCACAACTAATCCTGCTCAGACTGTTTTGTATACGGGTATGACTAATGATCTGGTTCGACGGCTAGCGGAGCATTACGAATCACGAGGACAGGTCGACAAGTTTGCAGGCAAGTATTTTTGTTATAGGCTGGTTTATTGGGAATTTCACCAGTATGTGCGCCATGCTATCGAGCGTGAAAAAGAAATCAAAGGGTGGCGACGCGCGAAAAAGGTTGCCCTGATTGAATCGATCAACCCAACTTGGGAGCTTTTAAACGCAGCTATCCAACCGTAGTGACTCCCCTCTGTCATCCCGACGAAGGAGGGATCTTGAGGTTTACTAACGGACAGGTGTGTTTATTGCAAATCGGCTAGAAGGAAAACCGCTTATCGGATTCAGCTTGTATGTCAAGCAGCGTCAAGATCTCTCCTTCGTTAGGGTACAAATCAAAGCACCGCTTTCGGCTTTGTGGTCATGAACTCTTTGAGGTAATAGGGCTCAAACGCGATCAGGTCCTCAAATTGCCCGGCAGCATAGGCTTGGACAGCCAACGTACCCACCGTGCGCGCCGAGGGACGTACCTGCACGGCCGGGAAGATCGCGTTGGGGTGCGTCAGGACGGGGCGAGCTTTGGCCGCCCCATCGCCGAAAAAGACAACCGGCTGCTGAGCCAGCCAATTGGCAAACGATTGCTCGTCCAGAATGGTAGCCGAGGTGGGCTGAACTTCCTGCCCCTGCTGATCGTAAATGGCACAATACACCTCCATGCGGCGGGCGTCGATCATGGGGCAAAACAACGTACCTGACAAAGCGTTGCCCGGCGCATAAAACGGCCGAATCTGCTCGGTCATGGCCACGAGCGTGTTGATCCCAATCAGCGGTTTGTCGAGCGCGAAACACAGCCCTTTAGCCGTTGACACCCCGATGCGGAGCCCTGTGTAAGAACCGGGGCCTTTGGCTACGGCAATCGCCGACACATCGGCCAACGCAAACCCAGCATGAGCAACCACATCGTGCAGGAGTGTGGTCAGGCGCGACGACGCCGTGCGCTCCGTAAACAATTCGTAACAACCAAGCAACTCGCCCGTCAGGGTGTGCAGCGCGGCCGAGCAAACGGTAGTGGATGTATCGAGGGACAGAATCATACGTAACGATGCTTTCTACATGATGAATGCGCTGCCAGATCACAACGTGGAGAATCAGCAGCGCATTCATCATGTAGAAAGCATCACTTCTTTTTCAGAATTCCATTGTACCGGTTCATGTCTTTGAACAGGTCAAGGGCGGCTTTGATGTCGGGATCGGTCGCAAACGACGCTTCTTTCAGGCCCTTTTGCAGGTAATAGTGGCTGGCTATTTCCTCGTTCAGCAACGTCCGGATCTCAGCCTGGAAGGTTTTCATGTCGGCATCTTTGCTGTGCGACATTTTCGATTTCAGCGCTTTCAGCTGATCCTGAATCTGGTCGAAATACTTTTCTTTTTTGGCCGATGCCTCTAGCACACCCAGGTCTTTCTCGACCTGCGTGGTGTAGTCGTATTCTTTGTCAGACACCCATTTCACAAACTCCTGATACTCGGCGTCGGTAAGGCGGAACTCGCGGGCCGGTTTGATCGTCGGGTGCTCGCTCTTGTACTTGACGGCGTAATCAAAAATATGTCCCTTGCTGGTCAGGCTTTGGGCAATGGGCGTCGGCGTTTGGGCTTCCGTCTGGACATCGGGCGTTACTCCCCCGCCATCATACACCACCCGACCGGCGCGGGTTTTGAAGGCCGTGCGTAGCGAATCGGCAATTTTGCCCACGCTGCCGTCGGCATTGCGGTGGCTGTAGTCGATGGCCTGAATGCACCGGCCGCTCGGAATGTAGTATTTGGCCGTCGTGATCTTCATGCGCGTCCCGAACGAGAGCGGGCGGGTCGTCTGCACAAGACCTTTGCCGTAGGTACGTTGCCCAATCAGTACGCCCCGATCATAATCCTGAATCACACCCGATACGATCTCGGCCGCCGAGGCCGAGTGGTTGTTGGTGAGCACTACAATAGGCATCTCGGTATCGAGGGCGGGGGCCATTGCCGAGTACGATTTATTCCACTCGGACACTTTGCCTTTCGTCGTCACCACTTCCGAGCCTTTCGGGATAAAGACGTTCGAGATGTCGATGGCCTGATCGAGCAACCCGCCGGGGTTTTCGCGCACGTCGAGCACCAGCTTTTTCATGCCCTTGCTTTTCAGGTCCTGATAGGCGGCTTTCACTTCGCGGCCAGCAGCAGCCATGAAATCTTTCAGGTCGATGTAGCCTACTTCATCATTGAGCATGCCGTAGTAGGGCACGTTGGTCACCTTCACCACATCGCGCTGCACCTGTAGGTCGACAGGCGTTTTCTGGCCGTACCGTTTCACCGTCAGTTTCACCGCCGTGCCGGTCTGTCCCCGCAGCAACTTACCCGGATCGGCATCCTGCCGGGTCTTGATGTCGACACCGTCGATTTTCAGAATCTCGTCGCCGATCTGTAGACCCGACTTTTCGGCGGGTGTTCCTTCATACAGCATCATCACGATGTTGCGCCCCTGCCGATCACCGATCACGGCCCCGATGCCGTTATAGCGGCCGGTGGTCATGGTCATGTAATCTTCGATGTCGTCTTCCGCGTAGAAGTTGGTGTATGGATCGAGCGATTTCAGCATCGCGTCGATGCTCGTTTTCACCATCCGGTTCGGGTTTACCTCATCCACATAGTACATGTTCAGCTCTTTGAACATGGTGGCGTAGATGTCGAGGTTCCGGGCGATCTCGAAAAAGCGATCATCGCGCGTAAAGGCCGTCAGCCCACCCGCAACGAGCAGGGCCGAGGTGCCAAGTATGAGTTTTTTACGGAGCCGCATAACGTAATGAACAATGTATGATGAACAATTCACAATGGTTTACTCAATGAACGATGCGCTGCCGAAGCAGGATCATTGTGCATTGGTCATCGTACATTGTTCATCCGTTTGAGTGCCAATTTCATGCCTTTATCTATCTCGTCAAACGAAATTTTGACCTTGGCGGTATACAGAAATGTAATCGCAACGGGAGAGACAGCGGCCTTCTGCAAGATACACTTATTCAGCCGATATGCCTCGCGACAACGCCGCCGTACGAGGTTACGGTCCACCGCTTTTTTGAAGGCCCGTTTGGGCACGCTAAACAGTACCTGCGGCAATGCCTGCGGCGAAGGCTTCGGCACTACCTCAGGTACGTTGGTAGTTACCTCGTTTGCTTCGGCTGAATCTACAGCCCGTACGTCGACGGCGTCAGGTACGTTGGTGGCAGGTGCCAATCCGGGCAACACAAACATGACCCGAAACGGATGCGCATAGACCGACTGCACCGCATCGGCGCCGGTTTGGGCGCTTCGGTCAAAGAGTCGGTTGATGAGCTTTTTGCTCGTCAGGCGTTCGGTTTTGGGAAACGTATTGGGCATGAGGGGTGCAAAGCTACACTAAGCAAGTTGAATCTACCTCCGCTTATTCGTCAGGCCTAACTACGTAGTCTATGAATTTAGGCTATTTATTTACTGAATTCCAACCATCATCCGCTAATACGGTCATGTAACTACTTACACGTTACCAGCACAGATCTGACCTTTCGCCACGTCGGTACTCCCCTTAATAAAATCTGTTTTATCCTTCTTTGCTTTTTCCTTTTCGATACACTCTTGCTTAACCTCCTGCTCCTATGTACGGGTATGTTGAAGCCGCGCAGACGGGTGAGAAATTGATTGGCGCAGCCAGTGCGCAGCGGTTCTTTTACTGATTATTAACCATCAAACTAACTCAACGATGAAAATACGTTGCTTCTTACTGGCCTGCCTGCTGGGCTTGATTCATGCAGCACACGCCCAAACCGAAAAAGGCACCTGGGCGCTGGGCCTGAACGCGGCAACGGGTATCTGGCCAAACGACCCGAACACGATATCATCGTCTACGACCCGTTCCAGCTTTCGCCTGACGCCATCGGCTGGTTTCTTTCCCAAAAAGAACGTGTTCATCGGCCTCGGTGTACCCGTCGAGTTTGGCACAACCCAGTACAGATTTTTGGGCCAGTCAGGTGAGCCGCCCCAGTTTACCAGTTCATCGGTCGGTTTGTCACTGATCGCCCGGCGTTATTTCTCAGAAGGACGTCTCAAGCCCTTCGTTCACCTAGAAGGCAGTTATAGCTGGAACGCTATCACCTCGACGCGAGACCTGCAAGTAGCGGGGTTAGTCGGGCGAACCCCGGCTACCATCCGGGCCAACGCTGGAGTAGGCGTTAGCTATTTTGTGGGCAATCGGCTCAGCGTTGACGCGACGGCTACACTGGGCGTTGACGACGTACAGGACGCCTTTCGCAGTAGCAAGCTGGCTCCCTTCAATCGATTTTTATTACTTGGCATTGGTGTCAACTGGTATCTGTCTCCCCGCTCAAAATGAGAATGAGTAGGTATTCAGGACTACCAGTCATTAAAAAAGCCGCTCTGATCATCAGAGCGGCTTTTTTAATGACTGGTAAAAGTCGGGCCTTACAGTTTAAACCGGTTGCCTTTCTTTTCGTCTGAAACGGTCAGCTTCCAGCGACCTTTCGCCCGGCGACGCGCCAGCACGTTCTGCCCGTTGGGCGTTGCCATCCGCTCCCGGAAGCCGTGTTTGTTGCGGCGTTTGCGGTTCGACGGTTGATACGTTCTTTTCATTGTATAGCTGCGACTAAAATGCCTGTTTCTGAATTGAGTCCGCAAAAGTAACAGAACGAATCCAGATCACCAAATGACTATCAAGAGTTTGGTATTTAGCCTATGCGGTTTACTGTTGATTGTGCCAAATGAATGGTAAACATCAAACGGCAAACGCCAAACTCTTAAGCTATTCTCAACGATCCGGTTAATTTTGTGGCCGATACGTTCAGCATCCGCTTCTCTTCAGTTCTATTCCATGTTTAAACGAACCAAGATTGTTGCCACGGTTGGCCCGGCCTCAGAAACCAAAGATCAACTGTTGGCCCTTGCCCGTGCGGGCGTAAATGTGTTCCGGCTCAATTTTTCGCACGGCACGCATGAAGACCACCTCATGCGCCTGAATCGCATCCGCGAGATCAACGAAGAGAATAACCTGAACCTCTGCGTTCTGCAAGATTTACAAGGTCCCAAGATTCGGATTGGCGCCGTTGAAGACCCTAAGAATGGTGTCCCCATTCTACCAGGCAACAAATTGGTCTTTACCAATGAAGAAGTAGTGGGTACGTCGGGACGGGTGAGTACACCCTACAAAGGGATGTACCGCGATGTGCGCCCCGGCGAGCGGATCCTGCTCGACGACGGCAAGCTGGAAGTAAAAGTGATTGGCGTGGAAGGCACCGACGTGGTAACGGAGGTCGTCTACGGCGGCCCCCTGAAGTCGAAGAAAGGGGTAAACCTGCCCAACACGAAAGTGTCGATGCCGTCGGTAACCGAGAAAGACTGGGCCGACCTCGACTTTGGCCTTGAGCATGACGTGGAGTGGATCGCCCTCTCGTTTGTGCGAGAAGCGCGGGAAATTCACGAAATCAAAGAGTACATCAAGTCGAAGGGCAAATTGGCCCGCGTGGTGGCCAAGATCGAAAAGCCAGAAGCCATCACCAACATCGACGAAATCATCGAAGCGACCGACGCCATCATGGTAGCCCGTGGCGACCTCGGCGTTGAACTGCCCGCCGAAGAAGTACCGATGATCCAGAAGATGCTGGTCGAGAAGTGCAACCGGGCCGCCAAGCCCGTGATCGTGGCGACGCAGATGCTCGAAAGCATGATCGACGCCCCCCGCCCGACCCGCGCCGAAATCAACGACGTGGCCAACTCGGTTATGGACGGTGCCGATGCGGTGATGCTATCGGCCGAAACGGCATCGGGTAGCTACCCCATTCTGGCCGTCGAGAACATGAGCGCGACGATCCGCAACGTCGAAGCCAACTCGGATAAGATTTATTACAAGCACCACGCGCAGGTGAACGACCACCCCAGCGAGAGCGTGCTGAACGATAACGTGGTGATGAGCGCCTGCCGCCTCGCCCGCGATACCAAAGCCAAAGCGATCATCGGCATCACCACGTCGGGCTACACGGCCGTGCGGTTGAGCCACCACCGGCCCAAAGCGAGCATTTTCGTATTCTCGCCCGATGCCCGGCTGCGCAACGTGCTGGGTCTTTACTGGGGCGTACAGGTCATTCCGTATAACCCCGAAACGAATCAGAACGTCGATCAGACTGTCGAGGCGATCAAGCAAACCCTGGTTGACCGGGGCGAACTAAGTTCTGGCGACATCTTCATTAATACGCTCAGCATGCCGCTCTCGAAGCAGCGCCGCACCAACACGGTGAAGCTGAGCGTGGTGGAGTAAAGAATGAATACTGTAGGATGTATAATGGCCCAGGCGGCAGACTGCTGACGCAGCAATTCATTATACATCCTACAGTATTCATTATTCATTCACTTCCCTTGATCGCTTCGTAGTCGCTTTTGAGGCGACCGACTTCGCGGGTCAGGAAGGTTTGTAGTTGCCGGTTAAAGTTGTCCTGCTCGGCGGCGGGCAGGCTAGCATACAGATCCTTCAACTCCTGATTGATGGCTGCGCGCTCTTCGGCAGAAGCGGCGTTGATAGACCGAACGTGGTAGGTCCTGAAATCGTAGGTCGTCATAGCCGATGAACGACGGACCTCCGTTGGGAGTTCGCAAGCGGGCGCCTGAGCCATCAACCTGATAAGATTCGGAGGCCTCGTTAAACCTTTCGGGTAAATCGGCGTCTTATTACTGTTTTACAATAGCATTAAGCCAATACCGGATTGGCTCGGTAGGGGTCAGTTACTTACTTTTGCGGGGTCGCTGTGAACCCGTGTTTTGTCTAACCAATTGCCCATTTCTTCGTTACAATGAAAAAAGCACTCAGCTTCCTTCTTGCCACCGCCGGTCTGGCTACGGCATCGTTTACGGCTCAGGCGCAGGATAACATTCCTGATGACATGAAGGCCCTGATGACAAAATACACGTGTATCGCCTGCCACCGTGTCGATACCAAACTCGTTGGCCCGGCCTACAAAGACGTGGCTAAACGCAACTACACCAATGATCAGATCGTTGAGCTGATCTACAATCCAAAACCAAGCAACTGGCCGGGCTACATCGCAATGGCCCCCATGAAGCAGGTGCCGAAGGAAGACGCGCTGAAACTCGCCACCTGGATCAACACGCTCGACGGCAAACCCGCTAAAGCTGGTGCCAAAAAAGGCGCGACCAAGGGCAAGAAAGCCTAGGCTGATAATGAATGATGTATAATGAATAATGGGGGCTGACACGAAAGTAAGACGCGTCAGCCCCCATTATTCATTATACATCATTCATTATCAATCAATCACCCCTCCGATCGCTGCCGGACTACCTCGTAGAGCACGACGCCCGTGGCGACGGATACGTTGAGGGAGCCGACTTCGCCGAGCAGCGGAATTTTGACGTGACCGTCGACGACGCGCAGGATGTCGGGCGAGATACCGTCTTCTTCGGAGCCCATCACGATCGCAAGCGGGCCTTTAAAATCATTCGATAAGGTGTAAAGATCGCGGTGCGATTTCTCGGTACAAGCCAGCACCTGCACACCTGACTTCTGCAAGTACGATACCGTATCGACCAGGCTAAACTCCCGGCAGACCGAAATGTGGTTTAGGGCGCCCGACGACGTTTTCATGGCGTCGGAGTTGATGGCCGCTGAGCCTTTGCCCGGAATCACGATACACTGCACCCCGGCACACTCGGCTGTGCGGGCAATGGCGCCGAAATTGCGCACGTCGGTGATCCGGTCGAGCAGCAGCAGGAACGGCACCTCGCCGCGCTCGTGCACGTCGGCCATCACATTCGAGAGCTTCACGTATTGCACCGCCGCCACCAGACAGACCACACCCTGGTGGTTTTTCCGCGTCAGGCGATCGAGCTTCTCCACCGGCACCCGCTGGATCGTCACCCGATTCTGGAACGCCAGATTCTGAATGTCGGCGTTGCTCAGGCTTTTCTCCATGTAGAGCTTATCGATCTGCTGACCCGAACGCAACGTTTCGATCACCGACTGAATGCCGTAGACCATCTCGTCGGGGCCGGGCTCCGGGCGGGTTTCTTTGGGGCGGTAGGCAGGCCGGGGTTTATCATACCCACCCGACGGCCGGTTATCGCGCCGATCGTCGCGGTCATTTCGGGGGCGGCTGGGTACGTCGTTCCGGTCGCGATCGTCGCGCCGGGGGTAATCCCGAGTCTCTCGCCCGCCGCCAGACCGGCCTACGGGCGATTGGCGACGCGGTTCTTCATCCCGTTGCTCTGGCGCATCGCCCCGCTCATCACGAGTAAAATCACGCGGCCGATTTTCATCACCGCGATCGTGTTCATTGGGGTTCCACTCGGTATTGGGGCGATTTACTCGCGGATTGCGCCGGTTCTCCATGCTTCGACGACGGGGTACCAAATGGGCTGGTATTCGACATAGCGCACCAGCTCGTAATGGTCCTCGACAAATTGATTTTGTTTACGATTAAATGTAAAATTCACTTCCGACAGGTTGCTGCGCTTGTTGTACACCCACACCTCACGGTCGCGGCTGCGCTGCACGCGGTCGGGCGCCCCGAGGATGATGTAGATCATGCCCTTGTCGGTTTTCCAACCTTCTTTATAGGTTGTAAACAGGGCGTTGGCCTCTTCGACCCGGCCATAATACGCCCGAATCGCCCGCTTCGCCACCTCTTCATTACCCGAGGTCAGCGTTAGCCAATACCGGTCGAGCGCTTTTTTGGCTTCTTTCGACGCATTCAGTTCGGCAATCTCCGTACCCGTACTCATGTAAAGCAAGGGCTTCACGAGGCGTTCGGGGCGGGTCATTTTGGGGTAACGACCATCGCCCACCAGCAGACCGATACCGCTCTGATCGGCCGTATCGGCCACAAAGTAATACAACCCTTCGCCGGGAAGCCGGACGGGTTCGTTGGTCGTGATGGTCAGTGTAGTGTCGATAGCCAGGGTGCGGGGCGCGGGCCGTTGCGATGAACTCATTGGTGGCAGGGCCGGGTCAAACTCGTGTTTGTAGCGGTAGGCAAACAACGTACGTTTGGTGCCCGATACGTCGCGGATCACCACGGTGTCCTGCGCTCGCGCAAAGTTACGCAATTGTGGTAGCCGACCCGCCGCATCGAAAAGCGCATATTGGTCGGACAGGCGGGTTGTCTTGAAACGGAGCGGCAGGTCGTTCAGCGCTTTTTTGCCCGTATTCTTCTCCGAAATTTCGGTCAGCATAATCGCATTTCCTGCGTTTTTAGGCCGTGGAATCGTGAACGACACCACCAGATGATCGTTGTCGCGGGTAAGCGTTTCGGGCGTAAGGGCCACGTTGCCGTAGGCCAGTCGCTCGCGATTGTTGTAATCGGGGTAGATCACAAAATTGACCATAAACCGCTCCTGAAACGTAGCCACGGGCATGGGTTGCCCATTGGGCTGGCTCGTAATCACGTTCAGGTACACGCGCAGGGCCGTGGTATCGATGGCCAGAAATTTGCCCTTGATTGCCAGCACCGACCACTCACTCTGGGGCTGATCGGGCGTGACGGGCGCGGCGCCCACGTCGGTTGATGGAATGGAGCGGGGTTGAACCCGGCCAGCCGGCCGCATTCGGTCGCCTTCCGGGTCAGCCGAGCGGGGGCGGCTTTGAGCCGACGACGTACCCACCGGCGCCGAACCAGTTGCGGCGGTGCCATCAGGCGTAGGAAATTTGGGCTTTGAGGGCGCACAGGCGGCCAGCAGGCCAAGCAGCGGAACGATGTATAAGCGACGCATATGCGAAAAGATCAAGTCAATCTACCTACTTCCAACGAAAAACCATAGCCGTTTCGTTTGGTTCTATGCGTCAACAAATCGTCTGACGAAGGGCGTAGCGGGGCTATCACGCAGCACGTTAGGTTCGCCAAGCTGCACAATCCGGCCCGCATCCATCAGCGCAACGCGATCGGCCAGGGCAAAAGCCTCCCGTACGTCGTGCGTGACCAGCACAATTGTTTTGCGTTGCAGGGCGTCCAGCTCCCGAAATTCCCGGCGAATATCGGCCCGTGTGAGCGGATCGAGCGCCCCGAAGGGTTCATCCATCAGGATAATGGGCGGGTCGGCCGCCAGCGCACGAGCCAGCCCCACGCGTTGGCGCTGCCCGCCGCTGAGCTGATCGGGAAAGCGGGTCAGCAGGCTTTCGGGCAAATGTAGCATCGTCAACAGTTCGTGGGTACGTTGGGCGATGCGGTCGGGGGGCCAGTCAAGCAAACGCGGCACCAGCGCGATGTTGTCGGCCACGGTATAGTGCGGAAACAGCCCCGCCTCCTGAATCACGTAGCCGATGCCGCGCCGCAACTCGTGGGGCGATTGCTGCCGTACGTCGGTGCCGTTGATGGCGATCGTGCCTTCGTCGGCGTCGATCAGGCGGTTCATCATTTTCAGCGTGGTAGTTTTCCCGCTCCCCGACGTACCCAGCAAGACCAGCGTTTCGCCGGCCGCAATCGTTAACGACACCGAATCAACGACCGGCTGCTGATGGTAGCGCTTGGTTACCTGTGACAAAACAATGGCGGGTGTAGCCATGACGAATAGTGATGCTATAGACGAAAATAAATGGTGGACCGTAAATAGGCTACGTTGTGCCGGGTGTAGCTTGCCCGCGTGATTAATGAACTACCAGTAAACAACGTACGCGAATCAAGCCATGAACAACCCAGAAAGAGGCCCGCTAAGCGATGCGTTGGCCACCGCCTTCGTTGATCGCTCCCCGTTTGGCAGCCTCCCTATTCCTCAACCCGGTTTGCCGGCCAGCATTCCGCCACGAGTTGCTATTCAGTACCGGTATTATGATTATCTGCTTGGCGAACGCCTTGGCGAGGCGGTGCTGACGAACACCTACGCCATTACCGTCCATCAGGTAAAGAAGTTGATCGCCGTTTTGTTCTACGACGGCCTTTATTTCGACGCGGGCCGTTGCGGGTTACCGTGTCTGGCGCTGGCGTATCCGCACGAAGCTGACCGCGACTGGCACGAATTGGTGCGGATCACCCCCACGTATGAGGCGGGCACGGTGCCGCTGGATATCGCTGATTTTCTGTCGAATGCGCTGAAACAGCATCGACCGCAGCCCTTCGCCAGCCGCCTTGGTACCGAACAGCCCGTTCATTAGTTACCTGGGCCAGGTACGTTGTTACCCCGTTCAACCGACGCTCCGGGACGCTTACTAAAATGGCCGGCACATATGAGCAGATACATGGTACTTTGCTCATCAATCACCGACCAGATACGTTCATGAATCGGCTCTATACCCTACTGGCCTCAACCAGACAACGGTTGGCCCCCATCCTTCAGCCCGCGCTTACCTTCGCTCGCAAACAGGCCGATAACCGCGTGTATTGGCTGGTGGGTGCGCTGATCATCGCCAGTTTTCTGGTTTTTGCCGAAAATCAGTTGGGCGAGCAGAACATGAACGCGCTGGGTGGCCAATATGCGAGCAAGGGACCCAACCCAACCGAGTTGCTCCAACAATGGCGCCACACGCCCGACCTGAACGGGCAATGGCAGCTGGCGCTGCTGGAAATGCTGCTTGACATGTTCCTGTTCATTCCGGCCTACGTGGGTACGTTGCTGACCTGGTGCGGCTATTATACCGAACACTCGCTGTTTGTCACCAACCCACGCCGCCCCCGCCTGACCCGGCTGATGCGCGCGCTGGGGCAGGCCGTTATGCTAGGCACACTCGTTGGGGCCGCCGCCGATGTGTTCGAGAATCTGGTACTGATTGGCTGGCTCTTCGACTGGCCGGTCGGCTGGGTAGGCAGCGGACTGCTCAGCGCGATTCGCATGGTCAAAATGGCTCCGATTGCCCTGGCGTTGTGGTACATTCTGCTGCATCCGCTGGGCATTTTGCTTTCGTTTCGTGAAGCGTTCTTCCGCCTTTTTGGCCTGTACCACTACGATCAGGAACCCATTCGGCTGGGGTTGCTGCACCATATTGATCAACATCGCCAGAACGAAGCGGCGGTAAATCAGCAGCTTCGGGCGCTGGAGCACCCGCAGCCAACGCTGCCGCCACTTACCTTCCGGCGGTATTTCCGGACGATCTGGCGCGGGTTTCTCAACGTGCAGTTTATCGTATATCTGCTGCTGTTGCTGTTTGGCCTGCTTCAGCTCGATCAGTTCGACGAGCTGTTTTATTCGCTCATCAACAACGATGGCAAATCGCGTTTTTGGGTGTTGCTCTTTTCGCTAGTGTCGCTTGGACTGCTAGGTGGCATGGTTTACGTCAGCAGTAAGCTGCTCCTGTTCGTCCAGCCCAATTATTTCGGGCAGTTCAAGCCCGATCAGCCCGCCGATTCAGCCGCAAAACTGCTGGCGCTTCAGCCCGAGTTGCGGTTGCTGCGAAACGTGCCGCTCTGGCTCGCCCATGCTCCGTTTGTAATCATGGCGCTGACGCTCATCCTGAACTACGGACGGCTGAATGCACTCATGGGCGAGCAAACGGCCAACGCGGGCCTGGCCTACATCACGCTGCTGATGGCGGTCATCGCCAGTGGGCTGGTCTTTTACTGGATTCTCCGCCCCTATCACCGGTCGCTCGATGCGCAGCACATCGCCCTGTTCGAACCCTTGAATCCGTCGCATGATTACGCGCTGCTGGTCGATCTGGCGCCGCGCAGCATTCTGTTCGGGCAAGGGCTGCTGGTCGCCACGCTGATGGTCTTTCTGCCGACGGTAACGGGCTTACCCGCCGCGCAGACCATTGGCCTCTACGCGGTGGTCTGTTTGTGGCTAGCGGCGGTGGCGTATCTGGGCACGCTCATTTATCAGTTCAACAACCTGCCCGATTTCCCGCTCATCGTGATTCTGGTCATGTTGGTGCTGCTGTTCTCGCGCTACAACGACAACAGCGACATCCGGCTCAGCATCCCCTCTGGCCCAAACACGGCCCTTACGGCCCCCTGCAACGTATCTGCCGCGCAAACACCCAGCCTCGACTCATCGCTGGCGCTGCAACGACCCGATGTGGCGGCCTACTACAGGCAATGGCTGGAGACCCGCCTTCAAGGCGATACCACCAGTCCGCTTCCCGTCATTGTGGTGGCCACGGCCGGGGGCGGCATTCGCGCGGCGGCCTGGACGACCGAAGCTCTGAGCGCCCTCAACGACTCCATTGCCTGCTTCGACCGCCATCTGTTTGCCATCAGCGGCGTATCGGGCGGAGGTGTGGGGGCGGCTACCTACGTGGCTACGCTGGCCGGCCATCGTGACTCGCTCACTTGCCAGCCCCGCCATGATGCGGCCAGCCTGAAAAACCCGGTGCAGCGCGTGATCACCGAAGACCTGATTTCACCGACGGCCGCCGCCATGCTCTTCCGTGGAGGCGTGCATAATCTCATGCCGGTTGTGGTGCCCGCCCTCGACCGCAACCGCTGGCTCGAAGATGCGTGGGAGCGCGGTATGCTATCTGACAGCGTCCGCCTCGATTCAACCACGCACCAGGTGCTTCCGCAGTCCTTCCTACGGCTGTGGCCATCTACCGCCGAACTAAAGGGAAACCCGCTGGCGCTCCCGGCCCTGCTCCTTAACGGGGCAGCTGCCGAAACCGGGCAAAAAGTAATCATGACCAACCTCAATCTGGGCAACACGGCCGATTCGCTCAATCCCTTCTACGACGTGGCCGACCTGTTTGCCAGCATCCGCAGCGACGTGCCCTATAAAACCGCGACGTTTCTCTGCGCCCGGTTTCCGTTCGTGACCAGCGGCGGCAAGGCAACCGGTCCGCTGCCCAATATTACGGGGGCCAACTGCCAGCAAACCAGCTACCACGTCATCGACGGCGGCTATGCCGAGAACACGGGTATCCTGACGGCCGTGCAGCTTATCAAGAGCCTGCAACGGATCAGCGACACCATCCGAATCGGCCCGACTCGCCGCGCCGTTGCCCGTCAGGTACGTTACTTTCTCATCTTCCTGCCCAACTACGCCGCGGCGGATACGCCGGGTACGTTGAGCACGTTACGTTTCCTGGCCGAACCCGTCAAAGGGTTCCTAAACACCTGGAACCGTAACAGCGTAGGCCTCGATCAGCTTATCGCCAACACCCTCTCGAAAGATCTTAGTTTTTCTTACACCAGCCTGACGCTCGACACCCGCCGCCACCATTACCCACTGGGTTGGTACATCTCGAAACCCGCCGTCGAGAAGATGAGCGAGCAAGTACGGGGCGACATCCATGCCGGTTTAAACGAAACGAAGGCGAGTGTTCTGTGCCAGATAAAGACCCTGCTGACCTCGTCGTTCTGCACTGATTCTTTACCGCCTAAACGGCTTAAAACTATCCCGCAAACATTAGGAGCCGGGCTTGGAAAACCCATCAAAAAGTCGTAATTTTAATCAGTTAAACAACTTCCCAAACATGGCAAAATCTGATTTGGCCACGGCCACAGCAAGTGCTAATGACAATAAGCTGAAAGCCCTCCAAACCACCATTGAAAAGTTAGACAAAGCGTTCGGCAAGGGTACGGTTATGCGCCTGAGCGAAAGCAAAGTCGTCGACATTCCCGTGATCTCAACCGGTTCGCTGGGCCTCGATCTGGCCCTTGGTATTGGTGGCGTTCCGCGGGGTCGGGTGGTTGAAATCTACGGTCCCGAATCATCTGGTAAAACCACGCTCACGATGCACTGCATCGCTGAAGCCCAAAAAGCAGGCGGCCTGGCTGCCTTTATCGACGCCGAACACGCCTTCGACCGGACTTACGCCGAGAAGCTGGGCATCGATACCAATAACCTGTTGATCGCTCAGCCCGACAACGGCGAGCAGGCCCTCGAGATCACCGAACACCTGATCAGTTCAGGCGCCATCGACATCATCGTCATCGACTCCGTTGCCGCCCTCGTGCCCAAAGCCGAGATCGAAGGCGAGATGGGTGAAAGCAAGATGGGTCTGCAAGCCCGTCTGATGTCGCAGGCACTACGGAAACTGACCGGCGTGATTAACAAAACGCAGTGCTGCTGCATTTTCATTAACCAGTTGCGTGAGAAAATCGGCGTGATGTTCGGTAACCCCGAAACCACAACCGGTGGTAACGCCTTGAAATTCTACGCCTCGGTTCGCCTCGACATCCGCCGGATTGGGCAGATCAAAGAAGGCGCCGACAACATCATCGGTAACCGCGCCAAGGTAAAAGTGGTGAAGAACAAACTGGCGGCTCCCTTTAAAGTCGTCGAGTTCGACATCATGTATGGTCAGGGTATCTCGAAGGTGGGCGAAATCCTCGACCTCGCCGTTGAGATGGAGATCATCAAGAAGTCGGGTTCGTGGTTCTCATACGGGGCCAGCCGCCTTGCACAGGGCCGCGACGCCGTGAAGGACCTTATCCTCGATAACCCTGAGTTGATGGCCGAACTAGAAGCCAAAATCCGGGCGAAGATCAACGAAGATGCCAACGCCCTCCTCGATCCCATTGGCGGTACCGAAGATGACGACGAAGGCGCTATCGAAGACTAAAGTAGTCAAACCTACAAGGTCTCGGAGACCTTGTAGGTTTTTGCAATAAAAAAGCCGCTCCATTTGCTGGAGC